>JAEZHY010000019.1 GCA_023416335.1 Pseudomonadota bacterium | reverse complement strand
CGCGCGGGGAATCCAGAAATCGGACCACGGAACTTTCCTGAGCCTCGATCCCGGTTTCCTACAACAGTTCATACAAGCCACCAGCAATGAGGTCAAACGCGTCGTCAGCCTCGGGTACCATCCCGTCCTGCTCTGCTCGCCCGTAGTAAGACGGCACTTGAGGAAACTTCTGGAACGTTTTCTGCCCGATGTGGCCGTGATCAGCCACAACGAGCTGAGTAATTCGCTTGAGATTCGCTCGGTTGGAATAATCAGGATGGAACATGCAGGTTAAGACGTTCAGGGCTCCGACTATGGAAAAAGCACTCTCGATGGTCAAAAAGGAACTTGGTCCGGATGCGATCATCCTGAGCAGCAGGAAGGCGCTGTCCGAAACGGGAGAACCCGGATTCGAAGTGTCCGCGGCATTCGATCAGCCGCCCGCAACTCCTGAACCGGCGCCTGCATCCGCTCCCGGCCCGGGTTCATCAGAGATTCAGGAGGACCTGCAGGAAATAAAAAGTTTCCTGTCGCTTCTGATCTCATCTAAAGACCATTTCGCCCATCTCCGGATGAAGGAGCCGCTTGCGGAGATATACCACTCCCTTCTCAGCCGCGGGATAGATGAAAAGCAGGCCTACCTGCTCCTGCACAAGGCCGTGTCGGACATGAACGGCCAGGCAGACGACATGCGCCAGGTTTTCGACACATTCTGCAAGCGGTTCCTCGAAAAGATCAATTTTGCGAAGCCTTTTCGAAACATTTCGAGCGGTTCCGGGAATGTGTTCACTTTCCTCGGCCCGACCGGTGTGGGCAAAACTACCACCCTCGCCAAGCTGGCGGCATATCTCAAGCTGAAACGCCAACTCGATCTGGGAATCATTTCTCTGGATACGTACCGAATCGGCGCGGTGGACCAGCTCAACACCTACGCCAATATCCTGGATATCCCGTTCTGCGTGGCTCAGAGCAAGGCGGACCTCGCCAAAGCACTGCAGGAATACAGACATTGCGATGCCATCCTGGTCGATACAACCGGCAGGAACTTTCTGGACGCGGAGCATGTGAGCCGCCTCAAATCGCTTTTCGAAAGCAGGCAGAAGTTCACGCATTTTCTTGTCCTGAGCGCGACAGCAAAAGACGAGGACCTCAAGCAGACCATCATTCATTTTCGCAACATGGATATCAACAGTCTCATTTTCACGAAGCTCGACGAAACGATTCATCACGGGTGCATGTTGAATCAGCTGATCCGGTTCAATTTCCCGGTGTCGTACATGGGAACAGGGCAAAGAGTTCCCGAAGACATCGAACCGGCAACTCAGAAACGGATTCTTTCGTTCCTGCTCCCCGTAAGGAATCAGATTGCATAGAAGGGGGAAACAATGGACCAGGCGGTTGGACTGAGGAAGAACGGGAACGGCGAGGCGGATATGGGCCCCTTCGTTTCCACCGTAATACCGATGCGACGAAAGCCGGTGCGGGTAATGGCCGTCGGCAGCGGCAAAGGAGGCGTCGGAAAAAGCAATGTAGTGATAAACCTGTCGCTGGCTTTCGACCGGCTCGGGCTGAGGGTGCTCATAATGGATGCCGACCTCGGGCTGGCAAACATCGACGTCCTGCTCGGCCTGGCTCCCAGGTACAACCTTAGCCATGTCTTAGGCGGGCAGAAGAGACTCGACGAAGTGCTGATCAACGGTCCCGGCAAGTTGAAAATCATGCCGGCAAGTTCGGGCGTTCAGGAGCTTACCCGGCTGACCGACGACCAGAAACTGCTCTTCCTCGAACTTCTGGACGGGTTGGAAACCGATATCGATGTCCTCATGATCGATACAAGCGCGGGGATTTCCGACACGGTCCTCTATTTCAATCTCGCGGCACATGAGCGGATAATCGTCGTAACTCCGGAACCGACATCGCTTACCGACGCTTACGCGCTCATCAAAGTGCTCTACTCGAAACACGGCGAGCGTCATTTTCGTATCCTGGTCAACTCCGCTCCAAACGAATCCGTCGGCAAATCCATCTTTGCAAAGATCAGCAAAGTGGCCGACCACTTCCTTGACGGTCTGTCGCTCGATTACCTCGGGACCATTCCACACGACCCGGCGGTAACGAAGGCAGTAATCCAGCAGCGTCCCCTGCTGGAAATGTTTCCCGACGCACCCGCCTCCAAGGCTTTCGCACGGGTTGCCGAGAACATCCGGAAGACTCAGCCCGCAGTCAATCAGGGCACGATTCAGTTCTTCTGGAAGCGCCTCTTGAACGTCTAATAGAAATGGACGACCTTATGGAACAAGCTTATCCGGTTCGCAAAAATCCCTATTTGTCGAGCGAGGCATTTGCCCCGCAGAGTGAGAAGGAACGATCGGTCCTGGAACACAGCGACCTGGTCAAGTACATCGCCTTGAGGCTCATTTCGAGATTGCCGGATCACATCTCCATCGAGGACCTCATGAGCGCCGGGACACTGGGCCTCATCGACGCCATCGAAAAGTATGACTCGAGCCAGGGCATCCCTTTTGAGTATTACGCGAAGATACGCATCAAGGGAGCCATGCTCGACGAGATCCGGTCGATGGACTGGGTGCCCAGATCGCTGCGGCAAAAGAGCGCCTTGCTCGAAAAAGCCTGTGTCGCCCTGGAGCAAAGGCTCGGGCGCGATCCCACAGACGAAGAGATCGCATCCGAACTCAATGTGGGAATCAACGATTTCCACAAGCTGCTCGACGAGATAAAGGGCATCTCTTTTCTGCCGGAAAACATTCACGAGATAATAAAGGAGAACCGGGAATCCCACATGCTCGCAGCGGGATCCGAGGAACTCTTTGACAGCACGTACAGAAAAGAGATCCAGAAACACCTGGCCGAAGCCATCGTCGGGCTCTCGGAAAAAGAACAACTCGTCCTGTCTCTTTATTACTACGAAGAACTGACGATGAAGGAGATCGGGGTGGCGCTGGGCTACACGGAGTCGCGGATCTCCCAGATCCACACGAAGGCGGTTCTGAAGCTCAAAACCAAACTGTCCAAGAAACTCAAGCCGGACGATCTGCCGGGATTCATTCCCCAGAGCGAACTCAGGCCGCTCCAGGCCAAAAGAGCGGCGATGCAGAACGCTGCCGGGAAGTAGATCGGAGTTTGGAGGACGGTAAATGGAACCGAAGAGGAAAATACTAAACAGGGATTCGGCCACGGCATCCCAGGTACAAAAAGCCGGGGATGAACTGGACAAGGTTTCCCAGGAAGATATCTCCGCATTGCAGGACCCGTCCGAAATCGGACGGGGAGCGGATTTCGAATCGGTTCAGGAAGAAGAGGCCAAACAGGATTCTGCACAGCGGGTGAAGGTCGGTTCGGGCAGCAGGAAGCCGTGGCTCAGGAAAACGGCTTTCATCGGAGCACCGATAATGCTTTTGCTCCTCCTATCTGGAACCGTTTACCTGAAGCTGGATACCGTCAAAGATTTGCTTGGATTCACCAAACCGAAAAAAGAACCAGTCACCAGCATCAGGCGCCCCATTCCAATACCCGACTACCGTGAGATGCTGAATTTCATCATCCCGGGGGAGGTGGACGGGCGCAAGACCCTGATGGCATTCCGAATGGAGGTAGGTTTCCAGAGTCCCACGCGATACCAAAACTTCAAGGAACAAAACGTACAGTTTCGTGATGCGGTGTACTCTTTTCTTCTGAAGCAGAATCTGGCCAAGAACACTTTCAGAGTCTGGCATCAAACAATCGAGAAGAACCTTCTGGAGTATATCAAGGCGCAATTGCCTCAAATTCAGGCGGATTCGATAGTGTTGACCCAGGTCGAAAACGTCTGAAAAAGGAATGGTGCAAAAAGCTGAAACACCAGCATCCGAAAGGAGCCCATGGAATTAATAGCAAAAATTTTCGAAAATCAGTCTTCTCTCAGCAGTCTTTTCCAGATCGGCCTGGACATCCTGATACTGGGATTGCTGGCCGGAGTGCTGATATTCCGCAGACCCGGCATTTCCAAAAAAAGCCGGGAGATTTTCGATTCCTTCGGGCGGATAATCGAGGAAACCAATGCCATCTCGAAGGAATTCGAAACCAACCTGCAACGGCGCAAAGACCTGCTGCAAAATATAACCGTGAAACTCGACCAGCGTATTCTTGAAGCTCAAAGCCTGTGCAGCCGCCTGGAAGCGCTGATTCAGACGAATAATGAAAAAGCTGCAACTGCAGCACTATTCTCCGGGAATACGGGTTCTCAGGTTACCGACCAGCAGAGGGTCCTCTTTCTGGCGAAAAAAGGACTCTCTGCCGCGGAGATAGCAAAAAACCTCAAAAGGCCCGTTGGAGAAATCGAGCTGATCCTGAATCTGCAGAAAATCGCTCAATGAAGTTTGGTGAGCAGGGCTATATCGCTCAATACGAATACCTGCCGCCGCCCCCTCCCCCGCGCTGACCGCCGCCACGGCCGCCTCTTCCTCCTCCGAAACCTCCACCGCCTCCCGGACGACCTCCGCCGCCACGACCGCCACCTCCGAAGGAGCGACCGCGGCTTTCCCGAGGCTTCGCCTCATTGACGGTCAGGGCAGATCCTCCCAGATCATGGCCGTTCAGTCCGGCTATGGCGGCCTGGGCCTGTTCCTGGTTCGGCATTTCGACAAAGCCGAACCCGCGTGATCTCCCGGTAACATTGTCTTTTATGATCTTGGCGGTGTCCACCTCACCGAATGCTTCAAATGCCTCTCTTAAATCAGCCTCAGTCGTCTTGGGGGATAAATTGCCAACATAAATGTTCATCTTTTCTCCTTAAGGAAGGGATGGGCGCCGGGCACATGTTTCAGGCAGGTACGCCGGATAGTCTCTTGAGATGTAAATACTCCAGGGCCAGGCAAAAGTATAGCTCTTATATCTCCAGTCAACTGAATTTGCTCATAGCGGCCCGGGAGCCATTTTACTGACTGTCGATCCGGTCCGGAGTAGTCCTCAGTGTCAAAATATAAGCACGCACTTGCCGACAGGCAGGAAGAAATTTCCTCAATTAAGAAAAGAGCACACTGCCGAAACCCTTCCAGCGCGCCACTCCAGAGGATTGCCAAAGATGGCATCTTCGTTGCAATAAAAGCGGCACGGAAGGAGTCATCCCATGGCAAGAGGAATATACACGGCTGCATACGGCTCGATGGAACAGCAGAGAAGACTGGACGTCATTGCCAATAACATGGCCAATGCCAACAGCCCCGGGTACAAAAAGGAAGGTGTCCATTTCCAGGATATGCTGGGTGAAATCACCTATACCAGCCAGGAGCAGGGTCCCATTCGGGATACCGGAAACAAACTGGACCTCGCCCTCTTCGGAAACGGCTACTTCAAAGTGCAGACAGACCGGGGAACTCTTTATACGCGCGCAGGCAACCTGATGCTCAACCGGGCCAGGAACCTCGTCACGCAGGACGGGTACCCGGTGCTCGCAAAAAGCGGACAACCCGTCACGATTGAAAATACGAATGGACTCCAAGTCACGGAAACCGGTCAGATATTTGACGAAAACAACCCTGTAGGCGATCTGGACATTGTTCAGTTTCCTCAGGGCGTCAACATGAAAAAAGTCCGGAACGGTTATTTCGAACCGGACACAAAAGACGCCGCACCGGTGCCGGCCCGGGGCTGCACAGTTCGGCAGTCCGCACTCGAAGGGGCGAACTTCAATCCTGTGGAAGAAATGACCCGGATGGTGGAGACGATTCGGAACTTTGAAGCATATCAGAAAATAATGCAGGTCTACAATCGCGACCTCGACGGACAGGTCATAGCCAAGCTTTCGGGAAACTCATAAGACCTGCTGAATGAACAAGATCGACCAGGCGCGGAGGAGGTAAGGAATGAGAAGCCTTTGGACAGCAGCAACGGGAATGTCGGCCCAACAGACGAATATGGACGTAATAGCCAACAACCTCGCCAATGCGAACACGACCGGGTACAAAAAGAGCCGCGGCAATTTCCAGGACCTCATGTACCAGAACATCGTCCCTCCGGGGGCCGATACGGCCAGCAACACCAAGATCCCGACCGGTATCCAGTTAGGTATGGGCGCAAAGACCGTTTCCGTAGACAAGGTATTCGCACAAGGTAATTTCACGGAAACAGGGAACAATCTCGATGTCGCCATCGAAGGGAAAGGATTCTTCAAAGTCCTTCGGGGCACCCAGGAAGTCTACACGCGCGCCGGCAGTTTCAAGATGGACAGTGAGGGCTACATCTGCGACGCGGAAGGAAACAGGCTCCAGCCTGAAGTCGCGATTCCCAAGGCGACCGTAGCGATCGCAGTGGAACCCGGCGGCAAATTTTCCGCCACCGACGCGTCAGGCAAGGTTGTCGCCAGCGTTGACATGCATCTTTTCGATTTTCCGAATCCCTCCGGGCTTATGGCCATAGGGCACAACTACTTCGTTCCCACTCCCGCTTCCGGCGACGTGGTGGAATCGGCGCCGGGAGTGGACGGCATGGGTACCCTGCTCCAGGGATTTCTCGAAGCGTCGAACATCAACGTGGTTGAGGAAATGGTGAACATGATCCTGAGCCAGAGAGCCTATGAAGCAAACTCCAAGATAATCAAAACGGCCGACGATATGCTTCGCATGGCCAACAACGTCAACGGCTGATGCTGAGAGGGGAAACGAACATGCGTTTGCTCATGGTTGTGCCGCTTACAGCTGTTATTTGTCTGGCTCCGCTCCTGCCGGGTGTACCGCACTTTAGGGCGACTCCCGCCTGGAGTGCCCCCACTGTGCCGCTCACCGAAATAAGGGTACAGAGAAGCACCACTGTGAAGCAGAAAGAAGTTTCCCTGGCGGAAATCTGCGATCCCGGATCGCTTCCCCCGGAATGGAAAGTTCTCATGAGCGGGCTCAACATCGGCGATGCACCGACCGCAGGATCGGAGAAGTTCATCGATCCCGGCCAACTCCGCGCTTACCTGGAAAAACTCATCGACTCCCGCGGCCTGAACGCCTCGGACGTAAAGCTCGATATCCCCGACAAGATCATCGTGAAACGGGAATCGATACAAATCACCCAGGAACAGATCGAAGACATATTCAGACAGTTCATTTCCGAAAATTCCCCGTGGAAGCAGCAGGACATGAATATCCAGAGGATTCACTTCTCCGGCCTGCCGGTGCTTCCCGCCGGGATAATGACTTACGAAGTGAAGGCTTCCCCGAAGGAAAGATACATTGGGAACGTCACGGTAAGCGTGGACTTCTTTGTAAACGGCGAGAAGGTCCGCACACTGGGCGTAGTCGGTAAAGTTGAAGTCTTCGACAAGGTCTATCTTGCCTCGCGGCCTCTCAAGCAAAACGAGATGATTACCTCTGCCGACCTCGAAATCCAGAAGGTGAACATCACAGACTCGGCCGACCGGTTCGCAACTCGCCCAGAGCAGGTTGAAAACCGGCGGGTGCTGCGCAACATCGGTGTGCATCAGCAGATCGAGCTGAAGGATCTCGACAAGCCGCTCGTGCTCAAAAGAGGCGACCCGGTAACCATAGTTTATGACCAGCCCGGGCTTCAAGTAACCGCAAAAGGACAGGTTAACGCCGATGGAGGGGTTGGCGATACCCTGGCGGTTATGAACGTTGCATCGAAGAAGACCATCTACTGCAAGGTTTTAGACGGGCAGACGGTGAGGGCTGTGCGCTAAATGCGCGCGCAGGCCTGCCGCGAGGAGGAAAGATGAAAACATACGGGTCTCCCCGAAATTCCGGAACCGGATTGTACTTCCTGACAGCCGCACTGGTTGCCATTTTTCTGACGGGCTGTGCCACTGCGAAGGCGAAAAGCGATGCTCCGGCGGCTTCATTAACGCCTCCAAAGCTGGTGTCGGCCGGAAAAACCATGCCCCTGCCGGAACCCGGACCTCAACCTGCATCTCTTGCCCCGACCGGATCGCTCTGGGCACCCTCGGCCAGCGGTTCTCTGTTTGCCGACCTGAAGGCCGCGAAGATCGGCGACGTCGTTACGATTACGATCAGCGAGGAATCGAAAGCATCCAAAGCAGCGCAAACCATTGCGACAAGAGATAAAACCTTCTCCGGCCAGTTCAATTTCTCCGGTGTCGGGGTAGGCTCCTCTGTTGCGTCGCCAAAGGGCGCCCTGGCACTCGGACCATATGACGGCAAGTTCTCCAACGGCTTCAACGGAAACGGCCAGACGACGAAGCAGGATTCTTTGACCGCATACATGACCGCAACCGTTGTCGATATCCTTCCGAATGGAAACCTGGTCATTCGCGGTTCCCGCTGGACGAAGGTCAATGACGAAATGCAGCAGATGATCCTCGAAGGGGTCGTCCGCCCGGTAGACATCAACCGGAACAACTCGGTGCAGTCTCAAAACGTTGCCGAGGCCAAAATATTCATGGTCGGGAAAGGCCCTGTATCCCAGCACCAGAAGCCGGGATGGCTCGGTCAGATCCTGGACTTCGTCGCACCGTTCTAGGTCAGGGTGAGGAGGCACATGAAAACGAAAATGCGTTTGCTTTCCGCCTGCGTCGGTCTTGCAACCGTTCTGCTCGCATCGGCCGGACCTGCGGATTCGGCAAGGATCAAAGATTTTGCCTATTTCCTGGGCTCCCGTTCCAATGCCCTTATCGGCTACGGCCTCGTCGTCGGATTGAACGGTACGGGAGACAACACGAATACCCAGTTTACGGTCAACACACTGGCTAACCTCCTGGACAATATGGGAATTCATGTAGACCCGACGCAGACAAAGACAAAGAACGTGGCAGCCGTTATGGTTACGGCCAAGCTGCCTGCCTTTTCCCGGAGCGGAAGCAGAATCGACATAGAGGCATCGTCGATCGGAGATGCGAAAAGCCTCGAGGGAGGCACACTCCTGATGACTCCTCTCAAAGGGCCTGACGGCAAAGTCTACGCACTTGCCCAGGGCCCCATATCCACCGGAGGATTCGCGGTAGGCGGAGCCAGCGGAAGCAGCGTACAGAAGAACCACCCGACGGTAGGTTTTGTCAGTGGAGGGGCTCTCGTTGAAAAGGAAGTCCCGGTTCAATATGCCGAACTCCCCGTGTTGGACCTCGTGCTCAAGACTCCCGATTTCACAACCGCCAACAAGACGGCGCTTGCGATAAGCGGCGCAGTCCCCGGCATAACCGCCCGTGCCGTCGATGCGGGAACCATCAAACTCGATGTGCCGGCAGGCCAGAGAAATGAAATGGTCTCGATGATCACCCGGATCGAGAACCTGGAAGTCCAGCCTGAAGTGGCGGCCAAGGTCGTCGTAAACGAAAGAACGGGAACTATAGTGATCGGGGAAAACGTCCGGATTTCACCGGTTGCGGTCGCTCATGGAAGCCTGACGGTCCAGATCACCGAGAAGCCCACCGTGTCTCAGCCTCTGCCCTTCAGCCAGGGGCAGACTACTGTGACGCCCCAAACCAGTATCCAGGTTCAGGAAGGAAAAGGAGCCCTTGCGGTGGTGGGCGGCGGCGTGACGATCGGACAGGTGATCCAGGGACTGAACGCTATTGGAGCGACTCCGCGGGACCTGATCAACATCCTCCAGTCCATCAAGGCAGCCGGAGCGATGCAGGCTGAGCTCGAGCTGATTTAATCTCATCGAGGGAAGGGATAATCAAAATGGAAACCAACCTCAAACCGATAGTCCAAATGGAATCGTCCCCGAAGGAACTCATGAAAAAGAGACGCCTTCGTGAAAGCTGCCGGGAATTTGAATCCGTCATGGTTTCCTATCTCATGAAAACGATGCGGGCAAGCGTGATAACGGCTGAGGAACCTGAAAACGCCGGCCAGATGTACCAGGAAATGTTCGACGGGCAGATCTCCAAAGAAGTGGCCAACACCGGGTCCATGGGACTCGGCGATATGCTCTACACCAGGCTCTCCGCTCTCATGAAGACGGATCCGGGAACGGCGCAGAGACAACAGGTGAGCATTTCCAACGAACTCGCGGAAAACATTGCCCTAAAGGGAAAGAATTTCCTGCACGACTAGGATCGAGTTTTCAGACCGCCTTACGGCCCTGAAATCGTCCAGACAGGGAGACAAAATTATGACATCTGCTCAGCCGGAATCTGACAGCGCGCTTCGGTCCGACACTCTCGGGAATGGAAGTGCTTCGACCGAATCTGATTGCGTAGCCGCCGCGCTCGAACTTCAGCTGATCTTGAAGGAAGAGGCTGATATTCTGAAGCGGTTTGCTTCAAATGAACTTCTTCGGCTGCTTCCGCGCAAGGAATTCTCCATCGGTGAACTCCAGAGACAGCTGAACGTCCTTAAAGGCGCCGACGGTACTCATGCCAAGCTTTCGGACCCTTTGAAAAACCTGCTGAGAGAAATCGACGCGATGAATCGATCCAACAGACTTTTCATTGAAAGGTCCCTCTCCCACTGGCAGGATCTTATTTCGGTCTTTTCTCCGCCAAGTTACGGACCGAACCTCGATGGAACGAAATCCGCCCAGCCCCCGGCAAGGGGCCTCACCTTCTGCCGGGAGATCTAACCATGGCCGGATTGACTCTAACACTCGAAACATCGAAGCAGACGCTGCTGAATACACAACTCCAGATTCAGACGGCTTCGCACAATATTTCGAATGCCCAGACCACGGGATATGCGCGGCAGAAAGCGGTCCTGCAGACCGATCCTCCAATTCGCTCCACCTACGGATGGCTCGGGACGGGAGCGAACGTTTACACAATCACCCAGGCGAGAGATCAGTTCCTCGAACAGCGGCTTTCGGAAAGTGTTACCGACGAGTCGCAATACAAGGCACTCGCATCCGAGTTGGAAAACATACAGGCTGCCGTAGCCGACGACGGTTCCACCGGAATTTCGAAGGCGCTCGGGGACTTTTATGATGCATGGGACAAACTGGCCCAGGATCCTACCGACGCAACGGCGCAGACCGATGTCTACAAGTCGGCGGAAAACCTCGCGAAGACTATTAGGACCGCCTACGACCGGTTGAACACGATCGCTACAAACGAAATCCCTGCCAGGATCGAGGATGCCGGGACCCGTGCCAATAATCTGATAGACCAGATAGCGGAATACAACAACGCCATCTCGAATACTGAAACGAGCCAGTACAAGGCAAACGATCTGCGGGATGCGCGGTACCAGGCAATGCAGGAACTTGCCCAGATCATGCCGGTACATTATGCGGAAGACGCAAGCGGTCACGTCACCATAACGACAACCGATCAAAATGGGTCATTCACGATAGTATCGGGCGGAACCGCTACGCATATCGATACCGCCACCCAGCAGATCCAGGGGGGCGAGCTTGCCGGCCTTGCGGAAGCACAGACCGACATCAACGGATATATGAACCGGTTGAATGAATTCACTTCGACCCTCATTACCCAGGTGAATTCGCTCCACGGCACAAACAGCGGCCCGGCGGTGTTTACCGGCGCCAACGCAACGGATATCGTCGCATCAACGACCTTCCTGAACGGTGTGACTTCCAGCGACGAAAGCACCCGAGCGCTGGCCCTGGCGGGACTGCAGGGAACGCAGATCGCGTTTACCGGGAAGACAACGACACTGGCAGGTTACCTGAGCGACATACAGCAAGAAATCGGAACCGACGCACAACAGGCAAATACGACTTACGACTACAATACCGCCCTCCGTTCGCAACTCCAGACACAGCAGCAGGCTATTTCAGGGGTTTCGCTCGATGAGGAACTGGTTGACCTTCTCCAGTTCCAGCAGGTCTATCAGGCGGCGGCCAAAGTAATAGACAAAGTCGCGCAATTATTGAACACTGTTATTCAGATGGGATAATCAGGCGAGGAAAAGACCATGCGTGTTTCATTCGCGATTCAAAAAGAGACGACCCTCATTTCTCTTAATCAGAAACAGGAAAGCATGATGCGCCTGTCGGACCAGATTTCTTCGGGCGTACGGTTCAATTCCCCGTCGGATGACCCATTCTCATGGGCTCAGTCCATGGATGTGAAACAGGGTCTGAGAGAGTACGATGCCATTCTCGGCAATATCAATTATGCGACGGGGTGGAATAATGCAACCGACAGCGCCCTCAATCATCTTTCGGACCTGGTGAGCCAGGCGCGTCAGACCGCCATATCCTCCCAAAGCCCGAGTGCCCCCGACCAAATAGACGCATTGGTTGCGCAAATGGACGAAATCATCAAAGAGACGGTAAGCGGGGCCAACTCGATGTATGGCGACAAATACCTGTTCAGCGGAACCAAGACTTCCACCCCGCCCTACACTTTTACTTCCGGGACGATAACATACAATGGCGATACGGACCACATCAGCGTGAGAACGGATCGGGGGGGAACCGGGACTTCGACGATAAACCAGACCGGCCCTGACGTGATGGATTTTACGAGCGGGGGGACCACGCTCAATGTCGTAACCGAGATGTGGAACCTCAGGGAAGCAATCCGCACGGGCGATGCGACGACGATAACCAATAAGCTGGGAACCCTTCAGGACGCTTTCACATCGATCGGCAAGCAATCGACCATAGTAGGCACAAGGCTGGCTTCGTACGACAACCAGGTATCGGCCATAAACACTATCAAAGTGAACGAGAAATCAAATCTTTCCGACCTGCAGGAAACCGATCTGACCGACGCAATCGTGACCATTCAGCAGGAGCAGACGGCTTTTCAGGCAGCCCTCCAGGTGACGGGAATGATGAAGGACCTCAATCTGGTGAACTTTATCTAAGCAGGCTTTCACGGCACAGTGGGCACTTGAATCCAGTGCCCACCGCGCTTGACTATTTTCCAGTTCACTGCCCGCCGTTCCCTGTCCACTCAAATCACTTCGCCTTTCTCGACGAAAACGTCTTATACCCTCCGGATATGGTCCTCGCTTTGAATCCGTGATTAGCGAGCATTCTCGAAGCGTAATACGACCTCTGGCCCACCAGGCAGTAGGTCAGGATCTCGCGGTCTTTGGGCAGTTCGTCCATTCTCGATCGAAGCTGGCCCAGTGGTATATTGACGGCCTGTTCCAGGTGGCCTCTTTCGAATTCTTTGGGTTCCCGTACATCAAGGACAAAAGCCGGCGTATCGGCAACCTCTTCCCATTGCGCCAGGGCCGAGTCTCCGCGGAGCACATTGGAAGCGATCATTCCCGCCATATTGACAGGGTCCTTGGCTGAGCCGTACTGCGGAGCATAGCACAGTTCCGCTTCTTCCAGATCGAACACGGTGGCGTGGTTCTGGATTGCCATCGATATGACGTCCACCCGCTTTTCGACCCCCTGCTTTCCGACCGCCTGGCATCCGATGATTTTCCCACCGTCCCTGGAAAAAATCAGCTTGAGGCTGATTGGCGCAGCACCGGGATAATAAGATGCGTGGTGGGACGGATGCAGGTAAATCTTTTCGTATTCTTCCCGCCAGATGCCGAATCTTTTCAGGGTCTTTTCACTGGGACCCGTTGAAGCTATCGTTACCTCGAAAACACCGCAGACTGCCGTTCCCTGGGTCCCTCTGAACCGGCGGTCCCGGCCCATGATGACATCGGCGGCAATTCGTCCCTGGCGATTTGCCGGCCCGGCGAGCGGGATGAGTGCCCACCGCCCGGTGATAAAATCGCGAACTTCGACGGCATCCCCAACGGCCCAGATCTTCGGGTCGCTCGTTTGCATCCCGTCATCGACGCGGATTCCGCCAAGCTCTCCGATCTCAAGCCCGGCATCCCGCGCGAGTTTTGCTTCAGGCCGCACACCGATGGAAAGGATGACGATATCTCCATTTTCCTCCGCCCCCGACTGCAGACCGGCGCGGATGGAGCCGTCCGGCATTTGTTCGAAGGATTTCACGGAGTCTCCCAGACGGAGCGAAACGCCCTGTTTCTTCAGTTCCTCATGCACCGGGGACACCATCTCCGCATCCAGGAGAGGCATTACCTGAGGCATGGCCTCGACCAAGGTGACGCTCATCCCGAGTTTGACGAGGTTCTCCGTCATTTCGAGTCCGATAAAACCGCCGCCTACAACAAGCGCGCGCCTGGATACGCACTTGGCAATCCACTGCTTTATCTGGCGGGTATCCGGAACATTTCTCAGAGTGAAGATACCGGGAAGGTCTATACCGGGGATCGGTGGTTTGACCGGCGCGGCGCCCGGAGAAAGCACGAGAGCATCGTATTTTTCCGAATAGACGTTGCCTGTCGTTAAATCCTTGACCGCGACTTCATTTGCCTGCCTGTCGATGGATATGACCTCCGAGTTCAGGCGCACATCGACGTTGAAGCGCTTCTTGAAAAGGCCGGGAGTCGCAACCATGAGAGAATCTTCTTTTTGGATGACGTCGCCTATATGGTACGGCAATCCGCAATTTGCGAAGGAAACGAAGGGCCCTTTCTCAAAGAGGATAATTTCAGAATCTTCCGAAAGCCTTCTGGCCCGTGCCGCACAGGAAGCACCACCTGCCACGCCGCCGACGATGAGGATACGTTTTCCCAATGCCATCCGATTTCTCCTCCGTGAAATTTGGTTCCAAACAGGGATCGGTAATCGAAAACCGGTAATTGAAGACAAGAGACCAAACAATGGAATTATAAAATACCTTTTTACGGATGATTAGTGAACACCGAACATGACCGGCAAGGACCGAGGAAATAGAACTCTTGCAGAAAGGGCAGTGAGGAAACAGCCTGACGGCCGGGGTGTCACAACGTCATTTCGGCAGCGCCTTTGAGCCGGAATCCGGAAGGGCGAACTCGGGATGACGATTTCCGGACAGGTCTGATGCAGCGCCAGCCCATTATCTTTCGGCCCCTTCCCCCCTCATGCCCCCTTGAACTGGTAAAACACCGCCCGCAGGTAGCGTTTGGGCTCGAACTCGGGGCACAGGCCCGTGATGGATTCCGTCGAGCCTATGATGAGATAACCGTCCGGGGCCAAGACTTTTGCAATCGACCTGTACAGTTTTATTTTGTCCTGCTCGGAAAAATATATGGCGACATTCCGGCAAAAAATGATGTCGAATTTATTCGGAAACATGAAAGGTTCCAGGAGGTTCGTTGTCTTGAACACCGCCATTGCGCGTATCTCGTCGCGAACCTTCCATACCTGCCCCTGGGAAGTAAAATACTTCAGCACTTTGTCGGACCCCAGGCCCCGATCCATTTCGAGTTTGCTGTACTGGCCGTAGCTGGCATGCGCAACCGCTTTATCCGAAATGTCGGTCCCGAGTATGCGGATATCGTACCGGTTGAGGTCCCCAAGCAGTTCCTTCAGCACGATGGCTGTCGAGTAAACTTCCTGTCCGGTAGAGCAGGCTGCGCTCCAAATCCTGATCGGAACGCGACCGGCGTTGCCCGGCATTTTTGAGCGTTTGTCGATAAGATCCGGGATGATCTTGTGCTGGAGCAACTCAAAAGGCGAAGTGTCCCGGAAAAAGGAAGTCTCCTGAGTCGTGATGGCATCGATTACTTTCCGCTTCAATCCATTTGTCGGATCGGCTTTCACCCTGCTGTACAGTTCAGCAAAGTTGGTGCTCCCCGTTTCCCGAAGCAGAAAGCCAAGGCGCGTCTCGATGAGGTATCCTTTCGAGTTGTCCACTTGGATGCCGCATATGGAATAGACGTAACGCGACCAGAGGCCGAGTTGATCGGAAGTGAGAATGCTCATGGGCAGCATCCCCGAACCGAGGCGACTATCCGGCCCGCTATGGCCTCCATAGGCAGCACGGCATCGACGACACCGGCATCGATTGCAGCCTTCGGCATTCCGAAAACGACACTGGTCGCTTCGTCCTGAGCAACGATGTAGCAGCCTCGACGCTTGAGAAGCCTGAGCCCCAGGGTACCGTCGCTTCCCATTCCCGTGAGAATTACCGCCATTGCACGCCCGGGAAAGTTGTTGGCGACCGATCGGAAGAGATAGTCAACAGCGGGTTTGCAGTTGTTCTCGGGAGGATCGTCCGTGATTTCTATGATCTTCCGCCCTCCCGGCCCTGCGACCAGCCGCATCTGTTTGCCTCCGGGGGCTATGTAAACCGTATTCGCCTCCGCCCTGTCCCCATGAGAAGCTTCACAAACCTGAAGGGCACACTTTGCGGAGAGACTTTCGGCCAGGGATTGCGTGAATATCGGCGGCATATGCTGCACGACCAGCACCGGGACACCAAGTGTCGCGGGAATTTCGGGCAAGATCTGCGCAAGCGCGTTCGGTCCGCCCGTCGAGACCCCGATCAGCACCATTTCCGGTTTCAGAAGGGGCGCAGGTCGGGCAATCGGTTCAGGACTCTGCGTCCCGGCCGCCCGGGCTGTCGCCGCCTTCGGCGCACTCGCCTCGGATACGCCCGGCTTCGGGGCCTGCCGCAGGATTTTCCTTATGTCCCGCCGATGAGCAAGTGCGCGCAGGCGTGGAGCCAGTTCCTTAAGGATCGCCGCACGGCTTTGTTCCACGCCGGCCGTATCGGGTTTGGTTATGAAGTCCTGAGCCCCTTTTTCCAAAGCTTTCATGGTGAGCCGTCCGCCCCGGTGCGTCAGCGCGCTGACGACTATTACCATGGTATCTTCACCCGCCTGCCGAAGGGCGTCGAGAACCGCTAAACCGTCCATCTCGGGCATTTCCATATCAAGAGTAAGCAGGTCGGGCTTGAGTTCACCGACACGTCTCACTGCGAGTTTCCCGTTGGGCACGCTTCCCACGACGGTTACATCGGGAAGGGTGGAGAGGGCCTCCGTAAGTATGCGGCGAAAAAGCACCGAATCGTCAGCTACCAGGACCCTGAGTGGCATATTCTCTCCTTGACTAAACCGCTTCGGTTCCCGCTTCTCCGTTGAGGACTTCGGCCATATCCAGGAGTGCAAACAGCAGTCCGTCGACCTGAAAGACCCCCTTGAACTGCCGGCCCTGGATGCCGCGCACATTCTCGGGCGCGGGTTTGAGTTCGCCGCGATCCACGGTGATCGCGTCGGCAACGCGGTCTACAAGCAACCCAATTTGCTCCCCCTGCCAGTCGACGATAAAAATGCGGCTTTCGGAATCTATCTCGGTCGGATCGAGTTCCAGTTTAACCCCGAGGTCGATCACAGTTGAGATACGGCCGCGCAGGTTCATCACACCGAGCACGAACCCCGGAGCGTGATGGACCGGAGTGATGTGTCCGACGCGGACGACCTCCTGGACCTGCTCGGTATCCAGTCCAAAGGCCGCGTCTCCGAGGAAAAATGTCGAGACGAGCATCTCCTGCTCCCCGATGGTCCCGTTGTGTTCCACCATGAAAGAATCCTTTCTTCTCTAACCTGAAACCGCCGACCAACTGCCTGAGGAAGTTTACTGCCGCAACCAGCTTCTATACCTGAAATCTCTGGACCATCACTCTGAGCTGCTCGGCGAGCTTCGAGAGTTCGTTGGAGCTTGCCTGGATATGCTCTTCACCGCGGCTGATCTCGCCTATCGTCTCATTGACCCTGGAAATATCCTGAGCAATGGACTGAGCGACGGAAGCCGTCTGAGCCACGCGCTCGTTCGAATCCTTCACTCCCATGGAAGCCTGGGCGATGTTGGAAGCCACATCCCTGGTCACCACGGACTGTTCTTCGATGGCCGCCGCGATGGTCGCAACGATCTCGCCCACCTGCCTGATTACCTGTGATATCTTCTCGATATCAGCCATGGCGCCGCCCGTCGATGCCTGAATTCCGGCGATCTTGCCCTTGATGTCTTCCGTTGCGGCAGCGGTCTGTTGAGCAAGTTCCTTTATTTCATTTGCGACAACCGCAAATCCTTTGCCCGCGGCACCGGCCCGCGCCGCTTCAATCGTTGCGTTCAGGGCAAGCAAATTGGTCTGGGCCGATATGCTCGTAATGGTTTCGGTAACCTGGCCGATCTCCTGGGCAGCCCGACCCAGTTCCTTCATCATCGTCGAAACTGCCTGGGCCTGCTGCGTTGCCTCACTGCTTATCGCCCTCGCCTTCTCCGAATTGGACGCTATCTCCCCGACCGTGGCGCTCATCTCTTCCGTCGCACTCGCAACGGAAGTTAGATTGGTGGTCATCTGTTCCATGCTGGCCGCAACGGAATTGGTATTTGCGCTCGATTCCTCAGCCGCGGCCGCCACCATTGTCGCTTTGCCGGACATTTCCTTCACACCGCCGGCCAACTGGTCCGATATTGCCGAGAGTTCGGCAGACGAGGAAGCCAGAGTTTGCACCCCGCCGTCGATATCGGCTATCATGCCGCGCATACTCCCGGCCATTTCATTGAGGGCTTCAGCAAGTTGTCCCACTTCGTCTTTCTGAATGATATCGAGTTTCCGGGTCATATCGCCCTTAGCCATGACCGCGGCAAATTCAACACCTTTTCGAATCGGCCCGACAATGCTGCGCGTCAGGAAGATGCCGAAAGCAACGGCAATCACCAGGGCAAGAGAGCCGACCAGGACCAGAAGCAACCTTATTTTGGAGTAGCTGGCCGACGCCATTTCCTGGATCTCATTCATCCGCTTCCCACGCCATTCTTCCAGGTCATCAACAGCCTGGTATATCTTCTCCATCAGGTGGGTTCCCTCGGCCATTACCTTGAGAGCCTCATCATTTTTGCCCGCCATAGACAACTCAGTGGCCTTGTTATTGGTATCCCGGCCGTTGGCGATGGTCTGTTCCAGATTCGCCAGTTTCTCCCGACCCGTATCGGTCTTGGTGAGGGACTTCAGTTCGTCAACCCGCTTCTTGTATCGTTCTCTCAGCGTTTGCAGGCCTCTCAGCACCTCCTCTTTTTTCGCCTTGTCCTGAAACATGATAAGTGTAGCCATTCTGGTGTTTATGTCCCGCACATCCGAGTCGACTGCTGCGGCCAGCCTGGAAACGTGCGCCTCCCGGCTTATCTGACCCATCGAGTCGTCCAGGGAGGCAAGTCCCCAGATCGCCGCGGTCATCATTCCGAGCAGCATCAGCACCATAATGCCGAAACCAAGCCCGAGTCTTTTTCCGATTTTCATGTTTGTCAGTACGCTCACCTTCTTCTCCTTCGTTTTATGAAGCCCGTTACGCCCATAATGGATAATTTATGTTTGTGAACCGGATCATCTGCCAAGGAACTCTCGCAACGATCCAAGCAGCTTGTCCCGGTCCATTTTAATCTGGTATTCCGTGATCCCAGCCTCTTTGCCTTTGGCGATGTCGTCGTCCCCGGCCAGGGAAGTCAGGCCTATGACGGGCAGCGCGGAGACCATAGGGTCCGAGCGGATTTTCTGCGTAAGGCCGAGTCCCGTCAGGCGCGGCATTTCGATATCGGTCACGACAGCCTTGATCGATTCGACGTTTTCCAGCAGTATTTCCCAGGCAGCCTGACCGTCCGGTGCATCCAGAACGGCGTAGCCGCCTTCTTCGAGGTATCGTCTGACCTGCGAGCGAAAGAAATCGGAGTCTTCAGCCAGGAGCAGGGTTAAGGGCTCGTCTTCTTCCTTTTTCTGCTTTTCCCTGACAATTCCCCATTCCGGGTAGACGGCATCGACCAGTTCATAGACATCTGCCAGCAGGACCGTTTTGTCGCGGATTATCGCGGATCCGGAGATGCCCGTCTGACGATGCGTAATTTGGTCGATTTCCGCGTGACTTTCGACGACGTCCACCGGCATCGCCCCAACCAGACCGACTTCACGGCCGCGCACACTGGATACGATCACGGCGAGGTCCCGCTCCTCCACTACATTTTGGACCTGCGCGGCATCGGAAAGGGTAACAAGCGGGAGTGAAGCGCCCCGATACTGCATTGTTCTTCGGCCGCCTATCTTTTCAATTTGCCGGGAGGAAATACGTTCGACCCGAAGCACCGTATCCAGGGGAATTGCGCATTGCTCTTCAGGCGAATTGTAAAAAAGAAGAAACGAATGCGTGTCCTGGAGCTTTTCCCTTTCGGCCTCCTGCGCCAGTTCCAGTGCTCGCCTGGACCCGGAGACGTGCTTCAGGTCGGCTTTCGCGGCCAGACCCGCAACGTCAAGGATCAGGGCAACCTTGCCGTCTCCCATAATGGTGGCCCCGGCATACTCCTGGAGTCCTTTCAGGTGGCGGCCGACGGGCTTCACCACAATCTCCTCGTTATTCTGGAACGAGTCCACGACCAATCCGTACTGCATCGTTCCGGTGGTCACGACCACCAGTTCGATATCGCTCGAAGCACTGTGGCGCCTGCCTTCTGACTGCCGGCGTTCTTCCAGCTTCATTCCGGTACCGGTCATTGCCGGCACTTCGGAATGAGGCGAACGTCTGTCGGCAAGTCTTGTCCGCCGGGAGATTTCCTCCCTTCCCGTATTGGGATCGATGTAAGTCGGAAGAAGCCCGAGGAAGCTGGAAAAGCGGACAAGCGGCACAATCTGGTCGCGCAGGATCAATACTTCGGCATCGCCGACCACTTCTATTCTTCTTTTCACCTGCTCGGCCCGTATTCTGAGCAGTTCCACAACATTGATTTGCGGGACGGCGAAACGTTCTCCTCCGACCGTCACTATCAGAGATGGAATAATGGCCAGGGTCAGAGGGAGCTTAATACGGAATAAGGTGCCTTTTCCGGGTTCCGACTCGATTTCAACCTTCCCGCCAAGCCGGTCGAGATTGGTTTTGACAACGTCCATTCCGACACCACGGCCGGAGAGGTCCGAGACCTTCTCGGCGGTAGACAGACCCGGCAGGAAAACCAGGGCCATCTTGTCCTTATCCGACATGCCCTGCAGCCTGTCCCGGGTGATCAGGCCTTTTTTCACGGCGCTTGCCGCAATGCGTTCCGGGTCGAGTCCCTTTCCGTCATCGGCGATTTCCACCACTACCTGGCCGGCTTCGTGCCTGGCCTCCAGCCTGATTGTTCCGGAACGTTTTTTGCCTTTGCGGCTGCGATCATCGGGCATTTCGATGCCGTGATCCGCGGCGTTGCGAACCATGTGGGTCAGGGGATCGGAAAGGCCTTCGATCAGGCTCTTGTCCAGTTCCACATCCTTGCCGCGGATGTCGAGCTGTATTTCCTTGCTTGCAGAACGGGCAATGTCCCTGACGACACGGGGGAATTTCCCGAATACGTTGCCGATCGGCTGCATCCGGGTCTGCATGATGGCATCCTGAAGTTCGGAAGTGACGAGATTGATCCGCTGGGCACTGGCCACGAGCAACCGGCGATCGTTGTTGGCAACTGCTTCGCGCAGTTGATTCCGACTCAGAACGAGTTCCCCCGCCAGGTTCATGAGCGATTCGAGCAGCCCCACATCAACCCGCAGTGTACTCTCATTTGGAATCGATCCGGGAACGGGCTTCGGCTCAGGTTCCCTGCTTTCGGGGAAAACCGTAACGGCTCCCTGCGGTGCATCGAATTCGCGGAACTGCTCGGCAGCCGGCGTAACGACCGCCGGTTCAAGATCGGGCTGAAAGCTCTCCGGCACAGACCTCGCGGGTTCGGTCGCTTCACCCGACTCCCGCCCCTCCATTTCCGTACTGTGCAGCTGCCGGACCTTCTCGCTTTCCACCCCGAACAGGCTCACGACTATGTCGTGTTCGAGGATCGAAGCGAATGTCAGGCTTAACGGGATCTGGTTCGAGACAGGATCGTCCAGCGTCCCGACGGCCGAGAAATCAAGATTGCAGCCCAGGATTTCGCCAAGTTCATAGAGTTCCTTAAATACCTGCAGAACGGTTTTTCCGCGCCGCTCGATGTCGTGAATCAGGTCGTAGTCTATGCGATAGATAAACTGGCCGATTCGTCTTGCCCGCTCCAGATCGACGGCAGGAATTCCGACGGTCTCCTGCTCGTTTTCTGCATGGAGAACGGCGACCCGGTTCAGCGAATCCTTCCGGTTTTCCGGGAGGTATGAGGAAGCAAGGCCGGAAAGGCTCGCGACATCTTCTTCTATGTCGAACTCCTCGCTTCGGCCGATATTGTTGATCATGTCCCTGAGCTTGTCGAACGAGGCAAGAAGGATATTCGTGATCTCGGGATTCGGAACCATCTTCCTCGACCGTATCATGTCGAGCACGGTCTCGGTCTTATGGGCGAGTTCCTTGATCTTGCTCAGGCCGAAGAAGGCACTCCCACCTTTTATGGAATGTGCCGCGCGAAACACCTTGTTCACGAGTTCTTCGTCGATATCGGCACCCGCTTCCTCGATGGCAAGCAGGTCTGTCTCCATGTCAGCCAGATGTTCGCGGGCTTCGGCGACGAATTCCCTTGTGAGGTCGTCCTGCATTTCCATGTATTATCCTCTCAGCGCCTGACCACACAGAGCCTTTTTTCGAGGCGCATGCTCCGGAGCAGGCCGTAAATGTCTTCGGAGACCATAACGACCCGCACGGTCCCGTTTTTTTTGGACAAGCTGTTGTAAGTGGCAATGAGGAGACCGATTCCGGTCGAATCGATAAAAGCGGTGTTGCTCAAATCGAAATCGACTTCCAACACTCCCTCCCCGGTTGCTTTTTGAAGAGCGGATTTCAGTTCGGGAACCATCGAGGCTGTCAGATCTCCCCCGAGTACCACCCCCAGTGATTCACCATTCCGTTTCAACTCGAATTCTTTCACGATCGCTCATCTCCTGTCACGGCCCGCCAAAGGCAGACTTCGTTACCCGTGGAATTGAAAGAAAAACGGTGAGCATACAAAGAATAGATCACCAACCCCCGCCCCCTTGTACTCTCCGGATCGGGAACCGATATGGAATACTTCCGGTGGTCGAACCCGCCGCCCTCATCCGTTACGCGCAAAACGATCCATTTCCCTCCAATCGTGATTTCCAGCCGGATGATCTTTCCCGGATCGCACTGATGCCCGTGAACCATGGCGTTGTTGAGGCTCTCACGCAGCAGCATCTCGACTGCGAAGACTTCGCCCGGAAAAGAGAGCCGCCGCAGAAGAGTTCTCACTTCATGACAGAGAGTATCTATAGCCTCTGCGCTGGATGAGATTTCACGAACCAATGCACACGGTGCGGAATTTTCCGGCTGCAGGCTCACACCTCAACCCCCATTAAAACGACATCGTCCTGGATATCGGTCCGCATCTGCATCGCTGCCGCCGTCTTTTCCACCATGGCTTCCAGGGGAAGCTCCCGAAATGCCCGGCATGTTTCAGCCAGATCTATAATTTCCCTTTCTCTTCCGTTGCCCAGAAGCCCATCCGTGTACAGGGCGAAGCGGTCCCCCTTTTCGAGAAACATTTCAGTTGTCTCGAAGCTCGCGTCGGAAAAAGAACCTATGACGTCCCCTGTCTGCCTGACCACGGTGGCGGTGTTTCCTTTCAGGCAGATCGCCGGCGGATGGCCCCCGTTTACAAGGGTCAACCTGCCCGTCTGCCTGTTCAGTCGTGCATAGAGCACTGTGAAGAAAAGCCCCTCAGGCATAACGCTGCAGAGGGAGTTATTGATGGCGAGCAAGATTTCCGACGGATCGTAAAGAGGCCTGGCATGCTCATGGAGCAGAGTTTTCATTGCGGTAGTCCAGAGAGAGGCTTCCAGGTCATGGCCGCTCGCGTCCGCTATTACGTAATCTACAAGGAAGTCTCCGACGGGGATGACGTCGTAAAAATCTCCGCCGGCGCCTTGGATCTGCTTGAAGGACACGGCAAAGCGGGCGAATGGAAAACTTGCCGGCGAAGGGAGAATCATGTGCTGGGTGGCCGCAATGCGTTCGATGCGTTCCGCCTGCAATCGTGCCAGCGTATCGAATGCGTGCTTGAGCCGAAGGTGGGTCTTCACACGGGCGATCACTTCGATACCGGCCAAAGGCTTGGTTACGTAGTCAACTCCCCCTGCTTCGAAGCCCAGGACCTTCGAAGATACTTCCTCGTTTGCCGAAATAAAGATGATCGGTGTATCTGCGGTCTCGGGATTTGACCGAATATCCCTGCAGACGGAGAATCCGTTTTTGTCCGGCAAGTGCACGTCCAGGAGGATCAGGTCGGGACGCAGAGAGCGCGCCAGGGTAATTCCTTCGTCCCCGCTCGTTGCGCACGCCGTTTGGAATCCCACCTGCTGCAGTATGTGCTTCAGCATGACAGTAGTAGTCGGATCGTCATCGACAATGAGCACGACCGTATTTTTCACACCGCCTCCCTCGTGTGATTTACGCTCGCGCAGCCTGTTCCCAAATCCATGTATATTCATAATTCGGCTTCTCCGGATGATCCGGTATAATTCCCGAGCACTTCCACAAGACGTACAAATTGTTCTTCCAACTCCGGGAGCAAGCCTCCCACTCTCTCCGCATCGCCCGCCTCGGCCGCCTTTTCCATTTCGGAGGCAACTGCCCTGAAGCGGGGTGCTCCAATGTTGGCGGCGGCACCCTTTAATGTGTGAGCAAACCTTCGTGTGGAAAGGAGATCACCGGCACTCAGGCACTCTTTCAGGGACACAATCTGGTTTCCTGCGTCACCGAGAAAGCCGTCGATCAGGATCCGTGCAAGTTCACTGTCCCCCATCAGGCGCAGTAAAAGATCGGCTTCATCGAAGATCGGCGCCTTTTTCTCATCAGTTTTATCGTGTTCCGGTTCGGCTCCGGGTTCCGCAACCCGACCGGAAATCCAGCGTTCGACCATTGCCCCGAATGTCTCAAACCGCAACGGTTTAGAGAGATAGTCGTTCATCCCGGCTGTGAGACACTTTTCCCTGTCGGTATCCATCGAGTGAGCTGTAAGGGCCACGATCGGGACTTGGTGATTGAGAACCTGTGACTGGGGATCACGAATGATTGCCGTTGCTTCGTAGCCGTCCATCTCGGGCATCTGGCAATCCATGAGGACAAGGTTGTAGAAAGTGTGTTCCAGTGCTTTCACCGCTTGTCGACCGGTGCTGACGAAATCGGCCTGGAAACCGTATTTCTTTAGGAAATTCTGAGCGACCTGCCGATTGATTTCGTTATCCTCAGCGAGCAGGATTCGCGCAGACCGGGGTACCTTCAAACCGTGGGAATCCGCTCCCTCCTCTATTTTCTTTTCCTGAGCCGGCGATTCCGGATGCAGGCATGAAAGCAGGCACTCAAAAAGCCGCTTTCGACGGACCGGCTTCTCCAGCTTTGCTGCAAAGCTTTGCCGGGATTCGTTCCGATGCTCACCCTTTCCAAGCGAAGACATGGAAATCAGACATATCTTTTCCAATTCAGCAGCAGCTGAGATATCCCTGCACAGTTCCGCCCCGCTGCCGTTTGAAATGGAAAGATCGATGATGGCAATCTGGAACGGGTCGCCCATTGCGACTGCATTCCGGAGTATTTCGAGCACCGTGCCTGCTTGCGCGGCTTCATGGAAACGACATCCCCAGTTTTTCAGAAGCCCGGTTATCTTTCGCCTGTTCAGACGACTCTCGTCCACGACGAGCACCCTGGTGCCCTTCAGCCCGGCAACGCGTTCGAGAACATCCGGTTTTCCCTCCTGTCTTTTCAAAACGACGGTGAACCAGAATGTAGAACCCCTTCCCTCCCTGCTCTCGCCCCCTATCGTCCCCCCCATCATCTCGGAGAGCTGTCTGGAAATGGCAAGCCCCAGCCCGGTCCCCCCGAATTTACGCGTGGTAGAACTATCAAGCTGTGCAAAAGGAGTGAAAAGACCGTTCAGCCGGTCGGGTGGGATTCCGATCCCAGTATCGGTAACCGAAATGCGCAGCAGAGCTTCCCGACTGTCTCCACTCATCAGTTCCACATGGATCAGTATTTCGCCGCGTTCGGTAAACTTGATGGCGTTCCCCGCGAGATTGATAATTATCTGCCGCAACCGCCCCTGGTCTCCAAGCAGAAGCAACGGGACATCCGGCTCTACCAGGCAGACGAGGTCCAAGCCCTTCTCTGTGGACCGAATTGAGAGCATCTCCACGGTTTCTTCAAGGAGAACCCCAAGATCGAATTCAAGTGTTTCCAGTTCGAGTCTGCGGGCTTCTATCTTCGAGAGGTCCAGAATATCGTCGATAATGATCAGCAGGCTCTCGGCGCTCGACATCACCAATTCGGCATATCTGCGCTGCTCCGGCTCCAGTCCGCTTTCCAGCAGTATCTCAGCCATGCCGATGACTCCGTTCATAGGCGTGCGAATCTCATGGCTCATGTTGGCCAGGAACTCCGACTTGGCGACATTGGCCAGCTCTGCCTTCACAGCCATTTCATTCGCCCGCTCTATAGCCGTTTCCAGTTGCTCGTTCGTTTCCTGGAGATCGGTCCGGGAGCGTTCCAAAGCCTCTTCGTTTCGCTTGCGGTCGGAAATGTCCCGTGCCACATGGATACTCCCCGCCACTTTGCCTTCGGCATCATGCAAGGGAGTGGTCGTAATGCTGAAACTCGCGTTCAGCGTCGGCTCATATACTTCAACGGACTGAAACTCACCTTCGCCAAGTAGCCTCTTATGCGGGCAAAATTCAGGAGGACCGTCGGTCCCATGCATGACCTCGTAGCAGAAGCGTCCCACACACTGCTCCGGCGTTAATCCTGCCCTGTGGGCCATCTGCCTGTTCGCGCGCACTATGCGGAATTCCGTATCAAGTATTGTGATCAGGTCGGGCATTGCGTCGAAAGTGCGCTCCCACTCTTCCTTTGCCAGCCGCAGATTCTCTTCGGCCTGTTTACCCAGGACCAGGTCCCAGGTGAGATCGGCAAGCTGAGAGACCACTTCCACATCGCGTTGACCGTAGTCTTCAGGTTTATTGCCGACCCCGAGTACGGCAGCTACTTCGTCGTCGCGGGACACCGGTACCACCATCTCGCGCGTGACTCCATCCTCTCGAACGGCTGTCAACTTGCATCGGCAGGAATGGTCATTTCGGATAACAGGGCATTTTTGCCGCAGGCAGTCGTCTATGCAGGTTCCTGAACACTGTTTCAGGCGGTCGGATATCTCACATACCGGGGAAGTACCGGACAGGACTTGCATGAGAGCGGTATTTTGGCATTTCTGCACGATGTGAAAGAAAGCTGTTCGGCTCTGGGTGAGCCTCGCCGCTTGCTCCGCCGCATGATGAAGGAGTTCGTCGACCGTGTGGCCGCCTGCAAAATCGGCCAGGCGCACACGAGCGAACAGGAGTTCCTCGAGCCTTTTCCGTTCTGTAATATCCCGGCTTACTCCGAGCACGCCGATAGTCTCACCGGACTGGTTGCGCAGAGGGGCCTTTATCGTGTCAACCAGCCTCCATCTGCCATCAGGATAATCGAGTTGCTCTTCGTTATGATGGGCCACTCCCGTGTCCATCGCAATCCGGTCGTTTCGCCGGTAGGAATCGGCTTCTTCGCCGGGGAACAGATCATAGTCCGTCCTGCCGATGATCTCCTCCCGAGGCATCCCCTTAAGAGCTGTAAATGCCGGATTGCAGCCCAGGTAAAGACCGTCGACGTCTTTGAAAGAGATGATGTCCGGAATGGAATCAAGGAGTCCCAAAAGCAGGGTCGTCTGCTTCGATAGTTCCTGCTCGGCAAGCACCCTCTCGCCAATCTCGTTTTTGAGTGCCGCGGTTCTCTTCCTCACAAGTCCTTCGATTCGCGCAGTCCGCCCCGTAATTACAAGAAAAAAGGAACTCGCCATCATCGTGAACAGAAGTCCGCCGACCAATACGCTCCATCCTTTGAGAGACCGGTGAGCTGCGAGATACTCGGTGGAAGGAGTGATATCGAGCCTCCAGCTTCGTCCACCTATTTCGATGGGCTCGGAAAACCAGGGAACGAGTTCGGCTCCGGTGCGCTCGGCAGAAGCGACGGGACCTGAAGAGTAAAGGGGCTGCCATTCATCCGCTCCACCGCTGACGTCATTGAGAGTTATATAGACGTCTTGTCTGGAAATTCCCGCAAGCGCAGCCTGCATGGCATCGCGAAAACGAAAAGCACCCATGGCGAATCCTCTGAGAATTCGGGACTCGCCGGCCCCGGAGGCGGACGACTGATCATCGTAAAGCGGCAGCAACAGGAGGCAACCGTTTTCGCCCTCCTCGTCGTACATGAGCCTGATCCGGCCGGTTGCAACCGGAGCGGCGGTCCCGGCGGCCTTCTCCAGGGCCTTCGCACGCTCTGTTTCGGAAGAAAGATCGAAACCGAGGATCCTCCCGTTCCCTTCCCGCGGTTCTACATAATACAGTGGGAAGTATTCCGGCCTGTGCGGCCTTTCCGCAATCAGCCCCTGCTCCGTCAGCCCGGTTATCTTGAAGCCTGGACAGCCGTCTTTCCCGGCCGCTTCCTCATAATTCGTCCTCTCGGCTTCCGTGATCCGGGGTACCCACGCCAATGCCTGAATCCCACGATGACGAGACAGAAAGTACCCGACGAAAGCTCCGAATTCCCCACGCTTAACCTCTTCGTCCGCTGCAAAAAATCCTGCGGTAGAGTAGAGCGCGTCGACGTAAAACTCCCATTCATGTTTCACACAACCGGCCATGACTTCGACATGGCGTCTGAATTCGGCCCTGCTGTTTTCGGCTTCTTTGACGCTGACGAACACGTAGACGCATATCATCAATGAGAAAATACAGCACAGGGGCAAGGCAACCGTGGCTCTTCTAGACCTCCAGATCCCGCCCTTTCCGGCCGCAAGGCTCAGTATGACAGGGGCGATCACCTGCACCCCGAGCATGTCGCCAATCCACCAGGTTAACCAGTTGAACCAGAGATCCTGCCTCGCAATCATCCCGGCCAGGCTCAGGTTCAACACCCCAACCGTCGGGTTGACGAGGCAGCTCAATGGACAACATAGAAGCAGGAATGCAATCACTTCCCGGTCATTATCGAGAGTGAACGATTTTCCAACGAAACGACGGACCAGGAATAATCCCAGCCCCGCCTGAAAACAGACCCCCAAGGCGTAAATCGCCGACGAGAACACCAGAGCCTGCGGAGAGGCAGCCGCGGACTGGAAGAACCAGAGGTTTACGGCAAAGGCTCCGATAAAAATCCCCGGCCAGGCGGTGCGTCCCCAGAGCATTCCCGCCGCAAGAGCAAGACCGGCCGGCGGCCAGACGGCAAGAGCATATCCCTGAGAGGGAAGCAGCAATGCCATCCATCCAAGGAGGAAGTGTCCCGCCGCGATCAAGGCTGTCTTGAGTAGAACAGACGCACCAAACGACCTCGCGCAGGGCTTTACC
Source organism: Pseudomonadota bacterium (assembly GCA_023416335.1). The sequence goes on along the minus strand of JAEZHY010000019.1, from coordinate 11,958 downwards.
TGAACAAGGCGGCCCAGCAATCGCTCCAGCTTTTTTCTTCCCGCTTCGACCATTTTGCCCATTTCCGGGGAACTCACTATGTTCCCCAACAGTCGGTCAAAAATATGGCATACTGCCAAGAACCCGAATCAATCCGTTGCGTACGCTTTTTCGATGTTTTTCCGGACGGTTCCATTTGGCGCCGGTTGCTTTTTATCTGCTTCGAAGACATCGGAAATCACGCGTCACAGTGCGAAACCGTGGGTTGAGCAAGTTGCATACCAATTCTTACCTGGAGACTATTACTCTGCTTATTGCATTCCTAATGCGGAAAGGTTGCCACTGTTTCGGTAACCTGGATTTGGATTGGAATGGGGGCTTCAAAAAGCAAAAATATCTGATGGGGAGAGATTTTCCTTTTCCCGAATCGGTATGGATACTTGCCGGCCAAAAGGAACGGCCACCCGATTCGAACCGGGATGATTGTTGACAACCCCTCTTTCCCGGCCTACTCGGAAAACCGAAAAAATTATTGTCATATTTATCGTCGGCATGGCATTCGCAACAAACCTCATTAAAATGTTCCCGTGGGGACAAGAGGAGGGTACATGCGCCTGAGCCGATTCCAATCATAAGGACCGATAAATGTTTTCTGCATCTCGCGGGTTATTCGAAAAGCGTCAAACAGGAAGAATGCGATCTATCCGGCTCGCAGCTGTCTTCCTGGCTTGCATCTCAATTGGATCTACTGCCGGCTGTGCCGCGGTCGGGCAAGCTCTGCATGTGGCCGGGGCACCCTCCGGTCCGGTGACGTTGGAAATTGGAGACGTGGTCGATACATCCTCCGGCGATGTGATCACATTCGAAGACATGATGGGCAGGCTTTCGCGCGCATCCGTCGTCTACATCGGTGAGATCCACACCAGCCCGGAGGACCATGGAGCGCAGCTTTCCATATTGAGGAGGCTCGCAACCGGTGGCGGGTGCATCGAAATGGGTATGGAGATGTTCCCCAGAACAGCACAGCCGGTGCTGGACCGTTATGTCGGCGGAGAAATGACTGAGGAACAGTTTCTCAAGGAAGTACATTGGGATCAGGTCTGGGGATTTCCTTACCGACTCTATCGCCCTCTGATTGATTTTGCCCGGGAAAACCATATACGGATTCTTGGGCTGAATGCTCCCCAGAATGTGATTCGCAAAATCGCTCATGAGGGGCTCGCTTCACTTACCCCGGAGGAACGGGCACAGGTCGCCCGTGATTTTCACCTGGACGATCCGAAAAACAGGGCTCGAATCCTTGAAGAGTATAATGCGCACGGGAAGCATGAAATAAAGGATTTCGAATCCTTTTTTGCCGCTCAACTCGGCTGGGAGGAGACGATGGCGGAAACCATCGCAGACCGTCTGAACCAGACGGGCGGGCAATGCAGGATCGTGGTGATTCTCGGGAAAGGACACATCAGCGAACAACTGGGAGTGCCTTACCTGACCGCCATGCGGGTACCTGCCGAATACAAGACCGTCGCCCCTGTGCCCATCAACTACCCTTTCAGCACTCTTGACCCCGACCTGGCGGAATACGTGATGCTTACAGATAAATCCGAGCCGGTCCGCAGACCGCGGCTCGGCGTTACCGTGCAGCCCGCCGCCTCGGGGAAGGGTGCCGAAATACTTGGAATCATGCCCGAAATGCCGGCGGCCAAAGCAGGCATCCTCAAGGGAGACGTGATCGTGTCGATAGACGACAGACCGGTCGCCGGCGCAGAAGAAATCCAGCGTATCCTCGCCGAAGGCGGGCCGGACTATGAGGTCGTGGTTCAACGGGGGAAAAAGCGTGTGACGGTCGAGGTGACGATTGGGCGGTGATAGTGGTTTCAGGTGATTCTGATGCTTGTGCCGGGGGATAGCCTATTTTGAAACTTCATCAAAGACGTTGAAGCGCGGTTTCCCGACCTTGCCGGTGCGGTCGGGAAACCGTGCTTCGACTAAACGGAAATGGAAGTTTATATTCTCGTTCAAAACGCATCCGGGATGCGGCGAGAGATCCAGCCTCTGTAAGCCTGCCCACACCGAACCCACTGCTCACCTCATTCCCCCACGGCATCGTCCAAATCACGAAAGACAACCGCATCGAGTCTTTCCTTCTTTGAATCGAAAAAGTGCCTGTTCTGCCTGCGAGCCGCCCGGGCTTCCCGGACGAAATATTCCAGTACGTGCAGGTCGTCCCGGCTGAGCTTTCCCGCTGCCTCGTCTTCCCGCATCTTTGCAAGCAGGGCCAGTATTCCGAACATGTACAGGCTGAGCGTGGTTATCCTTCGGAACAGGAACTCCCGGTCCCCTATTTCTCCCCGCATGACCGTTCTCCCATAAAGCAGAACGGCGGCATTCAGGAGCAGGCGCACCAGTCGCGCATTTCGCCTGGCCTCGTTCGTGGCCGACCTCATGATCCGGTTTTCAAAAGTGACCGGCCAGTTCGCGGGCTTCACAGCCTGTTTCACCGCTTGACACAGGAGCCCTGTGAAGGATTTCCCCGATTGCGACAGTTCTTTTCCGATCTGCCGCATGCCGAAAAGCGCAGGATAGATCGAATGGATCTCGGTAGTACCTTCGAATACAGTTGCAACCCGGAAATCCCGCATTCTTTTCTCGAAGGGATGAGTTGCAAGGTACCCCGAGCCTCCGGCAACCTGAAGAGCATCATAAGCGGCATCCCAGGCGCGGGTGGTTCCGAAAAGCTTACAGTGAGACGTCTCTATTGCCGCACTGAAGTGAGGATCGTTGTCGAGCATTCCGGCAATGAAACGGTTCATTGCGGAACAGACGGCCGCGTTCACTCCTGCCCGGACGATTTTTTCCCGTACAAGCTGGAAATTCTTTATCGGAACCCCGAACTGTATTCGCGAGGAAGCCCTCTTGAGCATATCCCGGCAGGAGAGTTCCATGAGAGCGGCGGATGCTCCTCCGAGTCCGAGACGGCCGTAGTTCAAGACAGACATGGCTATCTTGAAGCCGTCACCGGGCTTTCCGATCAGGTTTTCCACCGGGATGCGGACGTTTCTGAACTGGATTGCCGCGGTTGAACTCGCCTTCAGCCCCATCTTCGGCATTTCCTGCCCGACGTTGACGCCTTCCCAGCCGGTTTCGACGATGAATGCACCGTTGAATCCGGGCCGAGCCGGGTCAAGCCGCGCAAAAACAGTGAGGCCTCCGGCGTAGTTGGCGTTGGTGATATAGGCCTTCCTGCCGTTGAGAATGTAGTGCGTGCCCTCCTCGTTCAAAACGGCCGTTGTTTCGATATGCTGCGCATCCGAACCGATGCGCGGTTCGGTTAGAGCGTAAGCGAATATCATTTCCCCGGTAGCGGCAGGTTTGAGGTATCGACGTTTCTGTTCCTCCGTCCCGAAGAGTTGAATCGCTTTTACTCCGATGGAGAGGTGAGCCAGAAATGTGATGGCGATGGAGATGTCGAGCTTGACCATCCCCTCCACAACCTCCAGGTATTCACGCAGGCTGAGTCCCTGCCCTTCGTACTCGCTGCCGATACTCAGGCCGAAAAATCCGGCGGCACTCATTTTTCCGAGTAATTCCGCCGGCAGGCGGCCCGCCGATTCGAGCGTTTCCGGAGAGTAGTCTTTCAAAATGCTGCGGTACGATTCAAGAATGCGATTCACCTTGTTTCGGTCAGGGGGGGGACTGGAAATACGGAAGAGGTCCGAATCGAACCGGCCTTTATAGATTGTCTCGATGAACATTGGTCCTCTCGATCATGAATTGCCTGCGGACTCCATGGGAGGGACAAACCGCAGGACGCCGTCAGTATTACTCACTTGCTGGACCTTGCCATCGCGAAAAAATACATTCGAAAAATCAAATGTCCAGCTGTTTCCGTGAATACTCGTAGGTGTTCCCTGGACGGCAAGGACCTCATCCGGCGTCGAACCGATCGTAAAAGAGCGCCTGGGCTGGGTAACGGAGGAATTCGAAGGCAGGAGGCGTATTTTCAGGTTTCCGAAATAGTTGTCGTATTCTCTGAGCCGCCCGTCTTTGAACCGTACTTCGGCAAAGCCGTAATACCATTTCTCTCCTTCGATACGGGTGGGAGTTCCCTGGACGGCGAGAACTTCATCTTCCGTTGATCCCAGCGTGATATGGGAAGGAGGCGATTTGCCTTCGGCGAGGCGAGGTTCGAGGCGTACTTTCAGCGAACCGTCGAAATTGTTGTATTTCCAGACCTGGCCGTTTTTGAAAAAGACTTCTGAGAGGCCGTAAACCCAGGTTTGCCCATGAACCCTGGTAGGTGCGCCCTGAATAAGAAGCACCTCGGAGGCGTTTGAGCCAATTGTGAAAAACTGGGGAGCCGATTCGGGCTGTGATTCGGGTATAGCCTGCAGGAGCGGAGGTGCCGGTACGGGAGCCTGGGCAGGATCGGGCTCGGCGGGATTCGGTGCGTCTGATTCCTGATCGGCCTGTTTTCCGCGGCCCGAATCCGCATGGTCCCCGGAGCCGCGGTCCTGAGCGTTTTCATTTGCAGGGCCGGAGTAAAAGGAAGGCAGTTGCATAAGAGCCGCAATGCAGACTAGAATGAAAAGTCCGCCTGCAGCGATCCGAACTAACCGGGAACTCCAGGCCGGACCTGCGGGTCTCGGAGGCCTGGCACGCGGGACCTTTATTTTAGCAACGCGCGAGCGGTCGAACCCGGGCTTCGAACCGGCCTTTTGCGCGGGCTTCTTTTGCCAGCTTGCAGCTATCCTTTCATAGGCCTCGTTGATTTCTCTGAATTTGTCCTCTGCGAGGGCGCGAATTTCGTAAGGCCTCGTGTGAAATCGGTCCGGATGCCATTTCTTTGCAAGATTGCGATAAGCCTGTTTCACGGCAAACCGGTCCGCCCCGGGCTCAAGCCCGAGTATGCGAAAGTCGGCTTCGGAGAAGGTTTCGGTAGGCATGCCCCACACTGCCGTCAAGATGTTGAAAGTGCCGATTTCCCGGCGACCCAAAATAGCCGATAACCAAAAGCCGTTCAATCGGCAAAGAGTTCTTCCAACCCATTTACATGTGATCGGAAATTTACTGTCATATCTTTAATAGACATACTATAATCTTTTTTCAGGGGGACGCGCCAAACGCGGTCCGCCCCCCCTGAAAACCCTTTCAGCAGATTGCCTTGCGAACCGATAAAAAGAAAGAGGCAGAGACCCATGCTAATTCTGACGAGGAAAACCGGTGAATCCATTCTGATCGGAGATCATATCGAGGTCACGATTACCTCAATAGATCAGAATAAGGTAAGAGTCGGGATAAAGAGTCCTTCGAACATCCCGATCTACAGGGAAGAACTCTATAGAAGGATTCAGCAGGAAAACAGGGCCGCGGCATCAATCGGCAAGGAAGAGTTCGATAACATGCTCGAATTGTACACGGGCAAACAAAACGGCTCATTCGAAAGCGAATGATTCCTGGAAAGCCAGCCCAAGGAGTTCTCATGCAGGTTAACACGACCCGTTTCGGGATCATCGATGTGAATGAAGGCGAGCTGATTAATTTCCCGTGGGGAATTCCGGGATTTGAAGAACTGAAAAGTTACGTCCTCCTCCAATATAAAAACGGTCCGTTCCAGTGGCTTCAGTCGGCCGAAGAACCCTCGGTCGCGTTCGTGGTATGCCCTCCGGACTTCCTCGGCCTGGAATACACGGTGCCGGAGTCCAAGAAGAGCATGATAAATCTTGCCCAAAAAGAGGATATGGTCATCCTCAATGTGGTCTCTTTCAATAAGGAAAAGGGATCCATGCGCTTTCACGTGCGCAGTCCCCTGCTCTTTAATGTTGCGGCGAGGATCGGATACCAGTGGACGATGGAAGCCGAAGAACTGAAGGGCTACCTGGTCACCCCGAGCGGTCCGCCTCCTGATATGGAATAAATGTCATAAGAAGCATTCAGAAGAGGAGATCCCATACAATGCGCACCCGCGGGGGGTCTCCTTAATATGGGTTGCGCAAGAGGCTCCATCCTCTCCCGGCCTGCACCGGAGCAGGTATTTTCCAGGTTATGAATATGCAGTTGCCACCCGGATTTGACCTTTTCCGCGTCGCATGGAAGAACCGGCTGTTTCCTCCCTTCCCTCTTCCTGAATTTACCTTTGAACAAAATTTAAAAAGAGTTATTCTTCGATACTAAATATCCGGTAGGGAGTGTGATTGGATTCTTACAGGTCATCGGCTTTTTATCGAGTATTGCCGGAAACGCAACGAAAGTGGATTCAGTGCGCAGAAAAATCTCCCAGGCTGGGAAGGATCTCTCAGACACACTCTCCGTGGCCAGCTACAATGTCCACCGCTGGATCGGAATTGACGGCAAGTTCGCTCCCGATCGTGTCGCAAACGTCATTCGCGAACTGGATGCCGGAGTTGTCGGACTACAGGAAACCGATTCCCAGTTTTATAGTGAGGGGAATCAAATAGAAAGCCTCTCCAGGTTAACCGGCCTGGAGGTGATCCTGGGGCCTACACTCCGCAGCCATAGCGGGCATTACGGGAATGCCCTGCTCACATCATACCCCGTCAAAGATGTTCGCAGAATCGACCTGAGCGTATACGGCCGGGAACCCAGGGGGGCGCTCGATGTCGATCTTCTCGTAAAGGGTGAGACGATCCGGGTTATAGTAGCCCATCTCGGGTTGAGCCCGAAGGAGCGGCGCAGGCAAATCAGGCGCCTGCTCGACATATTCTGTTCCGAGCGCGATCGGATGGAGATCATGCTCGGGGATTTCAACGAGTGGATCCCGGTAGGTACGCCCCTGTGCTGGATAAACCGGTTCTTTGGAAAACCCCCTTCGCTCAGAACTTTTCCTTCTTTCATGCCCGTGCTCTCTCTGGACAGAATATGGATCAGACCTCTTGAAGCATTGGTGGGCATATCGGCCCACAAGACGGACCTGAGCCGTAAGGCTTCGGATCATCTTCCGGTCAAGGCGTTGATCACATCGAACGGCGAATCGGAGGGAATTGATTGTCTTTGCGGCGAAAATTCTATTTTCCCCGATGCCGGCCAGGCCTCATAACTATTAAGCCAAGAGCGCCAAAAAAATAAAAACGCTTCGAAACGGGGTCCATCGGGATGGTTCCGACCAACCGGTCAAGACCTCCCATCCTGACGAACTGGACGAAGTTTTCGAAATGCCGTTTACCCGCGCACTTCTCCAGAAGTCCCAAGAGTCCCAGGAAAAAAGCTGAAACAAACCCGTCCGGGCGCATATAATCGAAAAATAAAATCCGCCCTCCGGGCTTCAAAATCTCCTGCGCTTCGGCAATTACCCCGATTCGGGTTCCGGGCGGCATTTCATGCAGAGCCAGGCTGATTACGACGCAATCGAAAGATCCCGGCCCGAAGGGCATCTTTTCAGCGGTCCCAAGAACATAGGGGACATCGGGAGGGCTGTTTTCGCGCGCTTCTGCAAGCATGGCGGGAGACAGATCCAGTCCGGCGGCGCGCAATCCGGTTCCGGCCAGCATTACCGCCTGCTCTCCGGTCCCGCATGCTATATCGAGAATGCGACCGCACGTCCCAGATACCGCAGCCAGACAGATGTCCTTACGCACCCGCCTGAGAAACGGCCCGACAAGACAATCATAAAACGGAGCTATCACACTGTAGAAATCCCGCCTGTTTCCCGTTTTTCGCGGACTGCAACTCATTGCGTTCTCGTTTATTCGAGTGTTTTTCGGCAGACTTCCCTATCGAAGGACTTAATTTAATCACGCTCGGAGGGAATCAGGTCCCGGCATGCCTGGAGAGATGCCGGAACACCCTTTTTATCAAAAGCTCTTTTCATAAAGGCAAAGCGAATATACAATCGGGCACCAGATTACCCGGAAAATTTTGGAAGGATTCGGCTTTTTAAAATGCTCTATTCTCGCGCTTTTTTCGCAATGGCGGTCGCCAATCTCGCGTGCCTGTCCAGTTTCGGCACGTTCTTCCTCTTCCCCCTGTTCATTACGGCACATCATGGAGACCAGGTGGACGTGGGCATAGTGATGGGAGCCTTTTCCCTCTCATCGGTACTCTGCCGGCCATGGATATCCGACATGATAGACAAGATCGGCAGGAAGAAGAGTTACGCAATCGGGTCGATCATAATGACCCTGCTGCCTCTTACCTATCTTCTTTTCAGGGGGGATATGTACGGTTTCTATCTTCCCCTGATTGTCGTGCGCGTGGTGCACGGCGTCGGGTTTGCCATCTGCATTACGGCGGCATTCACATATATTGCCGATATTATTCCCAAAGAACGTCTCAATGAGGGGATCGGGATGTTCGGGGTCTCCGGCCTGATCGGGTCGGCTGTCGGTCCCGCAATTGCGGAACTCGTGATTAAAAACAGCGATTTCGATCTCCTCTTCATAGCAGCTTCAGTGATCGCTTTTCTCGGTTTTCTCGCACAACAACCGCTCAAAGAGACATACACCCATGTGCTCAGGGCAACGGACTCCTCTTTCTTTCTCGTGCTTCAGAAAAAGCGCATTTTCATGGTTGCGGCAATCGCCCTGCTTTTCGGATTCGGGCTGGCAGCCGTAAATGGGTTCGTTGCGCCTTACGCGAGCGACCGGCGAATTGACTTCATCTCCCTCTATTACATCTCCTACTCCGCTGCGGCGATAATAACGCGTTTTCTGGGAGGCAATTTCGCCGACCGACTGGGGGAAAACAGAATCATACCCTACGCGCTGTTTTTTGTTGGAGGAGGGCTCCTCGCGCTCATCTTCATGAAGGGAAACGGCGTGCTTTTTGTCTCCGGCTTCGTAACCGGATGCGGGCACGGCCTGCTTTATCCTGCGCTCAACGTCCATGCCATCCGGGGTGAACCCCAGGCGGTCCGGGGAAAGATCACCGGAGCCTATACCGGCAGCATCGATGCCGGGGCATTCGTAGGCTCCATCCTCCTTGGCTATATCGGAGAACTGGCAGGGTTCCAGACCCTCTTTCTTGCCGCCGGGACAGTGGTTCTGAGCGCGGTATTCGTTTTTCGCCGGGAAAAAGTCCCGGCAAAACCCGAATTGAGCGTCTAGCGGACTTTGCGAAACGGAAGCTCCAGCTTACACTCCGACCAGGCGTCCCCGCCCCTCTGAGACTCACGACATTGCATCCCGAAGGGAACTTCTTATAAAATGGAAAAGGTGTTGCATGCGCAGGAACCTGCAGCACGCCATCATAAGTTCGACCTGGAAAGCGATTTTCCCATGCCAAAGGCTTCAGGCCTCATCCAGCGACTGCGCTTTCAGCACGTTGCAATTCTCCAGGGACTGTATTTCGCAGGCACCGGCATCTGGCCGACAGCACACATGCAATCCTTCATCATGTTCACAGGCCCGAAGACGGACCTCTGGCTTGTGCGGACCACAGGGCTTTTGCTCGCTTCGATCGGTCTGGTTTTGTTCATTGCGGGCGTCCGAAAGAAGCGGCTTTTCGAATTCTATCTTCTCGGAATCTGCTCCGCAGTAGCGCTTGCCGTAATTGAAATACTCTACGTCTACCAGAAAATCATCCCGCCGATATACCTCCTTGACAGTGCAATCGAGATCATCCTCCTGGTGCTCTGGGTCTTTGCAATCTTCATGGGCAGGCAGCCTCGAACTCCTGAAGTCCCCACGTCCACGGGATAAGAATCCCGGCCACCCATTCGTTGACGCGGAGAGGTTATCCTACACCGACTGCCGAGAAGATCGCCACGAATACACCGACCAGGCTTTCGCCGGCAATGACTCCCGAGGCGACGGGAATTCTGTATTCCTCGGCGGCGGTATTCCGCAGGAGGTATGCCGCCAAGGCTCCGATGAACATGGATAGCGTATTCCAGAAGGGAATCACGAAGGCGAGTCCAAACCCCATGGCGGAAGGCAGGAAACGCCGTACCCGGCCGGGCGCAAAACGTTCGAGGATTGCGAGCAGGATTCCCGCTGCCGCACCGACGGCGAGTGCAATGCGTGCCGAACTGTGCAGGCTGGTGAGGCCGTTGGCGAGGAGTTCGGCCACACCTTTCCAGACCTGGGCGCCGGGGGCGGGGAATTCGTTTCCGCCGAGTACGTCCGGTGTCGGCACGAGCAGATAGAAAGCGGGAACAATTACAGCCGCACCGGCAAAAACTCCGAAGAACTGGGCAATAAACTGTTTTCTCGGATTTGCCCCCAGGAGATATCCGGATTTAAGGTCGGTAAGAAGATCCGCGCTCGAAGCGGCGGCGCCTGCCGTCACACCGGCCGTCATGAGATTTGCCTGGATGTCCGAACGGGCGAGCATTCCGTAAGAAAGCTGTGTGATTTTTCCCATTGCGCCAATCGGGGTTATGTCGGTCTCTCCCGTTGCCCGGCATGCAACCACGGAAAGAAAAAACGTCATGAAAACCGAAAGGGCCCCCATCCACCAGGATATCGAGAAATCGAGCACCTGAACGGCGACTATTCCGGCGCCCGATACCGCTACACCGATAATGAACCAGCTGCCGGGGACTTCGATTGCGTCCATCCCCTTGAGCTTCGGATCTGTTTTCGACCCGGAGGCGCGCCTGAACATCTTCCCGGTTCCGGCAAGGGCACGAAGGACCGTCCTCCACTGGAAGGCGAAAGTCAGCAGCCCCGAACTCACCATCAATGCCGTGCCTCCCCAGAGGCTCCAGGCCACAATGTTCTTAAACCCAAGCTCCCGAATTATTCCCTGCTCGTAAATGTAAGGGGAAATCAGGAAATAATTGAGAATACCTCCTGCCAGCATACTCCAGGCCGCTTTCATGCCGATAATTGCCCCAGCCGCCACCATTATTCCGCTGAATTCGAAGGAAATCGTCCAGGATGCCAGACTCTGGCCGGAGAGCGTCCCCGGAAACTGAAGCATCCCGGGTATTTTCAAAAAACCGGGCCACCAGGCGATGCGGTTCTCGCGCATAAAAGCGACCAGGGCACCAATGATTGCCGCCCCTCCGAGGGACTTAGCCTTCCCGGCGGCACTCTCTCCTTCCGCGTAAAGCGAACGAAGGGTCTCCGCCGCTGCTATGCCGCTGGGAAAAGGAAGCTGCTCGATGTTGATCATCTGCCTCTTCATCGGAATTGCCAGGAAAACGCCGAGGATGGCCAGCAGCACAGTCCAGGACATCAGGGTCCAGAAAGGCAGATGATGCCCCTGAATGAGCAGCAGTGCGCTGACGGCGCTCACCATCGTACTACCTGTGGAATACCCGGCCGAACTGGCAGTGGACTGCATACAGTTGTTTTCGAGGATCGAGAGGTTCGAATGCAGCAGGCCGATACGCCGGAGAAAGGCCCCAAAGGTGTAGGACAGAATGCAGGCCGTAATGGCTATCCCCAGCCCCCACCCTGTTTTGAGGCCGATGAACAGGTTTGAAAGACTCATCACCCCGCCGAGCAGAAAGCCCATGAGGACGGCCCTGACCGTTAGTTGAGGCATATCTCCGCGGTAGACCTTCTCGAACCACTCGGCTTCTATTTCGGAAGGCAACTTGCCTTTGGGGTCGATCCCTGTGAAATCTTCCAGAAATGTCCTCCAGAGTTCAATTTCCCGAGTTCCATAGAGGAAAAAGCTCGGAATTTCCGATTCCTGATGTCGCTTTTCTGCAATTCAACGGCCGGAAGCAAAATAGCATCGAATACAGGGACTGAAAATAACGGAAGCCGCCTGGAAATCAAGTCATGCGTGAACTCGTGTAATGCTGCCGCGTGCCGGGCTTCATCAAAGGTTATAACGTTTGTGCGTAATAGTCAGTAAAATGAACCGATTGGCGGTTTAGCCGACTTAGACGGCAATCCCGAAAAATCCCGACTGCAATCGTACACCGTATCTATCTCTTTGTCTCGACAGTGAATTCGACTTCAAATACACGATCGAAAAAGTCAAATCCAACTGATGAACGGCGGCACGAAGAAATGCATTTCACCCGATCCCTCCCGAAGTTAAGCCCTCTGCGTAAAATCGGTT
>JAEZHY010000301.1 GCA_023416335.1 Pseudomonadota bacterium | reverse complement strand
TACCGGATACTATCCGGCCTGCCGGGGCGGGGTTCCCAAGGCGGACCTTGGGAACCAGCGGCGTATTTCCTTAAAGCAACAACATTGGGTCTTATCGTGCCCACCCTACGGCCTTCGGAGCAGGTGTGGTGGCAACTTTGAAATACCCACCCCACTCCCAATTCGGACCCGGTTATGCTCTAATTAGGGCCATGGCTGTCCGCCGGCAGGATACGGCAAACCACACGACCAGGTATCCGAGAAGGTTGACTGGCAGCCCGGATTCTGAATCCGGGCACGAAGTGCGAGAGATACAACCATAAGGATAATGCTCAAGTTGAAATGAAGCTTCTACCCACTTTTTCAGAACTTCAACAAAGAGGAAGACCCGCGAAACTGGTCCGATCCATCAAGGGACAGCTTTTTATCGTTTTTGCGGCCACTCTCCTTTCCGTCTTTGCCCTGATGCTTCTCAACTCACTCAGCCTGTCCACCGTCAAATCCCGCTTGCTCCTCGGCGAAAGCTATAACGATCTTCTCAACGACATTCTCGAGGTGCGCAGATTCGAGAAGAATTTCCTCTTTTACAACGACGTGAACGGCCTACAGGAAGGCATCCAATACCTGCTGAGAATCGACAGCCTCGTTTCGGAACTCTCCGACGACATCATCAGGGTGACGAACCGCAATACCTTCGATGCTTTTCAAAACGCACTGAACGAATACGGCAACACCTTCAGGACTTACGCAGCAAACGGCGGCGACAGCAGAGACCGCGATGAAATCCGCAGACAGGGAAAAACCCTGCTGGATTTCACCGACCAGCTTGTGAAAACCAAACGGGCGAGGATTCATAAAGCGATCTTCCAGACGTCGCTCCTTCCGATCGCTTTTCTGGCAGTGTTCCTCCTACTCATAATTCTCGTCATACGGCTCGTGTCGCAGGGATTGCTCAGGCCGCTGGGAGCACTCCGCTCCACGATCCAGAGGGTTGCGAAGGGGGACTACAGCCCGACTCCCTACGAGGGCCTGCACAACGAAGAAATCTCCGGTCTGATAGGCGCATTCAACCGAATGGCCCAAGAACTGGAAACGAACCAGGAAGACCTTCTTCAGGCCAGGAAGATTGCCGCATTGGGGACTTTCACGGCAGGAATTGCACACGAATTGAATAACCCGATCAACAACATTTCCCTGACGGCCGAGACCTACCTCGAAGAATATTCCGAGAGGATGGACCCGGACGGCAAAGAAATGATGCAGGATATCGTGGCACAGTCCGATCGCGCCGGGGAGATAGTCAGGAACCTGCTCGATTTTTCAAGAACGGAGCGTCCGGCGTTTTCAGACCTTGATGCGGCCGAAATCGTCCAAAGCACTACGGCCCTTATAAAGAACCAGATCATGATTTCCGGCATCAGGCTCGAACTGGATATTCAGTCCGATTTGCCGCGGATCAGGGGAAATTTGAGAAACCTGCAGCAGGTATTCATGAACCTGCTTCTCAATGCGATTCAGGCCACGCCCGAGGGCGGAACCATCTCAGCAACGGCCCGCGCCGATGGCCCCGGATTTGTTCGCTTCGATGTTCACGATACGGGCATGGGAATCGACCAGGAAACTTTGCAGCACATATTCGAGCCCTTCTACACCACCAAGGAAGTCGGGCGAGGTACGGGGCTCGGGCTTGCGGTCGCCTACTCCATTACGAAAAGGCACGGCGGAAAGATCGAGGTCAGGAGCACAAAAGGAGAAGGCAGCCTGTTCTCCGTCTTCCTGCCGGTTTTTGACTTACACGAGGGGGCAAGGCCTCCAAAACTTTGAGTCTTCTTACCATGCAGATACGATTGGCCATAATAGATGACGAAATAACGGTCTGCCGCCGCCTAAGCCAGGCTCTTTCCAGGGAAGGCTACGAGGTGGAGGCTTTTACAACGGGGCACGCCTTTCTGGAGTGCATGCCGCAGCAGCAGTTCGATATTGTCTTCTCCGACCTCAGGCTGCCGGACATGACGGGAATGGAAGTGCTCGGGAAGGTTAAATCGATCAGGGCCGAAACCGAAGTCATCATCATCACGGGATATGGATCGATCGACGGCGCGATCGCGGCAATCAAGGAAGGCGCATTTCATTACGCCACCAAACCTCTCAAGCTGAATGAAATCCGGCTCCTCGCAAAGAGGGCGCACGAAAAGATCAGCATGCGCCGGGAAAACGACAGGCTCCGGGAGGCCCTCAAGGGCGATCATGCCCTGGGTACGATCGTCGGGACCAGCCCGGTCATAAATCAACTTTTCTCGATGGTGCAGAAAGTGGCTCCGATCGGTTGCAACGTTTTGCTGCAGGGAGCGAGCGGCACGGGAAAAGCGCTCGTTGCGAGGGCGATCCACCGGCTGAGCGGGCGGGCGGAGCACGGTTTTGTTTCTTTCAATTGCGGAGGGTTCACGGAAGAACTTATCAGCGCGGAACTGTTCGGGTATGAAAAAGGGGCTTTCACGGGGGCAACGGCCACCAAGATCGGGCTCCTGGAATCCGCCTCGGGAGGCACGGTTTTCCTGGATGAAGTCGGCGAGATGCCGCTTTCGATGCAGGTGAAGCTCCTGCACGTGATCCAGGAGAAGCGGATCCTCCGCGTGGGAGGAACACGCCCGATCGACCTGGATATCCGCATCATCGCCGCAACCAACAGGGACCTGAAGCACGAAGTCGCTCAGGGCAATTTTCGCGAAGACCTCTTCTACCGACTGAACGTGGTTACCATACAGGTCCCCCAGCTCAAAGAACGGCGCGAGGATATTCCACTCCTGATCAAGCACTTCATCGAGAAATTCAGCCTCGCTTTCCGCAAGAACGTGAGAGGCATTCAGCCGCAGGCTCTCAGCATCCTGACAAACTACACGTTCCCCGGAAACGTGCGGGAACTCGAAAACATTATCGAACGCGCCGTGGCTCTGACCGAAGGCGACCAGTTGCGCCCCCAGGACCTGCCCAGCGATCTTCAGCAACTCGAGTTTGATACCGTCGAGGGAGAGGGCTTCCTGAGCCTCGAAGAAGTCGAGAAGCGATACATCGCGCGGGTACTGGAGAGAACCGGGTACAACAAGGGACTGACGGCCCAGATTCTGAACTTGCCCAGGACGACGCTCTGGCGAAGGTTGAAGGAACTCAAGATCGAGGAATGACGCCCCGGCGCCGTTCCTTCAGAACATACCGGAAACCGCCTTGGAATCGAAACATGAAGGGAATCGGAGGATTTTCGCCGTCGGCGACATCCATGGATGCCTCCAACAGCTCGAAAGTTTGATGGACCGGCTGCCCATCCATCCCGAAGAAGATCTTCTCGTTTTCGTTGGGGACTACATCAACCGTGGGCCGCAATCACGGGAAGTGATCGATTTTCTCCTGGAACTCCGCACAAGAGTGGCCGATACGGTCTTTCTCATGGGCAATCACGAATTTGCCCTGCTGCAATACGCATCGACGTGCGACCTGGAGTACCTGAAAATCCTGCGCGTGATGGGAGTGGAAGCCACGCTGAAGAGCTATGGCGACAGCCCGGTGAGTTCTCTTTGCGGCCTTTCATTTCTGCCCGACGAGCACCGTATTTTCCTGAAGGGGCTTCTGCCGTATTACGAAACGAGCGGATACCTTTTCACACACGCCGGAATTTTGCCGGAAGAGGACTATCGAACCGCTCCGCTCGACAGGCTGCTTTTCGTCCGGGATGTTTTCCTGAATGACGACCAGGCGATAGAACCCGTCGTGGTTTTCGGCCACACCCCTTTTGAAACACCCTTTGTCGCCCCCGGCAAGATCGGGATCGACACCGGAGCGGTATATGGAAACATGCTCACAGCAGTCGAGTTGCCTCGGTTGCGTTTTTACCACGCGTGAGCACGATTATGCCATAAGGCTCTCCAGGCCGTAATCGCCTTCGAGAAAAGCCCTGGCCGCCTTGAGAGGCATGTCGTCGGCGGTCATTGCCGCGTCGAGGAGGCGGGTAAAGCCCATGAGTCTGCCCAGTACCGCAAGCCTCTCTTCTATTTCCTCCATGCGAAGTTCGGCGATCGAAGCCGTAAGCAAATCTCCGCGCAAGTCCGTTGCAAACGCATAGGCTTTCAGAATTTCATCGATAAAGCGCGTTCGGCGCTCCCTCTGCTCCGCGGCGGTCCCTCCCCCCTTGAAGCGGAAGCGGATATGGTTTTCCCGCGGGTTTCGTCCGCAGATCGCATCCACCATAGTGAAATGGTATTCGACCCGCGCATTCAGGTTCAAATAATCACCCGAGACCAGAGCGTAGTTCTGACTGCCCACCGGGCGGGCGCTCCGGCCATCGAGCATCGCCCTGGAAAAGAGTCCGGAAATACTCGTGGACGACGCGGGAGCGTTCCATCGAAGCCCGGGAGTCGAAACTCCCTCCCAGAAGGCTCGGAACGGTTTTGAAAGGACGTCCCCGACTCCGATGCCGAATCCCTTCCGATGAGGTGCAAGACCGCCTCCAAGGTCTATCATCATCACATGAAAAGGGATGTCGCTCTCCAGTCGGTGCACGAGACCGCCGGCGCCTTCGAGCACCTCGTCCCCTGCTTCAAACATCGCCAGGACCGCCATTTCATGCGTATACCGGATGATGTCGTGCACGGACCTGCATTCGTGGATGGAAAAAGTCGGCCCGAACGCATCCGTCAGGTTGAGGGGCTCGATCAGGTCGCGCAGCATGGCTATTTCGGGTTCCACGGGGACCTCCCGTTGCCTGTGCCCGTTTCCGGCGATATGAGCCGAGGAAGCAACGGGCGAGTCCGCCCATGTCCCTTCAGGGGCTTCATAAATCGCGGTCCGGTCTGCATCGAGGACAATCCATTGTCCGTCCCGGAGCATCTCCGTCGCTTTCGCGGCGCCGGTTATCATCGGACGTCCGTATTCGCGGGCCACACACGAGAGGTGGTCTGCGGGATTGCCCAAATCTACGACGACGCCTTCGACCTCCGGCAGACGCCGTGCGGAATCCACGAGGCTTTGGTGCAGGACCATTATTGTTGGTGAGGGGACCGGTTCTCTCCACTGCTCGAACTGCTGCTGGGATCGGATCACTTTGACTATGCCGACGCAGCGTCCCGGTGATGCGCTTTGGCCCGCCCGCATTATTTCCCTGCCCCTTACCGACTCGGCGGTTTGCTTTTTCCTGATGGGAATCCTTATACCCCGGGATTGCAGGATAAAGATGTCGCCGGCTTCGGTCACAGCCCACTCTATATCCTGGGCCGAACCGACGAGGCTCTCTATTTTGCGGCCGAGGGCAACCAGAGACCGTATCTCCGGCACGGAAAGGACCGGGACATTTTTTTCAGCCGGCGGCAACTCCTCGTTTCGTATGCCTCCTCCCGGCTCGGGGACCGAACGAAGCGATTTCTCCGTAACTTGAGCCCAGCTATCGAACGGCTCGGCATCCGTATTTTCGCGTAAAGGCCTGTAGACGTCGGCCGGCGCGGCCCCGCCAACCACGAGCGTACCAAGCCCGGGGACCGCGCTGATCAGCATGCGCCCGCCATCGGGGGCCGCAGGATCGAGAGTGAAAAGGACCCCTGCGGACCTTGCCGCGACCATGCGCTGGCAGATCACAGCCATATCGTTCCTTGCAGCGGGCAAGCCGCTATGGATTCGATAAGCCGTCGCCCTCGCATTGTAATTGCTCGCAAGGACCTCCCTGAAAGCGTTCTCGAACGACTCGAAGGAGGTCACGTTGAGAACAGTCTTGAACTGGCCGGCAAACGAGTGCTCCGGGCGGTCCTCAACAAGAGCGCTGCTGCGCACCGATACGGCCTCGCCATTCGGCGCGATCTGCCGATAGCAGCGCTGCAGTTCCTCGCGAAGCTGCCGGGGCAAGATTCCGCTCATTATGTGCTCGCCCGGTTCAGGACCGTCCTTCTCAAGTCCCTTGCCGAGACCTGAAAACTCGATTCCATTCGCGGAGAAGAAATCGGAGCAGAATCCGGGAGTGATAACGAACCCATTCGGTACCGTAAATCCCGATCGCCTCAGAAAAGCGAGTGAAGCGGCTTTGCCACCCACTTCGGAATGGAGTTCGGGACCGATTTGATCGAAAAAAAGACAGCGCGGTCCGCTGCAGGAGTGCGACCGGACGGCCCTCAGCGCCTGCCGGACCGCATCGGCAACGGCACCGTGCGCCTGGTACAGCATGTTGTCGCCTCGGCCGCTCAACTGGTTCAACCCGTCCACCTGCTCATAAGTTACATGCAGAAGTTCTTCGATCGTATCGGCAAAATCGGGCCTGCAATGTTTGAAGGAAGCAAAGGAAAGTTCGAGCGACTTCAGCAGATCGAGGGAATGTTCGTTATTGGCGAGAAGAGCCCGAAAAGTATGATACCGTCCCTTCAGCTCGTCCCGGTAGGCTTCGGCCCTGGCAAGTTTGTGGCTTCGCCATTTTTCGATGATTCTGCGCGCGAAATCAAACATGTTGAGATTCCCCGGATATCCGAACCCCGTGGACCGCTTTTGCGAAAAATGCCTGGGCAAAGTCTTCGATCTTCTGTTCTGAAGTCATGGAAGTATCGAGCTGGCGGGTGAACGCAGTAAGCTCGCCCAACCGGGTGAGCACCGCGGAAGTCTCGCGTGGTCCGCCCCCCTTGAATTTGCCCGTCACGAGGTCCCCCTTTACGCTCACCTTGAAATCCATTCCGTCCAGGATCATCCGGATCAGCTCCGCTCTCCTCCGGCGTTTCCGGTCTTCGGCAAATCCACCTGCGAATCGGAAGTAAACATAATTCTGATTGGGATCTTCTCCGAGAAAACAGTCGATCACGCTGAAGTGATACCCCATCTGCAGACCCAGGTTCATATAGTTCCGGGCGACAACAGCCAGGTTTCTCCCGGTCTTTTCCGAGGCCGCCGGGGGAAGAAAGGTCCTGTCCAGGTTCGAGAAGATATCCCTCATCCGCAACGAGGCGGGTCCGCTCTCCCACATTTCCTTAACCGTAAGTCCGCGAATGAAGGCCAGAAGAGGTTCCGAATTCAGCTCATCGATTTCTATCGAAGAGAGTCCTTCGGAAGCCTCCGAAGCCTCGATATCCAAAACATATATCGCCAATGGGACGCCCGCCGCGAGCCAGCGCGGATGGAGGCGGTTCAGCCCCCGATGCCTCTCCTGGACGTGCAGCAGTTCATCGACGGACCGTTCGTGGGAAAAATGAATTATATCATGATAGGTCCGGCAGTTTTCCGGGAGGAAGTCGCGCGACTCCGGATCGACCAGGCCGAGAGGCATGATGAACCGCAGGAGGAATCGCAGCATGACGTATTCCGGATCGCTCGGAAAGAGTTCCGATCCGGGAGCCTGGTTAAGAAGCGATTCGATCACGCCCCTGTAGACGGTTCGTTCCGTCGCATCCACGGTTATCTCGGTTCCTTCCCGGAGTCGGTCCAGTGCTCCTGGAACCCCAAAGATCGCCGGAACGCGCAACTCTCTGGCAATCGTCGCCAGGTGGCTGACGGAAGTACCCGTTTCCGTAATAATCGCCGAGGCCCTCCTGAGTACCAGACTCAGCTGAGGACTTGCATTGCGCGCGACGGCAACCGAACCGCGGGGAAATGTCTCGGCCTTCGTCTGTTCGTTCACGTGCATGACACGGCCGGCCGCAATCCCCGTTTGGACCGTCTCCCCGCCCCTGAGGATGGTCTCCATTCCGCTCAGGTCTGCAAATTCTCCCTCGTCCAATTCATGGTCGTTGGAAACGGCAACAGGGCGAACGTCCAATATAACGGGCCGCCCTGCCTCGCCGACTGTCCACCTCATTTCGTGAGGCCGCCCGAGAATGCGTTCGATGGCGGCGGCCGTTCCGGCCAGGGACCGCAGAAAAGCGGGATCGAGCAGACCGGAACCGCGCCTGAGCGGGGCAGAAGAGTGCGAAAGAGACTTCACCCCGGGCTTGAGTTCCCGATCGTGTGATTTGGGATGTATGTTCGACTGCACGAGATTGAATGGATGGACTCGCCGGACCAGGTAACTATCTTCCCGGCCGGGGTTTTCGGTCGGGACCGCAGTCACATGCAGTAGTCCCGCGGGACCAGCCTTTACAGAACCGGAGACCCCACCCTGAATGCTTTCATGGATTGCCAGAGCACAGGAAAGCTCCGTATCGGACCCGGCCGATGCCTTTATAAAATCTGTCACGGCCAGTTTTACAGCAGAAAGAAGGTCATCGGGCGCCACATCCCGGGCAGGGAAATTGAACCGAGCGTTTTCGGAACCGCCTGCCGAACAGGCACGCACCACCAGATTTACAGGACCGCCACGCCTTTTGAAAAGCTCCTCCCGCTCCCGGAGGATGGCCTCTTCCAGTTCCGGCGGGAAAACAAGGCCGGCAGGTTCAGGTCCGGAACCGTTCGTCCGTCCGAGCCGGTTCTGGATAATGAACTTTCGACAACCCTGCACTGTAACGGCGAAACCGTCCGGAGCGGAAATTCCAAGGCGGTTGCGGGCTTCAGCCAGGCAAACGCCTACAATACCCGCCATCGGCTCAAGTTCCCATCCGAGTTCCGGGGAGGGAATGGCGAGGCTCGATTCGAAAGCCCCAAGGCCTCCGGCCAGGACGTCTTCGAGGGTATTCTTCACGGTTTGGAAGCGGTCGAAAAGGCCTATGTACCTGTTTCCGGAGAGGGCGTTAAGGCTGTATACGACCTGGTAAACATCGGCGCCCAAGTCGCGTACGGACCGATCGAGAAAGGAACGATCAAAAATGTACTCGCCGCCGAGGGCGCGTTCCATTTCGGCCATTAGTCCCAAAATTTTCGTGTTGAGTTTCTGAATGCGCCTGAACTTCGAGAAAACGGACCTGATCCGTTCCAGATCCTGTTTGGATTCGGCTCCCCTCTTCGAATGTTTTAAGAAAGGCAGACGCATAACGGTTCCCTTGAAATTTGCCCAACCTTCGCCGGCTCTCAATCGCCTCCTGGCGGCTGCCAACGGAGCGGACCTTTAAAAACGATGGGTTCCCGCTTCGCTCCCACCCATCACACGGCCCGCCGCCTTGATTTATCCATCAGACCGGCGACAATGTCCAGAATGTCGCTCAATTTGAAGGGCTTGGCCACAAAATCGAAGGCGCCTTCGCGAAGCGATTCCCTGGCGGTCTCGGCGGTCGCAAAGCCCGTAATGACAATGACGCCGGTATCCGGTGAGATTTCCTTGATGCGCATCAGGAACTGTATCCCGTCGGTTCCTTCCATTTTGAGATCGGTAATGACGACGTCGAATCTTTTCTCCTCTACTCTGGCCATGGCAAGAGCGCTGTCCGTGAAGGTTTCGACTTCGTAGCCGGCCTTCTGGAAAGCGGGCTTCAGCCGCTTGCAGACGATCGGTTCGTCGTCGAGGATGAGGATCTGCGTCTTGACGCCGCTTCGGGCTTCAGAGGGAATGGCCATAATCTTCCTCCGTAAAGGGCTGGATGCGCCGGATAAAATCCGTCAGGTAATGTCCGACCAGGCTGTCGCTGTGCATCTGGATATCGAGCTGCCGCGTGTAGCCGATCAGGCCGCCGAGAACTCTCATCTTGCCAGCCATCCTGTCCCCGGAAAACTTCTTTATTCTCCCGACCACGAGGTCCCCGTGCGTTTCCACCCGGAAATCGAATCTTTCCAGGACTTCGGCGATAAACCTGGCACGGCGCGACCGACGGACAAGGTCCGTAACTCCCCCGAGGAATCGGAAGTAGATATAGTTGTCGTTCAGCGAGTCCCCTATATAAGCATCGACAATATTGAAGTGATAGCCCAACCTGAGATTGAGATTCAGGTATTCCTTCGAAACCACCGCGAGGTTGCGTCCGATCGTATCGGGACTCGCCATCTGGGCGCTGAACGTCCGCGTAAGGCTCGACATGAAACCCTTCAGGTCGAGGGACACCGGTTCTGTCTCCCACATCCCCGATTCCGCCAGGCCTTCCAACAGTGCCTTCATCGGGACTGAAACGATGTCGGCCGCGGTCACCGATGTACTGTTTCGCGGGGCTGTCGTTCCGTTTTCGATATCGATGATCATCAGTCCAAGCGGGATCTCGAATTCGAAGCGCCTGGGAGGCGCATCGTGCTGGTTCTGATAATTCTCGCTCAGGTCTATCAGCTTCTCGACGGCCTTCTCATGGATATACCGCGTTATGTCGTGGTAGGTCCGGCAGGAAGTCGGTTTGAAGTCCTCGCGGTGCGGATCCACGAGATTGAGCGGGTTTATCTTGCGCAAAAGCCGCCTGAGCAGGCGGAACTCATAGGACTCTTCGAAAACGTCTTCACCCGTGAGATCGAACTGGTCGAGCCCCGTCAGCAGCCCTCTATAAACGGTCCTTTGCCCGGCATCCAACGTTATCTCGTCTCCGTTTGACAGGATGCTCGTTGCATCGCCGGTATCGACAATCGCAGGGATGCGGTACTCGCGGGCAAGAGCCGCCATGTGCCCCGTCGCGGATCCGATATCCGTAATGATGCCCTGGACCTTGTTCATTACCCGGGAATACCTGGGGGACGTATACTTCGCGACAAGAATGCCTCCCTGAGGAAAGTCGTCCAGATCCTGGTCTTTCCGAACCACGCGGACCTTCCCGCAACCTACTCCTCCGTGCACCACCGTACCCTTGCCGGAAAAGATTACCTGGTCGGATGTAAAGGCATCCTCGACCGAAATGGTCTCGATCCCCGCGGGGCGGATATTTAGAGGGCGCGCCTGAAGAATGAACAGGTTTCCTTTTTTGTCGAAAGCCCATTCGATATCCTGCGGCTGCCGGTAGTAACGCTCGATGGCCATTGCGGCCTGGGCAAGATCGTTCATCTGCTCGGCGGTCAGGCACGGGACACCCCGGATATCCTCTGGAACATCCTGCCAATCCACTCCGCCGCCATGAATGGGTGCGATTCGCCTGTCCTTCTGACCCGGTTCGGAGAAGATGGGGGCGTAAGGAGGCTCCCGGTCGAGAATGAACGTGTCGGACTCTGCGGTCCCGTCCACAACGGCAGGACCGAGTCCCCACACGGCACTGATGACCATCGATTCCCTGTCGGACATCCCGGGCGCATATGTGTAGATGACCCCGCTCGATTCGGCTTCCACCATGATCTGGCAGCCTACCGCCATGGCCGTCTCGTGCTCGCGGTATCCCCTGTGAATGCGGTATTGCCAGGCCTCCGGCGAGTAGGCGCTTGCCACCACCCGCTTATACGCATCCGGAACTCCGCTCGCCGGCACGTTGAGAACACTGTCGTACTGCCCTGCAAAGCTGAATTCGCCACCCTCGCCCCAGGCGCTGCTCCGGACGGCAAACTTGAGCGGAATTCCCCTGTGGCGGGACGAGATGATATCAAGCATGGCATCGATGTGAGAGGAGATGGAGCGAGGCACTTTCGCATCCAGAATGTGCTGCTGCAAATCCCGGGACATGTACCGGAAGTATTCCCTGTCCTCGCCGTCCCAGTGCGACAGCTTCTCCTGGATGAGATCGAAAAGGGCGTTATGCTCCATAAAATCGAAGAACGTCTTCGTCGTGATGACGAAGCCGTCGGTGACCGGAAGCGAGAGGATGTTGCGCAGGTCCCCGAGTCCGGCAAACTTGTTTCCGACCTCATCGATCAGGTCCGAGTTGATGTCGTCCAGGAGTATGGCCGGCTTCACCATTGGGAAAGCATGCCGTCCGGCCATTTCCTCCTGGATTTCGTGCTGGATCCGCTCGAAGGCGATGAAAAGGTCCGTATTCTTCCGATGATTCAAGACGCAGAGGTCGGATATGAGTTTGAACACATGGTCGTTGAGACGCTCACAGGTATCGAAGATATACTGCCGGTCGAATATGTACTCTCCGCCCAGCTTGTCGCCCATGTCGGCCATGAGTTCAAGGATCCGGTTGTTGCGCTCCAATATGGCCTTGAATTTCTTGAAAAGCACTGAAAAGGGAACGGCAGGCTTTGCATGGGACCGGCACAGGACCATACTTTTGAATTCGGCTAATAGATTCATCCCACTGCCCTTTAATGGGCTCCCTTGCTCTGGAATACGGCGCCTATAGCCAGTCCGCCCAGGAGGGCTATAAGCGTGGCAAGCACGCCGTAGAGCGCGGCATGCTTATAGGCAAGGCCTGCCAGAAAGCCGGGAAATCCAACGAGTTTTACAGACACAGGCAACTCGCTTCTGCTCACGACCCCACCGTTTCTGATGGCTGAGACCTCGACGAGGTAATCGCCGGGGGCAAGGCGCGACGGGACCGGAATTTCCGCGTGAAAAGACTTCCGGCCGTCCGACGCGGGATCGAACCTGATATTTCCGGCCACCTCGCGGTAGAGCCCCTCTTCTTTTTTCAATTTGATAAACTCATCGAAGGCACTCTCATGTTGCCCGGCGCCTTCACCTTCTATCCTGGCCCCATCCTTGAGCGCTCCGAGCAGGAAAGGTTCGAGGGCCTTGCCCTCACCCGAACTCTTCGCCGAACTGCCGGGAATCTCGGCCGCATCGACGATGCAGACGCTCGGCACCCCGCTAAGAACCAGTGAGTCCAGGTTCATCCACATCAGGCCGAAGACTTTGCCCTTTTCCTTCAATTGCAGGTTGCAGGAAGCGCCCAGGAACCGCAGAACGACGTTGCCGTCGGCGGGAATGCTTCCGTCAACGTGCAGGGTCGTGCCGTTATAGAGGGCACCTATACTTATAACCTGCGGTTCCACGGTCGGCTGCATGGAATCCCCGGCATATACGGGAACGGAAAGAAGCAGGCACAGTACGGCCGCACAAAGAAGGCTTTTTGTCTTCATCTCAGTGTCCTCCGACATATGCCAGCAAAACATCGGGCCTGGCCAGAAGCTGATAGAGCATTTTCACCATCACCACGAGCACGAGCGACGCGAGCAGGATCTTCAACTGATCGCCGCGCAGTTTTTTCCCCACAATCGCCCCCATCTGAGCGCCGAAGGAGGACCCTATCAGAAGCAGCAGCGCCAGGACGAAATCCACCGTGTGGTTTTCCCATGCCTGCATGAACGTGACGTTGATGCAGGTAAAGAGAATCTGGAAAAGGCTCGTGCCGACGACGACGTGCATGGGCATCCGCAGCAGGTAGACCATTACGGGGACCATGATGAACCCGCCGCCTACTCCCATGATCGCCGAAAGTATCCCGACGAGCACGCCGAGAACGAGAGGCATGAGGATCGAAAGACGCACACCGGAGCGTTTGAAATCGACCTGCCAGGGCAGTCCGTTGACCAGATTTGCATAAACCGATTCCTTTTCCCTGGCCGGCCGGTTCGATTCCACCCTGGGAGCCCGCATCGACTGTATGCTTTCGATGAACATGTACCCGCCAATAATTCCGAGCATCAGTACATAGGTGACGTTGATAAGGAAATCCGCGTTGCCGAGCTGGCGAAGCACCTTGATCACCTGCACCCCGGCCGTCCCGCCGACGACGCCTCCGAGAAGAAGGAGCAGTCCCATTTTGCAGTCGACGTTACCGAGGCGAAAATGCGCCAGTGTCCCGGAAGTGGAAGCCCCTACGATCTGGTTGGAATCCGAAGCTGCTGCAACCGTTGGAGGGATGCCCATCATAATGAGAAGGGGCGTCATGAGAAAACCGCCGCCGACTCCGAAAATACCGGACAAGAGTCCAACGGCTCCGCCCAAGCCAAGGATTGCGAGCATGTTAACGCTATTTCCTGCTATCGGTAGATACATGTGGATTGGAATGCCCATCTTTTATCCTGTCATGCCTGGAGATTCTGAGGTTTTCGGGGACTTACCAGCTCCATCCTGCAATTGATGCGATGCCGGATTTTCTGGAAAGAAAGAGACTCCCGCTCGTGGTGCCTGCTGCTTCCGTCGGAAGGTTCGGCTACCATCAGAGTGATTCGGTTATGGTCGGCAAATTGGATCACCTCTTCTTCATAGTTACCCTCCGAAACGAAGTAATCGATTGAAATCCCGTCTGATTTTGCCAATTCGATAAGAAGCTCGAGGCGATGCCTTACACTCTCGCCTGCCCCGTTTTCTCCATTTCCGCCCCCATCCTCACCGGGGGTAAATACCAGGAGCACAAACACACGGGCGTTTATCCGCCTGGCGAGCGAAATGGCTCTGGACCAGGCCCCCCAAGCCCCGTGCCGTGCATCCATACTGACGAGTATCCGTTCCATGCTTCACCCTTTCGTCAGGGATGATATGAGCAAGAGCGGTGCCATCAGGTTAAGTATTTGATTTATCAGGATATTAGTTTGTTTTTTCAGGAGTTTTGATGGAGAACTCGGGAGTGATGTTTCAAAATGAAAAATAAATACCCGCTTGGAATTGAGCTTATTTCATTCTGAAACACAGGGAGATGCAAGGAGATGAATGTGGTGGAGCGTTGCGTAGCCAATCCCTCGTGCAAGCGGAGCTTCAAATACCCGGGGTCCCCAAGGCGGACCTTGGGAACCAGCGCAAATGTAAGTTGCTTTCAAGTTGATATTTAATTCCCTGCCGAGGTGGAAGAGGTTAACCCCCGACCAGGCACTTGCACCAGATTTCGGCCCTCTTGGGCCGATCGCTCGGCGCTTGCTATGCCTGCCCCGGTGCCTTTGCGGGGCGGGCACAGCAAGCGCCAAGTAAGCCGCAGAGCGGCGCAGGGGGTGTGGGGGCCACCGGTCCCCACGCTATTTGGATCCTTCTTGTATGAAACTTCATTTTTCAGGACCGGGTTATGGCGTGTTCTTCCGACGGCGACTTTTTCGGTTTCAGCCCGGCACGATCAGGAAACCGTGCCTAAACTCAACGGGGCTTCCCTCAAAAGCGAAGTTTCATCCTGTTCAAACCGCATTCGGGAATGCGGCGGCTCCGCTTGAACGCAACTCCGTATAAGATGCAAAAATCCGGGTACTCTCATTATGAGAGTTCCTTTCGACAAAACTCTGTCTGGGAGCGCGTCCATTTGATATAATTGATTATAATCTCAATCGAAGAGAAAACGTATCACATCCGGTGAGACCCACGCAGGAGCAGTCAATGGAGGGAAAGAGCAAGTATAAGTTCTCCTGGGACTTGATAGGAGACCTCGACCTGGGACGGCCTAATCTCGGACGTTCCGCCCGCCTGGAAGTCTATCGCCTGATGCAGTTTTGCGTCCGCGATGTTTTGGAGCAGAACGTGGGCAGCGATAAGGCGGACAAGTTTTTTTATGAAGCCGGCAAACTTGCGGGATGCCAGTTCTACCAACATGTGCTTGACCGCTCCGCTGATTTTGCCGATTTCGTCAAGCAGGTGCAGAACACTCTCAGGGAGATGGGGATAGGCGTATTTCGAGTCGAACATGCTGACGCAAAGAATGAAAACTTTGTCTTCACTGTCTCGGAAGACCTGGATTGCTCGGGTCTCCCCGAACTGGGCTATGAGATCTGCACTTATGATGAAGGATTCATCGCCGGACTCATGGAGAGTTACACGGGCAAACGCTTCAGTGTGAAAGAAGTAGACTGCTGGTGCACTGGAGAACGCACCTGCCGCTTCACGGCAAAGGTAGACGCGTGAGCCTGCCCTACGAGAAAAACTTTGATTTCGACTTGGCCAAAGACATTCTGATTGAACTCAGGAAGCAAATCGATAAGGCAGTCGAATCGGAATCATTCGAAGTACCGGAGTTATTCCAGGCCGTTGAAAAGGCCAGGCGTATCCTGTGCGGCAGCACTCCACAATCCACTGAGTGCGACACCGATGATTATGCTCTTCAGGCAATCGAAGCCATGTGGTCCAAGGGAGCACTGCAGCCGGTACGAATACCGGAGGCCCCCGAACTCGAAGCGCGACTTTCCAACCTCCAGGCCGATATGCTCTCCGTTTACAATTTCGCGCTCGCCATCTCCCGGGGCGATTTGTCTCAATCCCTCAAGGCCAAAGGCGCAATGGCCGGGGGGCTTAAGACGCTGCAGAGCAACCTGCGCCATCTGACCTGGCAAACACGCATGATAGCCCAGGGGGATCTCAGCCAACGGGTTGACTTCCTTGGCGATTTTTCCGAATCCTTCAACGAGATGGTCCGGAACCTCGCCGAAGCGCGGGATCAGATCAGACAACGCACCGACGAACTGACTCTGGTAAACAGTAATCTCACAGCCGAAATCCGCGAACGGGAAAAAGCCGAAGAGGCCCTGAGACAAGCACGGGACGAACTTGAAATCAGGGTCGAGGAGCGTACGGCGGAGCTTTCGATATCCAATGAGTACCTCAAAGCCGAAATGGCCGAGCGTCAATTGGCGGAATGCGCCCTGCAGGAGAGCGAGAAGAAGTTCAGAACGCTCGTTGAAACAATGAATGAGGGGTTATGGGTCCAGGACGAACAGAACCTCCTCACCTACGTAAACGGCAAACTTTGCGAACTCCTCGGCTACTTGCAGGAGGAACTACTCTCGCGTCCGGCTCATTCACTGTTTGCCGGGAGGGCGGAACACACCTTCCGGGAGAATATGTCCACGGGTCCGGACTGCAGGCGGGCATCGTTTGAAACAAACCTCTGCGCGAGAGGCGGACGGGAAATTCCAGTGATCGTTTCCTCCGCTCCCATGCTCGATTCGTCCGGAAAGTTCAAGGGCATCACCGCAACGGTCACCGACTACAGCGCCCTCAAGCAGGCGCAAAGAGCCAGATCACACCTTGCGGCAATAGTCGAATCCTCAGACGACGCCATTATCGGACAGACTCCGGACGGAAATATCGTGAGCTGGAATAAAGCGGCAGAGAGAATGTACGGCTATTCCGCCAAAGAAGTTGTGGGCCGGCTTACGATGACAACGGTTTTCCCGAACGAAAGCGAGGACGAGGAACGGGAGATCCTTCGGGGCGTCCTGTCGGGAGAACGAAAGGAAAACTATGAAACCGTCCATCAAAGAAAGGACGCAAAACGGATCCATGTTTCCCTAACCGTTTCGCCCATAAGGGACGAACATGGCAAAATCATCGGAATCTCCACTATTTCCCGGGACATCACAGCCAGGAAGCAGGCGGAGGAGGATCTCCGGTCCTACATGGCCCGGCTCGAATGGGCAAACCGGGAACTCCGCGATTTCGCTTTCGTAGCTTCCCACGATTTGCAGGAACCTCTCAGAAAGATCCAGACGTTCTCCGACCTTGTAAGTTCGAGATACGGAGAGTCGCTCGACGACCGGGGACGAGACTATTTCGAGCGCATGAAGAAGACGGCCAACCGTATGCAGGATCTGCTGAGGGCCCTTATGCAGTATTCCAGGGTAACCCGGGAGGAAAAGCCCTTTTCCCCGGTGAACCTGAAAGAACTCCTTACAGACGTTGCCGCCGGTTTTCAGAAAGAGCTTCTGCAATCGGGAGGAGTCCTCGAGATAGGAGACCTGCCCGAGATCATGGCCGACCGGGACCAGATGCTGGAACTCTTTCAAAACCTGATCGGAAACGCGCTGAAATTCAATGACAGGCAGCCTCGCGTCAGAGTATACGCAACGGAATGCTTCGAAGCACAACCTGCAAACACTTTCCCCCGCCCCTATTGCCGAATCTGCGTCGAGGACAACGGCATCGGTTTCAATGACGAATACCTCGACAAGATCTTCCGCCCCTTCCAGCAGTTGCACGGACGCAATGAGTACGAGGGCACGGGAATCGGACTCACGATCTGCAGAAAGATCGTCGAACGCCATGGCGGTTTCCTTACCGCCGAGAGCAAACCGGGCGAGGGCTCAAAGTTTTTCATAATTCTTCCTGCTAAACGCCCCTGAGCCTGTAAGGGTGCTCCGCAATAAAAAAGTTGCCCGGCTTGCCGATGGAATCACCATCCACAACGACATTCTATCTGGTGGCCGGGATTCGCGGCTATTGCAAAGGTCTGGCTGCCGCCCGGGGAGACATTGGCCGTGGAAGGCGAGATAGTGCCTCCTGGACCTGTCCAAACAGTAATGGGAAGGTATTTGAGGTATTGTATTGACGACCCCTGTCTGGTTCCCGTTTTCATCATAGGTGTATATGATCAGGGTGCCGTCATCAAGCAGGACCTCGATCAGGCGATTTCGGTCGTCGTAAGTGTAGGTGGCCGAAACAGCCAAGAAGATAGAATGGCATATGGTTAACAGGATCAGAATTGTCAGTTATCGAATAATCTGTACGGCTTTCATTTCAATCCTATATTAACGTGCAGTTTAAGGTATCCATCCATTAATTCTATGTTGAGTAGAAGTAGGTTAATCGCATATTGCCAAGCACATTCGCCAAAATTGAGAAATAATGACCAGCTATTCTATTTGTTCTGCTTAAAATCTCTACCGACAACAGCAACAGTCATACGTCAACTGACGGTAGTGATAAACTATGCCGATCCGGCTGCACAGGGCAAATTCATTGTCGCCATCCCTGGCCGTCAGTACGGCTCAGTCGTCCTGCAAAAGCAGGAACATCGGAGTTATATCTCCCGAACCGCCGACAACATGCGAAGTGTAAACAATCTTATCCCCCCAGCCAAGCGAACGAATAAACAATTCTTTCGATATAGATGCATGATTGAATGCCATTATACACCCAAATACAATACAGGAGTACCAAGAATCGGCCCGACATATCGGATCTACTTAATACAAGTCAAGATATTTCAGACTTTTCTTTCGATATATCAATATCTTATTGGATATGCATTTCACCGCACACATTCATGACAAGGACATCAGGCGGCAAACTTACCTGCCGGTTTTTCCCGTAAAAGAGCTGTCACCTGTGCCATTGAAGAAGAAGCGGCTTCTCATGGGAGGATATTTTGCGAGGACTGGACAGTCGTTTGGCTCGAGGGATTTTCGTTACATAAAAACATAAAAAGACCGGACTCTTCAGAATCCGGTCGATAGATATCAGTTCGATTTACCGAAGCAACCACTCCGGCTCATCAAAAATGGAAGATCGAAAGAGGGCGCGCGAGGCAACCCCTCAGGCAGTCTTCAAGGCCTGTTCGAGCGACTCATGAACGGGGAACATTGCACCAAGGCCGGCAATCGAAAACACATGAGCCACATTTGCCGAAAGGGAACTGAAAACCAGGTTGCCGCCGGCAGACTTGAGTTTCTTCCCGACAACAAGAATACTCCTGAGGCCGGCGCTGCTGATGTATTCCAATCCTTCGAAGTTCACGATGAGCCTGGACTCACCCTGGCCAATCCATTCGAGACAAGCCTTTTCGAATTCAGGAGATGAAAGCGCATCCATCCGCCCTCTGACTTCGACAATAAAGAAATTATCCTGTTTGCGTCCTGAAACTTCCATTTTTCCTGTTCCTTATCTCATAATCTCTTTCAGTGGATTTCGAAAAATCGTTCACGGCTATGAATTTTGTAGTATACAGGCAGCCCCGGTTCAGATCAAAGCGAATCGTCAACTCAGCCCCAATATGGTCAACTATGTGTTTGCCGGAGGCCTCTTCCGGGAACCAGCATACCCCGTTATGCCCTCATTCCATATTGACGTTCCGCTCCCTTGCTGCGAATGTCCCAAGATGAAAGCCTGTCCATCTGACCATTATAGACATGGGCATTTATTTGCGGTAAAAATATTAACATATTAGACTTCTTCTGTCGTATTGCGCATGGTATCCGGGGATGCCATGAACGAGCATGTATTTACTCTGTTGTTTGATTGTCGAAGGCGTTGTTTTCACTTGTCGCGCCTCATATTAGGATAGACATGCCCAGGCATTCGAGACAGGCATTAACACTCCACGACCTATGCGATCACGCTCTGGTTGAGAGTTATCGGCGATATCAGAATCCAGACAGGCAGACCATCGGCAACCCGGAACTCCGGAGAAGTTCTTCCTTAGCAAAAGCTCCGCCTAAAAACTCCAACAGCAAAGGATTTTCTGATGAAACTCATTCAATCCATTGTTCTCACAATTGCTGTTCTGATTTCCGCTGCTCCCGCCATTTCGGACGACGGCTTCTTCGTGATCCCTGTTGCATCGATGACGTTCCGTGGCAACTGGGACGTGAATGCAGATTACAATGCCAGGGACGTGGTCTTCTACAATGGATCGAGCTGGTTCAGCCTGGTCGGGGGCAACAGGGGGAACACTCCGGATACTTCTTCGGCTCAATGGATGATCCTTGCACAAAAGGGAGACCGAGGCCCACAAGGGCTTCCGGGCTCCGGCGGAATAAAGGTATATGATAACAACAGTCAGTTCATTGGATATCTGGTAAAAATGGATAATAATTACTATGGTGTCGACACAATTACCGTTTTTGTGCCAAGCTTGAACAAGTTTACCTCCCTGTTCCCCAATGATGGTATGGCAAGTTATTCCATAAATCCGTGGGACGTATTTTATCCGAACAACGGCTGCCTTGGTTCCCCGCTCATTAATTATGGAAGCGAGTGGCTTTTGGCTGGTAAAGGCTCATACTACACCGGAGGATCCCTGGTCTATGCCATCCCGCCTGGAAGCAGTGTCGGGAGCTTCAGTTCCAGATGGAATCTGTCGGGTTGCGAGGCATGTCCCGGCTGTTCTTTCTCCAACATGTCATCGGGATTCAATCAAGTGGCAGTCTACCAGGCAGTGGAAGTTCCTGCCGCGAGCCTGCCCTTCACTCCGCCATTTGCGGCGCCATTGCGTTTTGAGATGAATTGATCCGGATTGGCAGAGTTTATCAAATCGAATCGGGATACGGGGCGAGAAGAACGCGGTCAAAACCACGAGTGCGCACCATCCCATTGAAGACAGAGATGGACAGTGCCGATTCGGACCTGACCGAATGACCGCATACGCAAATAGGCAGGTCACACCCAATTGACCGTAGCCAAGCCGGGAATACGTTCGTAGTGTCTGACGTTATTGCTAACCAGTACTGCTCCGACAGCCATGGAATGTGCAGCGATCATCATATCCATTTCGCCGATCGACTGTCCCGTGGTAACGAGCCGATGCCGGATATCGGCATAGAACTCGGCCGCTTTCGATTCCCAGGACAACACCCGAATAATTCCGCAAAATCGACGCACAGCGACGTGCAGTCTATGCTCGGAAGGCAGCTTTTTCAAACCATAGCAAAGTTCGGCGTACGTGATGACCGATATGCAGAGCGTGGACGGGATCATGGAGGCAAGTCTTTCGCGGACACCGGGAGAACGCCCTTTTATAATGTAGCTTGCCATGTCCGTATCCAGCATATGCAGCATCTTGGCTAACCTTCTTCACCGAAAAGATCGCGCTCCGGTGGAACCACGTTCATCGGCCGCTCGGCCATGAAATCAGAGGGAACATCAACCGAGTCAAGCAATTCGAAAAAATCGTCCCATACTTTACGTCCCGGGTACTTGGACAGAACCACATCGCCGGTCGACTCGTCGCGAGTAGCAAAAACCTCATCGCCTTCAAAGCGAAATTCGGCCGGGAGTCGCACGGCCTGGCTGCTTCCATTTTTGAACAATTTTGCAATACGTGTTTCAGGCATTTATGACTCCATGCTGGTCAGTATATACTATCATATATACTAACCAGCGACATTGTCAATCACCCAAAAAGAAAAAGGCACTCAACGATTTCTCGCTGAGTGCCTTTTTCCCCAACCGGCTGCACCCAATAAGGGCCATGACCTGGAATCGGTGTTCCGAATGCCGGAAGATCGCTTGCATTCGGTCATACCTGGAGATTCTATGCAGGTCCGAGATCACTTAGTATTCCGTTAATTTCGACAATTCAGTTCCACTCCAACTCTCAATAATACTGCCTGATATACCCGTACGCTTTGTCAAACAGCTCCTGGTCGGTATGGAGTTTGTATTTCAGGAGAGTGCGGCGAAGTTCTTTCTGGACCAACCGTTCACCCTGGCCGGTCTGTTGCCATGCGGGGAAACGGACCTTCTTGACGATCTCGTCGATATCGGCCACGATTCGCTCGACTATGATGTGGGTATTCTTGCCCTTGGCTTCCTTGAAAAGCTCGGTTAATGCCTCCTTCGCCTTGTCCCGGTCGTCTTCCGGATCACTCTCCCGTTCGGCTTCGAGGACTTCCTTAGCAATTTCCAGAATCGCCTTCAGGAACTCCAGGCTGGAGAGGAATCCCTGCTCGTGGCGCTCCTTAATTTTCTCCAACCTTTCGCCGAGGGCGGTAAACTTCGGGTTGCCGACATGCCTTCGGAGCCGGGCAATGAGCTTGATCTCGATCTCCTTCGCCTTCTTGCCAGGTTCCGCGTCCTTCAGGATTTCTTCGAGGACCTGGGCGTCCAGGACGAGGGTTTCAACGTCATCCCGCACCGACTCCACGTGGACGTTTTCGTGGATTAGCCGGATCGTCTTCGCGCCGAGTGCGTGCCACAGGAGCTTACCGCTGCCGCTTGGCGGTTTAACGGATTCGTAGACCTGAGTCAACCATTTGTAATCCTTTGCGTACGGACTCAACACCGGGTCGGGTGACAGAGCCTCCCAAATCGTGCTTAGCACCGAGTACTCCCCCGCGAACTTATCGCGTATTTCATTGTTGGGGAGGCATTGCTGCGCGGCTACCAGGCCCTCGTACCCGCCGATGTTGCGGTCCACGCCTTGAAAAAAGGCGAGGCATTTCTGCATCTGGATCGGCAAGGCTTTCCGCAACTCGTCGATGTTTGACACGACCATCTGGACGGCCTTTTCATCGAAATCGAGCGCACGGGCCACGTCATCGAAAATGCCGATGTAATCCACAATCAGCCCATGAGTTTTTTCCTGCCCATAGGTCCGGTTGGTACGGCAAATCGCCTGTAAGAGATTGTGGTCCTTCATAGGCTTGTCCAGATACATCACCTGTAGGATCGGAGCATCGAACCCGGTCAGGAGCTTATTGGTGACGATGACAAACTTCAACGGGTCAGCGGGGTCGCGGAAGCGGTCCAGCAGTTTTTCTTCGGAATCTTTGTCGCGGACGTGCTGCTTCCACTCGGGTGGGTCGCCTTGAGCGGAAGTCATAACAATGGCGCTTGCTTCCGGTCCGATTAGGTCGTCCATTGTCTTTTTATAGCGGACGCAGCATTCGCGGTCGAACACGACCACCTGTGCCTTGAAACCGTTCGGCTCGATCTTGGTTTCGAAATGCTTCACGATGTGACCGACCACCGCGTTAATCCGTTCGGGGTTCTTGATAAGGACGGCCATCTTAGCGGCGCGTTTGGCGAGGTCGTCCCGGTCCTGTTCGCTGAGATCGCCGGTGATCTCCTTGTAGGCCTCGTCGATTGCCGCCTTGTCGATCTTGAGCTTCACCTCGGGGGCTTCGAAGTGAAGTGGCAGTGTCGCCTTGTCTCGGATCGAGTCCTGGAACGAATAGCGGCTCATGTAGCCCTTTTCGTCCTCGTCGGCACCGAAAGCCCAGAAGGTATTATGGTCGGCGCGGTT
Organism: Pseudomonadota bacterium; assembly: GCA_023416335.1. The sequence continues at coordinate 46,347 of JAEZHY010000301.1, read as the reverse complement.
GATCGGCGTTCCGGTAAGGCCGAATAGAAAGGCGTTCGGCAAGGCCTCCCGCATCTTGCGGCCGAGATCGCCTTCCTGGGTTCGGTGGGCCTCGTCAACCATCACGATGATGTTGGATCGTTCGTTGAGTCTGCCGTCGGCCTCGGCAAACTTATGAATCGTGGTGATGAGAACCTTACGGACATCCTGGCCGAGAAGGGTCTGTAATTCCTGGCGGGTCGCCACGCCGACCATATTCGGCACATCGGCCGCGTTGAAGGTCGCGGTGATCTGCGTATCGAGGTCGATTCGGTCCACCACGATCAGGACGGTCGGATTGCCGAGCTTCGGATGGAGCCGCAGCTTTTGAGCCGCAAAGACCATCAGGAGAGACTTCCCGCTGCCCTGGAAGTGCCAGATGAGACCTTTTTTGGGATACCCTCTCACCACGCGTTCAACGATCTGGTTGGTGGTGAAATATTGCTGGTAGCGGCAGATGATCTTGATGCGCCTGTGTTTCTTGTCCGTGGCGAAGAGGGTGAAATTTTGAAGGACATCCAGCACCACGTCGGGACGCAGCATACTTTCGACGGTCGCCTTCACATGATGAAGCTGCCCTTCCGCCTGATTTTCTTCGTCCCGCCATGGCCCCCACATATCGATCGGCATCCGAACGGAACCATAACGGAAGAAGCGACCCTCAGTCGCGAACGAAAACACGTTCGGCACGAAGATGGCGGGCGCCTGCTTTTCGTAAATTTCATTTATCTGGAAGGCACCGTCAAACCACGTTACCGAACTGCGCGTGGGGGTCTTGGCCTCCCCGATCACCGCCGGCAGACCGTTCACCAGGAAGACCACATCGAAGCGCTTTTCAACCGATCCGGTCTGGTAGGTCCATTGGTTGCAGACCGTCAGGCGGTTGTTGCCGGGGTTCTTGGGGTCGATCAGCCTCACGGTCACATGTTCGCCGTTTGGACCGAAGGGCATAGTCTTGTCGCCTCGGAGCCAAGCCATGAAGTTTTCGTTGGCACGAACAAGCCCGTCGCTCTGGACGGAGAGGATGCAGGCGCGGAGGTTGTAAATGACCTCATCGGCCCGGTCCGGTTGGGCCTTGATCTCGGGATTTAGCCGGATAAGCGCCTCGCGGACCCATGATTCCACCATTACGTCGCTCGACTGACGCGGGATTTTCGAGGCAGGGATGTACGTCCATGGCTTCGGCTTGAACTCCCCGCCAAGTGAGCCATTGAACCCCGCATTATCCTGGCGCATTGTCATCTGTCCCGAGATGTCGAGTTTGGTAACGGCATCGAGGATCATCTGTTCAACGGTATTAGACTCAGTAAAGTTCATGGATCATCCAATAAATGTGTTTATCAGCACATCACGCAATAACACACAATTAGGATATCTGTCTCTTAAGCACCTTCTGGTACTCTGGAAATGTGAGACCTCTTGAATGATGGATCGCTGTTCTTGGATTGGAGGAACAGGGATAAACAAGCGTGAAAAAGCAGTTCCAGAAATATTTGGTTGGGCACTCCCGGTTGCTAATGGTTTCACATATCTATTACCAAATTCCGAGTTGCAGAGGTACAAAACAAATTCTGGCTCCAACAGCCTGCAAAACCTAAACCGGATAAGAAATGCCCCAGGTATATAGGCTCGACCATCCAGAGGATCGGAATATAGGGCGGTAAGACCTGCATACTCACCCGAACGCGAAAGGAGGAAATCCCCTGTCGCCAAAATATGTTGAGCTACTACTTCCTCACTCAGTTGTGCACCCGGTACTTGGGAAAAATTAATCCCTCCTAACCGATCAAAATCGGTCGTTCGTATCTGGTAAGCATTGCCTTCTTCTGAATAGCTTGAACTTGGGAAACGTGGGCCGTAAGCACTATGTGTAGTCATTTCGGCAATACTATAACAACTCCATGATTTAGGTAGAGGACCGATTGGTGATTCTTGGGTCGGACCCCTTTTTTGCTTACCCATTGTAGCTGAGGACGTAAATGCGCTTAAAGCCCTATCAAAATGATCCAGTGTCTCAGCCCAATTTACCTGTGCTTGATCTATCGACAATAATATCTCTGCAATCCGCCGCTGTTGGTCGAGGGAAGGAAGATCAAATTCGAACCCTGCTAAGCTCCTCCAGTTGGTCCTCGGCGAGAGCGAACCGGCCGAAGTACCAACCGCGTGTTGAAAAAACTGTTCCGACATGCAGATGAACGGCAAGAGTTCCGGTACTAATCGATCATTTTTCGGTGTAAGTACGTAAATGTCCCCCGACACAACGGCCTCGAATTCCGCGACGGCCACTTTCCTTTGATAGGCTCGGCGTTTTCCAAAAAGGACCTGACCCGGGCGGCATAGCCTGGTGAAGGTCGTACCGTCAGCAACATTCCCCCAACTTCGAATATACAGTGATCCGGGTTCCAGGTGCTCGAGGCCGATAAACCGCTCTATTCCGGCATCTTCGGGGTTCCGCTCGGTTTCGTTCAGGTTCTCAACCACATCGCCGAAGCGGACGCGCTGCCATTGGGCTCTTCCCTTAATTAGATCGCAGGTATTTTTACCTCTTAGTTTGTCTTCGGAGGTCCCCAGCATTGCGCCGGGTAAAACGCGGGTGATTGCTTCTCTCAGGTCCTCTCTTGACTCAAGCCATTCGTTCAAGGCTTCCGCCAGGGCGCCTGTCCCGTTCACGGTGTTGTTGCCGTTCCCATTCAGGACATCCACGAAAAGCGGAATGCTGAGGCTTCCATTTCTGGACCGGATTTCTTCGACCGGAACCGACCTGCAAAAACCAGGTTTATCCCGAAAGTTGCGATAAGCGGCGGCAATGCGCCCGATGTGTTCCCCGGTCAGAAAACTTTGCGCACGTTCGCGGGTGACTTCGTTGACGGCGTTGATGAAAAGGATTTTCCCCTTCCGATCCTTGGGCTTGGACGTGCGGCAGATAGCGATGCACGCCTCCATGGGCGAATTGTAAAAGAGGTTCGGGCCGAGCCCGAGGACACACTCGATCAGATCGGCGTCAACCAGTTTCCGCCTCATCTCGGCTTCTTCCTGGCGAAACAGGACGCCATGAGGGAACAGGATCGCGCAACGGCCGGTGTTCGGGTCGAGGCTTGCCAGTATATGTTGCCAGAATGCGTAATCGGCCCTGCCCTGTGGCGGGGTGCCGTAGAGATTCCGGCCCCATTTGTCCGATGCAAAGGCGCTACGGTCCCACTGTTTTATCGAATATGGTGGGTTTGCCAGAACGAGATCGAAACGCATCAACCGGTCGCCCTGTACGAATTTCGGATCGGATAATGTGTCGCCCCGGACAATCTGAAAATCCTCGATACCATGCAGAAAACAGTTCATTCGTGCAATCGAGGAAGTCATGAGGTTTCGTTCCTGGCCGTACAGCTTGACATTACGCCACTCGCGTCCATGTTGCCGAAGGTGCGCGATGCAGGACAGGAGCATTCCGCCCGAACCGCAAGTGGGGTCGTAAATGGATTCACCGGGCTGAGGCACAAGCATTTCGGTCATGAGGTGGACGACAGTGCGGTTTGTGTAGAACTCGGCGGCGGTATGGCCTGAATCGTCGGCAAATTTCTTGATGAGGTATTCGTAGCCCTGGCCGAGTTCGTCTTCCGGGAGATTGGCAATGGACAGGTCGAGGCTGCTGAAGTGTTCGATAAGATCGCGGAGCATCGAGTCGGGTAGCCGGTCCTTGTTGGTCCATTGCGCGTCGCCGAAAATCCCGAAGAGCTTGTCGGGGTTGGCCGTTTCAATGGCCCGCATTGCGGACTGAATTTCCCGCCCCACTTCCCTGGCAACCTGCCGCACCTTCCGCCAATGCGCCTCGGGTGGAATCTGGAAACGGTGGTTTTCCGGATAGGCGGCGAACTCGGCATCCCCTCCGGATTCGGCTAGTGCGTCCTTGGTTTCCTCGTCGAATACGTCACAAAGGCGCTTGTAAAACAGAAGCGGAAAGATGAACTGCTTGTAGTCCCCTGCGTCAATGGTGCCCCGGAGAAGCGTTGCCGCGCCCCAAAGATAGGATTCGAGCTGTTGTTGGGTAATGCGGGCGGTCATTTACTTTCTCTTTTCATATAAGGGCTGTCCCAAAGCTGTTTCCTTCCGACCGTCCAGACAAGTAAATCTATGAGTCGGCATGTGTTACAGTCTTTAAGACCTGGATGTTTTTGCTTAAAGCGTGAGAGGATTTCATCGACCGCAGGAAGTTCGGCCCACGCCTGATAGATTTGGCGCAGGAACCCCATGCAAGTCACGAAAACCGAAATGCGAAATTCGAGATTCCCGTTCAAAGGAACAGCAATGCCGAAGAAGCTGCTTACATGCTTGTCGAGGATGGGGCGGGATTCATCATGGACAGCAACCATCTTGGAGACAAAAGAGCACTGGAGAGTGTTAGCCCCTTTCAGACTCGGGTATTTGTAAAGGTCTTCCAGAAGCCGAGTGTAGGGGTCGTCATCACAGATCGTCAAGGTGAAAAGGAGATCAAAAAATCGCTTTTTAAAGGCTTGGGTAAGGCCAGCCGCACCCATGACATAATACGATTCAAAGGTCTGACGAAATTCGACTTCGAACCCGGGCGGCTTTTCAGCCAGAAGACGTTTCAACTTAAGGTACGGAATGTATTCGTTCTCTTTGAGATACTTAACGGCTTCGCGGAGCAAGTCCAGTTGGTATTTGGTCGGCTCGATCATGCGAGAAGCCCCTCTTTTTTAAGAATGGCGACGAGTGCATCCTCTGCTTCAAACGCCTCCATGGCACTCTCTTTGAGCTGTTTCATGGCCTCTTCGACCGTCAAGACCTCGTTTTCGCTCACCGGCTCCACGTAACGCGGGATGTTCAGATTCCAGTCATTTGCGGCGATATCGTCCAGGTTTACCAAACGGGCTACCCCTTCCACGTCCCTGTAACCGCGATACCAACCAAAGATGTTCTCGACGTGCTCGGGCAGCAGATCGTTTTGTGCCCGGCCGGTTTTGAATTCGCGGGAAGCATCCAGGATGAGGACTTTCTTCTTCTTATCCCTAATCTTTCGCTGCCGAAAGACCAGGATGCACGCAGCAAGGCCGGTACCGTAAAACAGGTTGGGGCCGAGGCCTATCACGGCCTCAAGCAGGTCCATCTGAAGAATCTTTTTCCGAATCTCGCCTTCCCTGCCCATTCGGAAAAGCACGCCGTGGGGCAAAACAACACACATCCTGCCCGTACCGGGGGCCATGGACTTTATCATGTGTTGGACCCATGCATAATCGCCGCTCTTTCCCGGGGGCATCCCGGCAAAGTTCCGGCCGTAAGGGTCGCTGGTCCAGACTTCTTCGCCCCACTTTTCCAGGGAAAAAGGTGGATTTGCGATAACACAGTCGAAGGTGGAAAGACCGTCGCCGGAAAAGAAAGCGGGTTGGCGCAGGGTATCGCCTCGGACCACGGTGAAATCGGACGCACCATGCAGGAACAGGTTCATCCGGGCTATCGCCGAAGTCGTGAGGTTTTTTTCCTGGCCGAACAACCGGCCCCAAAGGGTACGATCGTCTCCGTGGTTTTCGCGGACGTGATGGATAGACTCCAGCAACATGCCCCCGGTTCCGCAAGCCGGATCGCAGATGGTCTCGCCTTCCTTAGGGTCAAGGATTTTGACCATCAGCCGCACGACCGAACGCGGGGTATAAAACTCGCCCGCTTTCTTATTGGTGAGGTCCGCGAATTTCTTAATCAGGTATTCGTAGGATTGCCCAAGAATGTCCGCCTGTGCTGCCTTATTGCCGAGGTTGATACGGGAAAAATGTTCAACGAGGTCTCGGAGCAGTGAATCCGGGAGGCGATCTTTATTGGTCCAGGCAGCATCCCCGAAGATACCGTAAAGAGTCTCGGGGTTCGCCTTTTCAATCCCCCTGATGGCTTTCTGAAGCGCCTGGCCGACGTTCGTGGCAACGACGCGCACATCGCTCCAATGGCAACCATCCGGAATCTGAAAGCGGTAGTTTTGCGGGAACCTTGCGTATTCCTCGTCGCCGCCAGACTCTTCCAGGGCCGCCGCGTATTCCTCGTCATGTACGTCCGAGATGCGCTTAAAAAAGAGCAGGGGGAAGATGTAGGTCTTAAAATCCGCCGCATCCACGGGACCGCGCAATATGTTTGCGGACTCCCACAGGTGCGATTCAAGTTGGCTCAGGGTCAGAGCGGAATCCTGCACGTAACATCCTTGATTTAAGTAATACTATTCAGGTCGGGGAGCAGCAGGAATACCACATGACCGACCTACTCACAATGGTAGTCTGCGGTCATCCTAAAGCTACACAGGCTGATGGGAGCTTGCGTCCACTAATGCGACCCTCTTGCGCGCATTAGAGAGCAGGGGAGACAGATTTTAAGCCGCTTCCTTTTCTGTTGTGGTATAGTCAGGCCTTCATCTCTTAGCGAGTTTGGAGCATGTCCGGCGAGGCATACCTTGAGTAATACGGTACATATCTATTGCGATGAATCATGCCACCTTCAGCACGACCACCAACGGGTAATGGTGCTCGGTGCTGTTTGGTGTGATGCTGCTCATCGATCCGCTCTCGGGGAGAACATAAAGTCCATTAAACGGCATTTTGGACTATCTCCCACTTTCGAAATAAAGTGGACAAAACTCTCTCCGGGTAAACTCGACTTCTATCTTTCCCTTATAGACTTCTTTTTTGATAATCCTTTGCTGCATTTCAGAGGGGTTGTTGTTCCGGATAAATCAATCCTCGATCACGAGAAATTCCATCAAACCCACGATGATTTTTACTATAAGATGTGGTATTGGCTACTTACTTATTTAATTGACTCCGAACATCGCTTTCGCATTTTCCTGGATATAAAGGACTCGCGAGGGCAGAGAAAGGTTGATAAGCTTCATAGTGTCCTCAGTAATAGCCACCTGGATTTCGACCGTCACATAATCCAAGACATACAGCTAGTACGGTCCCATGAAGTCATGCTTATTCAAATGACTGACCTCCTTATCGGTGCCCTTTCCTATCTTCACCGGGGTAATGTGGGCAGTGACGCTAAAATAGCGATTATTGACCGCATACGTGCAAGATCAAGGCACAGCCTTCTGCGTTCCACTCTCCCCCGAGAGCAAAAATTTAATGTTTTTGTCTGGCAATCTCAGGGATAAAGCATGAGTGGACCTCCTCTGTTACTTCAGTTTGAGGGCAGATGGGAACCCTATCTGGATATACTGTACCAGGAATACCTTGACACAATCGTAAATGGCGACCTTTTGTTTAGACAATTACCCGTGCGCACTAAGTTCATGCCCGAGCATAATGGCAAAGGGTTTAGTTTTTGGCACGTCATATCGGAAGCCCCAAGCCCCGAAAACCGAAACGAAGATGACCGCATTCCGGATATGGAGCGTTGTGAACGTATTCGCTGGATTGCCTGGACTATAAAACTCGCAGGCCAAGAAAAATTCTCATGGTGGGAAAGCAAGCGTGGGTCCAAAACTAACGTGGTGATTTGGGCAGAGGACTATGATTTCGCGGTTGTTCTCGCAAAACGCAGCAATTACTACCTCCTCAAAACGGCTTATTGCTTGAAAGAGAGGCGAAAAAGAACTTTTGAGAAGGAAAGAGATGAATACTGGAGTAAAAAGACCAAAGCCCCGTGACACGGATGTCATAGGGCCTCTGCTGCTCCTTCTACACTTGGCAGATGAGTCAACTATCTGTTTAAATAATCGGTTGTCCGGTGTCAAGGCCTTAATTGTTTTCCCATGTGAAAAAAATCGTATAGAAAAATGGTAAGCTTTAACGGAGCGGATGAGACCCGCACTGAGCCGGCGGCAACACCTCGGACGGGGATAGGGGGGTGTCGCTTACAGCCCCCTCCCCGCCGCCGTGCCTTGCCATTTCCTGACCACTGCCGCCGATTTTCGCAGGTCGATTTCCAAAGCACCGGATATCCGAGAGGCGTAGAAGCAACGCACCGGCACCCTCTCTACCGGGTATCGCAACATCGGCGATTATATTGTATGACTCTTCGGGAATGGATTGGAGACTCGATCAACAACATGCCAACGCCGCACCCCGAGTAGAGGCGACTTTGTACTGCATGGTTTTCGGCCCTGTGAAGCCATCGATCCCGGCGCCGGATCATTGCAAAATGGCAAGCACCAGGGAACGCTCGTGGACAAGTCAGATTCGTCTGCTCAAAAGCCCCACGCCGCCCCCGTTTGCCTGCTGCACTCTCTATTGGCTTATTATATACCTAACAACTATGGAATCACCAGCTGCAGTATGGTTGTAAAAATCGGCTTCAAGACCCACAAAACAACAAAGGCACTCAACGATTTCTCGCTGAGTGCCTTATTTTGGAGTGGCGAGGCTCAGAATCGAACTGAGGACACGAGGATTTTCAGTCCACTGCTCTACCGACTGAGCTACCTCGCCATAACCCTTTGCATATTAGTAAAACGGAGAACCGGTGTCAACCTTTTTTGTTTCGCAATTTATCCGGGGCATCAATTTTACGACGGATACCCGGATCGATGCCTCGACAGCGGCGAAGGCGGACGGAGAACGCCAAGAACGGCTAATGGACAAAGATCTGTTACTTCTTCTGCCCCGCCGGCGGTTCTTCGGGATCGAGCTTGAAATTGCCGAGCTTGTCGAGTTCCAGGACCAGCTCGTCCAGATCGCCTTTCGGTTCTTCAGGAGCGGCAGTTTTTTTGGCCGCGTCGGATTCCGGCACTTCTCCGAGATCTGTGAGCAGAGACTGAAGATCCTTTTCCGAAAGTTCAATTACAAAATCGTCTTCCGCAGCGGCTTCGCCCGGCTGCCTGGGTGCTGCTGCGGCAGGCTTTGCCGCAGGGGCAGGCTGCTCGGGCTTCGCCGACAAACCGGGGAGTGAGTCGATATTAAAATCCGGGATCAAACCGCCCGCTCCCGGGCCTCCTCTCGCCACAACCTGCGCGGGAACCGGCCGCTCTGCCGGATTCTGGTCTTTGTCAATGAGCAGGTCGAGTTCGTCGTCCGTGAGATCGAGAAGGCTGAAATCCTCCTCGCCTTCATCGGATTCGGGAAGAGGAGCCGTGACCAGGCCGGGCGCGCCTCCATCGGCTTCGGAATCGACAAGTTTGAAACCATCGGCGATTTCCGGTTCTTCCTCGAAGTCGAACGTGGGCAAAGCAGCAGGCTCTTCCACGGAGAGAGGCCCAGGTTCAGGCAGAGGAGCGGACTTCCCCAGGAGCGATCCCAGGAGGGACGGGACTGAAGGCTTTACGGAAGAAAAACCCAACAGGTCTCTTGCCGCAGAGATATCGGTCCCGCATTTCCGGCATTCGGATAGGTAATCGAAACTTACAAAACCGCATTTAGTGCACTTCATCCTTGTCGCCCCCTCTTGTCCTTGGTTTCCCCCATATCGCCCCAGAGGAGCTGGATCGAGGAAATCAGAGCGATAGCAGCTGTTTCGTAACGCAAAACTCTCGGTCCAAGATGAACGGGAAGAAAGCCTGCTCCCTCAAGCCGGGCGGCTTCGGAACTCTCCCAGCCGCCTTCAGGGCCGATCGCACCCACTACCCCCGCACACTGCGGCCATGATTGCCTGAGCATCTCAAGCCCCCTGTCCGATTCTCCTTCCCGTGCAAATATTTTCAGTTGCGGTCCCGGTTCCGATTCCTGCGAAATTAAGGCAAGAAAGCGGTCGAGATCTTCGAAAACCGCAATTTCCGGCACTCTCGTTCTTCCGCACTGGCACATCGCCTCCCGGGCGATTTTCAACCAGCGCTCCTTCTTCTTTTCCGCCTGGTTCCCGGCAAGTCCATACTGGCTTCTCGCAGCCCGGAACGCAAGGAGTCGCGAGACTCCCATCTCCGTTGCCTGCCGCACCACCAGATCCATGATGTCGGATCGGGCCAGCCCAAGCGCCAGCGAGATTCCCAGGGGCGACTCGACACCCGGGAAATCGCGCTCTCCCAGAAGCCGGACGGACACACTGCCCTTCTTTATTCCGGCTATTTCACCAGCCCAGGCACGCCCGAGACCGTCCCGGATTTCGATCGCGTCCCCCGCTTTCAGGCGCAGGACATTTTCGAGATGATGCGACGCCTGCGTTGGAAGATTGACGGTCTGAGCGTCAACGTCGATCTCATTGACAAAGAAGCACCTGCGGGTCATCGGAACCTACATCCCGAGCAACTCGTTAAAGTACCAGTTGTAGAAGAGTTGCCCCCAAAAGAGATACACGACGGCACCAAGTGCGAGAAAAGGTCCGTAAGGTATCCTGGCGCCAAGGCCTACGCCTTTTTTCAACATAAAAGGAAGAGCAATAATCATGCCGGACACGGAGGAGGCCAGTACGGTAAAAACGACTCCGGGCCATCCCAGGAATGCTCCAATCATGCCGAGCAGCTTGATATCGCCGCCTCCCATGCCTTCCTGCTTCCGTATGAACGCATATCCGACCGCGATCAGATAGAGCAGTCCGCCTCCCAGAAAGGCCCCGAGAAGCGAATCCACCCAGGTAAGCCTGGGAGTAAAAAAGGAAAAAAACACACCAAGCACGATTCCTGAAAGTGAGAGCACATTCGGGATGATTTGAGTATCCAGGTCGATGAACGCGATTATCAACAGGAGGGAGAAGAATACGAATTCGATTCCAAATTGCGGGTGAAGTCCATAGCGTCGGTACAGCATCAGGGCAATCAGGCCCGTCAGTGCTTCAACGATCGGGTACCGCACGGAAATCGAAGCCTTGCAGTTCCGGCACTTGCCTCCCAGGAGCAGGTAACTGAAGATGGGAATGTTGTCGTACCAGCGGATCTCATTTCCACATCCCGGACACCGCGACCCGGGATAGACAAGCGACTGATTCAGCGGCAGCCGGTATATGATTACGTTATAGAAGCTACCCAGGCAGCACCCCAGCCAGAAGGCCACTATCTGCTCATAAACCGGCCCGGCATAAACCAACTCCATCTTTACTCCCCGCCGCTCGCCATATTGTTTTCCTGCTCCTCTTTCTTCTTGTACTTGCACGATGGGTTTATGCAAAAAAGGGTCCCATTTCCCGTCTTTGCCGCTCTTCTGAAAAGCGGCGCACCGCATACCGGGCATTCTTCGCGAGCAGGCTCACCCTGGAACACCATTTTACACTCCGGATACTTATTGCATCCGTAAAAGCGCCCGCGCCGGCTCATGCGCTCGACGAGTTCGCCCGTGCAGCCCTCCCTCGGGCAGTGAATGCCGCTGGAAACCGGCCGGGTGTTCCGGCATTTCGGATAACCGCTGCAGGCAAGGAAGTTCCCGTACCTGCCGGTTTTCATGACCATCGGCGACCCGCATTTTTCGCAGACTTCTCCGGTCTCCACTGTCTTCTTCTGAGTTTCCACCACGTGAACATGCCCCTTCTCATCCCGTTCGTAATCCGAGGTGAAGGAACATTCCGGGTATCCGCTGCAGGCAAGGAACGGCCCGTTCCGGCTGAAACGGATTTTGAGCGGCTGACTGCAGCAGGGACAATTCAGTTCCGTCGGCCAGCCTGCACTCTTCAGGTTCAGCATGCCGCTTCTCGCGGAATCCAACGTCTTGGAGAAGTCGCCATAGAATTCATTCAGCAGGCGCAAAGGCGGATTGGCCCCTTTTTCTATCTCATCGAGGCCTTTTTCCATGTTTGCAGTAAACGCCACATCCACGATGTTGGGGAAATTGGCTTCCAGCAGGTGGTCGATGATCATCCCCAATTCGGTCGGAGACAGGCGTTGCTTCTGCCGTAACACGTATTCTCGCTCCAGGATGGTGGAGATAATGGTGGCGTAGGTGCTGGGGCGGCCGATTCCGAGATCCTCGAGAGTCTTTATCAGGGTCGCTTCCGTAAACCGCGGCGGAGGCTGCGTGAAATGCTGCTTCGGATCGATCCCGAGAAGATCCAGAGGTTGGCCGTCCGCGAGTTCCGGGAGGCGCACTTCGCCCTTTTCGTCTTCCGGTTCGTCCTTCCCTTCTTCGTAAAGCGTCAGAAAACCGGGAAACGCAACGGTCGAACCGGTCGTCCGCAGCACGTAGTCATCGGCCGTGATATCTATGGTGGTCTGATTTATCAGGGCAGGCGACATCTGGCAGGCAACGAACCTCTTCCAGATAAGGGTGTAGAGGTTCAGCTGTTCCTTTGTCAGAAATTTTGACATGCTCTCCGGCGTCCGGTTGACGTCCGTCGGGCGAATCGCCTCATGCGCTCCCTGCGCCGTCTCCTTGGATTTGTAGGCGACAGGTTTCGAAGGCAGATAATTTTGCCCCCACTTCTCCGCGATAAAATCCCTTGCAGCCTGGACCGCGTCCTGTGAAAGTCGCGTCGAATCGGTTCGCATATACGTGATCAGGCCGACAGCCCCGTCTTTGCCGACTTCCATACCTTCATAGAGCTTCTGGGCGATGCTCATCGTCTGCTTGGCCGAGTAATGAAATCTCCTGGCAGCGTCCTGCTGGAGCGTACTGGTAATGAAAGGCGGCGACGGCCTTCTCTGACGCTCCTTCTTTTCGACCTTGCCTACTGTATAGAGAAGTCTGCGAAGGGCTTCGACGTGTTGTTCGGCTTCCGCCTGATTCCCGATCGTGCACTTCTTCTTTTTGAACTTTATGAGTTGCGCGCCGAAAGGAAATTCTCCGGACGCCGAGTCGGCACGAGGTGTCAAACGCGCATCGATCGTCCAGTATTCCTCTTTTTCGAACTGCTGGATTTCTTTTTCCCGCTCGCAAATGAGCCGGAGAGCAACCGATTGCACCCTCCCGGCGCTCAGGCCTCTTCGCACTTTCTCCCAAAGGATCGGGGAAATCATGTACCCCACCAGGCGGTCGAGTATTCTTCTTGCCTGCTGGGCTTCGTAGAGCTTGCGGTTCAACTCGTTCGGTTTTTCGAGCGCCTCCAGGATGGCCTTGTGCGTAAGTTCGTAGAAGAGCACCCTGCGCATCGGCTTATCTTCAATCCCGATCTCTTCGGCAATATGCCAGGCAATCGCCTCCCCTTCCCTGTCGGGGTCAGGCCCGAGATAGACGGTATCAGCTTTGGATGCAGCCTTCTTGAGATCGTCCAGTACCTTCTTCTTTCCGCGCATGACGTGGTATTCCGGTTTGAATTCCTTCTCCACGTCTATTCCCAGTTTATTGCCCGGAAGATCTTTGATGTGACCGACGGAGGCCTTGACGATATAGTCTTTCCCGAGATATCGCTCCAGGGTCTTTGCTTTTGTTGGAGATTCAACGATCAAAAGCGCTTTGGACATGTAACAATCACCTCTGGTTATATGTTTTGCCGACTGCTCGATATAAAATATTTTCCCGGCAATTGTACGACAAGCCCCCTGAGTTCGCATTCGAGCAGCACGGCCGCGATCCGTTGTACGGGGACCCCGGTCTCATGTGCCAGTTCATCTATGTGTTTCGGAGTCTTGTCCAGAATTCTTAAGAGTCTTCTTTCTTCGGTACTGGCTCCCTGTAAATCGGCGCTGCCCGGCTCTTCGCGAAGCGGTACCGCTCCGCCCATCCCCGGACGGAGAAGAGGCCGTATTTCCTCCAGAATATCTTCGACACCTTCAACCAGTTTAGCTCCCTGTTTGAGCAGTCTGTTCGGCCCGATGCTCCGCTGACTCTGCGCCATTCCGGGGACCGCAAACACTTCCCTTCCCTGCTCCAGCGCCAGACGGGCCGTAATGAGCGACCCGCTTCTTTCCGCGGCCTCAACGACCACGACCCCGAGCGAAAGACCGCTGATGATCCGGTTTCTTGCCGGAAAATGGCCGGGGGCGGGAGGCGTTCCGAGCAGAAACTCGGTCAAGAGCGCTCCGGTCCCAAGGATATCCCGCCGCAGGTCCGCATTAATAGACGGATAGTTTATATCCAGACCGCAGCCCAGTACCGCCAGGGTCCTGCCCCGTGCCTTCAGGGCGCCCCGATGAGCGGCGCTGTCTATACCGACAGCAAAGCCGCTTACGACGGTCACACCGCAACGGGCAAGATCGGAGCACAGCTTCTCTGTGAAGACGAGCCCCATGGGCGAGGCGAATCTCGAACCGACCACGGCAATCGACACGAGGTCCCTCGGTTCGATAGCTCCGGATGAAAACAGAATTGCCGGCGGATCGGGGATTCCGGCCAGATTGGACGGATAGTCCTCATCCCCCAGGCAGATCATCCTGACATTCCGCCTTTTCAGGTTCGCCCACTCCGTTTCAGGATCCCGAAGGAACTGCTTTGCCGCCAATGCCTGAAGCGGTTTTTCCCGGTTGATGCCTGCGGAAGAGAGTTCTTTCAGGCGCGCTGCCACGATATTTTCAGGAGAGCCGAAAACCTCGAGGAGACGAAAAATGGACCGGTTGCCCAGACCCTCGACAAGCTTGAGCTTAAGCCAGGCGATCCGGTTCTGCTCCGATTTGTCGGAGCCGGAATAGGAATGGCTCTTTTCCTGTATGGCAATGACTCCGTTCGAAAGAAGAGGAAGGGTGTATGATCCCGTTATCGACGGTTCCCCCGATCGCTCAAAATTCCTTTCAGCCCGGTCAGGATTGACAAGGTACGTGCTCAATGGCATGGAATATCCCCCTCCCGCGCGCAACCCACGCTGGAGCGGGCTTTTTCATACGCATTTTCGCCCGTGCAAATCGGCGTGCAAACGGCTGCTTTGATCAGATCAGGATAAGTATATGCGGACGCCGGATTTGTCAAATGCTCATGATCCGTTTACAATGAAAGTTCTCAAAAATTCCGCTTAAAAAAGATTTTAACATATGAATCAAGCCGAACCTGAATTTGCCCGAAGGAAGCCCGAGCTTCTCGCGCCCGGCGGGAGCCTGGATAAGTGCAGGATTGCCTTCGCCTATGGCGCCGATGCGGTGTATGCGTCCGGAAAAGATTTCGGCCTGCGCGGTTTCGCTCATAACCTGGACCTCGAGGAACTCGCGGCGGCCGTCTTCATCGCGCACCGGTTCGGAAAGAAGGTCTATATCACCGTAAACGTGTTCGCGCGCGAACACGATCTGAAGAAACTCCCGCCCTACCTGGAATATCTCCAGGACCTGGGAATCGACGCGGTAATCGTCTCCGATCCGGGTGTTCTGCTTCTCGCCCGGAAATATGCCCCCGGGATACCCGTTCACCTGAGCACGCAGGCAAATACCACCAATTCAGCCTCCGTGGAATTCTGGCAGGAGCAGGGAGTCAGCCGAATCAATCTCGCCAGGGAACTGAGCTTCGACGAACTCGCCGAGATCCGGGGCAAAACCGGTGCGGAGATAGAGATTTTCGTGCACGGAGCAATGTGCATGTCCTACTCCGGCCGATGCCTCATGAGCGCAATGCTCAACAACCGCAGCGCCAACAGCGGCTTCTGCACGCAGCCGTGCAGATGGTCGTACGGCCTTGTTGAGGAGAAACGGCCCGGGCAGTTCTTTCCGGTCGAGGAAGATGCGCGCGGGACATATATTTTCAATTCCAAAGATCTGTGCCTGATCGAAGAAATCGGGCGACTCTCGGCCCTCGTGATCGATTCGTTCAAAATAGAGGGCCGTATGAAGGCCCCGCTCTACCTGGCGAGCGTGACACGCGCATATCGGCAGGCAATCGACGCAGCGGCGGAAAACGGCCGAGCATTTACAGTCGAACCGTCATGGATGGACGATCTGAACAGGATAAGCCACCGTCCATACACGAAAGGGATCCTCTTCCAGGGTGCCGCCCCCGGCGCATCCGATGTTTCAACGGATGTTTCCTATATCCAGACGCATACGCTGGCCGGGCTGGCGCATCCGTACCCTTCCGGCGACATCCCGGGGAACGGCACGGGACGACAGGACGGGAGCGGGAAGATACTTTTGGAGACAAGGTCCCGAATCTTTGCCGGCAGCGAACTCGAATTCCTCGACCCCGGCGGCCTCTCGCGACTGCACAGGCTCGATGCCTTTGAAGACATGAACGGAAATCTTCTCACAGAAACCCATCCTAACAGATGGATACGCTTTTCCGTCGATTTTCCCGTATTTCCGTTTCAGGTGGTAAGGATAGGAAAAAATCAAATCGCATAGCCGACTACTAACGAGTCTCTTGAACTATACAAGGCATCGGTATAAAAGAAAGTTAATAGAGTATTAAGGTATTGACGCAGGTTCGCCGGGCTCAGGAGGACATTTTGCAGGACAGGGTCGATTTAAGACAGCGGTGCGGCGTGAATGAGTGCCCTCTGGAAGCAGAGGTGGCCGAACTCCGCGATCGATGCCGCAAGCTGGAAGAACTCTCCTATGTCGATGCCCTGACCGGCCATTACAATTTCCGCTATCTGCAGAGGGCGCTCGAGATGGAGATGGAGAGGACGCGGCGCACGAAGCTGCCGACAAGCCTCATAATGCTCGATCTCGACCATTTCAAGAATATCAATACGGTTTACGGCCACGAATGCGGCAACACGGCCCTTGCCTGGGTTGCAAGAATCCTTCGCGAAGGGATTCGGCTCATCGATATTCCCTGCCGGTACGGCGGCGAGGAATTTGCCCTGATCCTGCCGGGCACGTCCCTCATTCAGGCAACGGGAATCGCGGAACGCCTTCGCGAGGCAATCGCATCGAACCCTGTCAGACTCCAGGACCAGGAGGTTTCGCTGTCCGGAAGCTTCGGAGTGGTGGTTTTTCGTTTTACGGACGAACTTACCATCAGCAAGTTCCTCAGCAAAGCCGATGAACTCCTTTACAAGGCCAAGAATTCGGGCAGGAACTGCGTCTGCACCGAAGAACTGCCTCCTGTATTCCAGCCGGACGAAGTGACGGCGGAGGAAAAAGCAGGCCTGTTTGCCCGGTTCGACGAGGACGAATAGCGGACCGGAAGCCTGCCGCCCGCAACCACAAGAAGAACAAAGACTTCCAACCACACAAATTCGAGATTCCCCTCTTTTACGAAATTTCAATAAAAGTGAACGGCGAGCGGCGTAGGGTGGGCACTCCGCTTTTGGGGGTGCCCACCGTCCAGCCATCCCGATAAGCCCTGATCCGAGGGGGCGGGCGGTGGGCACTGTGAAGCTTTGCCCACCCTACCGCACTCCCGGCACCATTGCTGCTATGGCATTGTTTTTTTCGTGATTTTCGTGGCTTTCGTGGTTATAAGCTTTTGCCTTTCGTATTTTGGTTGCGGCTGTGCTGCCCAGACCTTTCGTGGTTCAAGTTTTGTCTTTTGTATTCTTTTGGGTTGCGGCTCCACACGTTTTCGTGGTTCCGATTCTTTTTCCTCTCTCCCAAACACCCGCGGGGCTGTTTTTTTCGTCTCGATCATATTAGAATCGCGCGGGTCAAAATCCAAATACACTTCCGAGGCTGGCGGATGGAAGAAAGATGGACCATTCTGAAGGTCCTGCAATGGACGACAAAATACTTCACCGACAAGGGGATAGAGCAGCCGAGGGCGGATGCCGAGGTGCTTCTCGCACATGTCCTGGGGCTGGAGCGCATTCAGCTTTATCTCAACTATGACAGGCCGCTGGCTCCCGAGGAACTGGCCCGTTACAAGACTCTCATCCGGCGAAGAGCAGCATTCGAACCCACTCAGTACATTGTCGGAAAACAGGAATTCTGGTCCCTTGAATTCGAAGTGACGCCTGCGGTCCTGATCCCCCGCCCCGAAACCGAAATAATCGTCGAAAAATCATTGGAACTGGTCGGCGACACGCCTTCCCTGGTTCTCGATATTGGTACGGGTTCGGGCGCAATAGCCGTCGCGATTGCCCACGAGCGGCCCGAGGCGCGGGTCGTCGCAACGGACAAATCCCTTTCGGCCCTTTGGCTGGCCAGGCGGAATGCGTCCCGGAACGGCGTTGCGGATCGCATCTTTTTCGCTATTGCCGACCTCTTTGCGCCCCTCCGGCCGGAGCAGGAATTCGACCTGATCGTCTCAAATCCACCCTACATTTCCGAATCGGAATTCCTTGACCTGGCTCCCGAAATCGCCAATTATGAGCCCGACTCGGCTCTTCGCGGCGGCGGAGAACACGGGCTGGACCTGGTTCGCCTGATCCTCGATCAGTTCGGTTCGTACCTGAAACCGGGAGGTTCCATGCTGATGGAAATCGGGATGGGGCAGGCCGAGATACTCCGGGAGGAATTGTCCCGGACGTTTCCGGGAAGGTTCGAATTCATAAACGATTATGCAGGCATAAAACGTGTTTTGCACGTTCGCAAGTTAGAGGGAAATTGATGGATAAGCTCGTTGTAGAAGGTGGGATTCCGCTCGAAGGTGAGGTTCGAATCAGCGGGGCAAAGAACTGCACTCTGCCGCTCATGGCCGCAACGCTCCTTGCA
Organism: Pseudomonadota bacterium; assembly: GCA_023416335.1. Next base: position 28,034 of record JAEZHY010000301.1, on the reverse strand, counting down.
GACGGCAAGCACGTATTTCACAACGCTCCCCGGCTCCGGGACATTCGCACCATGCTGACGCTGCTCGGGTACATGGGAGCGGCCACCGAACAGAACCACGTCCTTCGGATCGACACGTCGGATATCGATACGTTTGAAGCCCCATACGATCTGGTCAAAACAATGAGGGCATCCGTCCTCGTCCTCGGACCTCTGCTTGCGAGGTACAGGCAGGCCCGCGTGTCGCTTCCCGGCGGATGCGCAATCGGCGCGAGGCCGATTAATCTGCATCTAAAGGCCCTCGAACAGATGGGGGTCGATATCACCCTCGACCACGGCTACGTTCTGGCGCGCGCCAACAAGCTCCGGGGCGCAAACATAACCTTCGACCAGGTTACCGTCACCGGCACGGAAAATATCATGATGGCCGCCTGCCTGGCAGACGGGGAAACAGTTCTGAAGAATGCCGCCCGGGAACCCGAGGTTACCGCACTTGCCGAATACCTCCAGCAAATGGGAGCAAAGATCCAGGGCGTCGGGACGGCGGAAATCGTCATTCAGGGTGTAAATAAGCTGACGCCCTCCGAATGTACGGTTATTCCGGACAGGATCGAAGCGGGGACCTACCTGGTTGCGGCAGGCATCACGGGCGGCAGGCTGAGACTAACGGACTGCAGGCCGGACCACCTCGGAGCGATCATTCAGAAACTCACCGAGGCGGGGCTTTCCATTAAAGTTGACGGCAACACAATCGAAGTGCGCGGAAAGAACAAAATCCGCAGCGTCAATATCAAAACCCAGCCCTTCCCCGCTTTTCCGACGGACATGCAGGCTCAGTTCATGGCGCTTATGGCGATCGGGAACGGGGTCAGCATGATCACGGAGCAGATTTTCGAGAACCGCTTCATGCACGTGCTCGAACTCAAACGCATGGGCGCAGACATCGATCTTGACGCACGAACGGCCATCGTGCGCGGAGTTAAGAAACTCTCCGGGGCGCCGGTCATGGCAACCGACCTGCGGGCCTCGGCGTCGCTTGTCCTGTGCGGCCTGGCTGCCGAGGGCACGACGGAAATCACGCGAATCTACCACCTCGACCGTGGCTACGAAGCCATCGAGAAGAAACTGTCCGCGGTTGGCGCAAAAATCACGCGGGTCAAAGAATAAAACGTAAAGCAAAAGGCATTCAAAAGTTGCAACCACGAAAGGCACGAAAATCACGAAAGAAAACAATACGATAAGGTTGCAGACGACTTAAGAGCCTACGGCACCACACCCCCATTGAGAGACGGGGGCTGGAATCTTTTGTGATGGTGGAATGTAAAACAAGTAAATGATGTAGGGTGGGGGAGCGGAGCGGGGTAAAGCCTCACCGTGCCCACCGTCCCGCCAATCCGACTGATATGGATGCGGATGATTTCGCTGGTTCCCAAGGTCCTCCTTGGGAACCCCGCCCCGGTAGGCCTAATAGGTTCGTGGCCGTGCTCTGCCGCGCTTCCGGCACTCCATTTCAATCCGCCCGTGCTTCGCACCCGGAAATGACGGGTGGCGCGGAGCGGGAACACCATCCTATTTGGAGGATCGTGGGGAGCAACGGTTCGGCAGAAAGGGAACTGTGCCTGCATCCAGGTTTCGGCAAAGGAAGCTGGAGCTACGAAAGCCGGGGTTCCCAAGCCGGAGCTTGGGAACCAGCGAAGTTGCAGAGCCGGCATGATCAAAATCCAGCTAAACGTGTTTTTTCTACCAAGCATAGCGGCATACGAATCCTTGCGGACATTCTTCGCGATGGCCGGATGATGGCTACGATAAAGCTATGCCCACAGCGTCCGCGGTCCCTGCACCATTAATGTTACTATGTATTGTTTTTTTTCGTGATTTTCGTGCATTTCGTGGTTGCAGGCTTTTGTTTTTCTGCATTTTGGTTGCGGCTTTGCTGCTCTAAGTTTTTCGTGGTTCAGATCTTTTTCGCAGTTGAGGAGTCTCCTGGATGACTGCCCGTTCTTCGGACTGGAAGCCGATCGATCTCAGCGGACTGAAAACGACCAGCCTAGCCGACCGGCAAAGCAAGGTCACAGTGGACCATTTCGCCAGGCCATGGTCTCCCGGCGGTACTCTGCTCCAATTCGTCGAAAACCTTCCATCGATCCTGGCGGCTGGCGATCTGCGGGCGGCCGTATCGGCCATAGCGCAAGCGGTCCGGTCCGGAAAGACGCTCATCCTCGGGATGGGAGCCCATCCGATAAAAGTCGGTCTTAATCCGATAATCATCGATGCAATCGAGCGCGGCATTTTCTCAGGCATTGCCCTGAACGGGGCCGGGGTCATTCACGATGTGGAAACAGCCCTTGCGGGAAAGACCTCCGAGGACGTCGCGGCCGTTTTGGGCAGCGGTCAATTCGGAATGGCCCGCGAGACGGCTGAGTTCATCCACCGCGCTGTACTGAAGGGTTTTCAAAAAGGCGAAACGGGACTGGGAAAGGCCGTTGGAGAAGCGCTCCTTTCTGAAAAAGCACCTTTTGCCGGCTCCAGCATTCTAGCGACCGCGGCACGACATAATATTCCGGTAACGGTCCATGTGGCGGTGGGGACCGACATCATCCACATGCACCCGGAAATGAACGGAGCAGCTACCGGGGCACTCAGCCATTTTGATTTCAGACTCTTCTGCAGTCTTGTCGGGACACTCCGGGACGGAGTCTTCATAAATCTCGGATCCGCCGTGATCATTCCGGAGGTCTTCCTCAAGGCGGTGAGCGTGGCGAGGAACTATGGGTTTCCACTCGACAATCTCACGACGATCAACATGGATTTTCAGCGCCAATACCGGCCGCTGACCAATGTGGTCAACAGGCCGACACAGGGCGGCGGTATGGGAATTCACCTTACCGGCCACCACGAAATCATGTTCCCGCTTCTTATTGCAGCCGTTTTGGACCAGATTCGAGAGGAGAACTGATGGGAAGCCGGATTCAAATCAAGTCGGGAAAGATCGTCATGACGGCCGAACTGGCCGATACTCCGACAGCAAACGCCATTCGGGACGCCCTGCCCCTCACCGTTGCGGCAAACACATGGGGCGATGAGATTTACTTTTCAACCCCGATCACTCAGAAGCTCGATGCGACGGCGGTCGATGTCGTCCAGGTCGGCGACCTCGGCTACTGGCCTTCCGGACGGGCATTCTGCATCTTTTTCGGTCCAACCCCTGTCAGCAGGGGAAGCGAGATCCGTCCGGCGAGCGCCGTCAATATAATCGGAAAGGTGATCGGAGATGCCCGCGAGTTCAAAAGGGTCCGGGACGGGGACCTAATACAGTTGGAGCTTGCTTCCTGACGTGTTATTCTTACTTTGATTTTTCATTTTTCCATCGGGAGGTGGTCGAAATGCCGATATATGAGTACCAGTGCTGCAACTGCTCCGAGCAGTTCGAAAGGCTTGTTTTCAGGAGCGACGAAGCGGTTAACTGTCCGAAATGCGAATCCTCGAACGTGCAGAAGATGATGTCCGTTTGCGGTTTCAAAAGCGGCGGAGATAAGGGAGCGGCCAGCAGCCGAGGGGCAAGCACCGCCAGTTCCGGCTGCGCCGGATGCGCGGGCGGAAGCTGCGCTACCTGTCATTAATCTTTAGGAAGAGGCAAATTGGCAAAAGAATTAATTCGCATCGGAACCCGTGGGAGCATGCTCGCTCTCCAGCAGAGCGGCATGATGAAAGCAGCGCTGGAGAAACTCTGGCCGGGTGTTGAAGTCGAGCTTCAAATCATAAGGACCACCGGTGATAAAATTACCGATGTGCCTTTGGCGAAAGTCGGCGGTAAGGGCCTTTTTGTGAAGGAAATCGAGGATGCCCTGCTGGACGGATCCGTAGACGTCGCCGTACACAGCATGAAAGATGTCCCGGCGGTGCTGCCGGAAGGTCTCCGGATAGGTGCGGTCCCCAGGCGGGAAGATCCCCGTGACGTGCTTATACTCCGGCAGGGAAGCACCATCGACGACCTTCCTAAAGGGGCCGTGATCGGAACAAGCAGTCTGCGCCGTGGAGCGCAGATGCTGAAGCTTCGCCCGGATTTCGAAATTCGCACCCTCAGGGGTAATCTCGATACCCGCATCCGCAAGGTCCAGGAAGGCCAGTACGACGCAATTATTCTTGCGGCAGCAGGTCTAAGGCGCATGGGCTGGCAGGACCGGATAACCCTTTACCTGGATCCGGCGCAGTTCATTCCGGCCATAGGCCAGGGCGCACTCGGGATCGAATCGAGGTCCGGCGACGAAAGAATCCGGAAGTTCCTTTCACCTCTCGATGACAGGGAAAGTGCCGTCGCGGTGGAGGCCGAGCGCAGTCTTTTGAAGGAACTGGACGGAGGCTGCCAGGTACCGATCGGGGGCCACGCGAGAGTCACCGGAAACGCGGTCGAGTTGTCCGGCCTGGTTGCATCGATCGACGGCCGACAGATCTTCCGTGCAACTGGATCGGCTCCGCCGGACGGAGCGGTCGAACTCGGAAAAAGAATCGCCGCCGAACTGCTCAATCAGGGTGCGAAGAGAATCCTGGAAGAAGTCTACAAGATGGGCAAGCCCGAAAATTTGACATTGACCTGAAATCTTCGCCCGTCGATCATGTTCGGCAAGGGCCGCGGTGGTGGGCTAATCCGTAGGGTGGGCTATAGCGGGAGCGCAACCCGCCAATGAACAAAAAGCCTACCGGCGCATGATAAGCTATCTGCAAAGCACCGACTTCCACAATTGGCGCTTTTCAATAATCCATTCTCAACCAAGAGTGCACAGTGAAAAAAGGCATAGTCTATCTGGTGGGAGCTGGGCCGGGTGATCCCGGTCTTCTTACGATTCGCGGAAAGGAAGTCCTCCAAAAAGCCGAAGTAGTGGTTTTCGACTACCTGGCCAACGAGGCATTTCTAAAATATGCCCCGTCCACCGCGGAGCGGATCTACGTGGGGAAGAAAGGCGGCGATCATACTCTCAGCCAGGACGGAATCAATGCCCTTCTGGTCGAAAAGGGAAAAGAGAACGTGGTCGTCCGGCTCAAAGGAGGCGACCCGTTCGTTTTCGGCCGAGGCGGCGAAGAAGCCCAGGTGCTTGTCGAAAACGGGATTCCCTTCGAGGTCGTACCCGGCATTTCCGCCGCGGTCGCAGTTCCCGCTTATGCAGGCATTCCCCTTTCCCATCGCGACTTCACGGCCAGCATAGCCTTCGTCACGGGCCATGAAAGGGCCGACAAGAACGAAACCGATTCCAAGATCGCCTGGGACAAGCTTGCAACGGGTGCGGGAACAATCGTCTTTTTCATGGGGGTAAAAAACCTGCCCGAAATCTGCAGGAACCTGATCGAAAACGGCAGACCCGCCGAAACGCCCGTCGCTCTGATCCGCTGGGGCACCACGCCTCTTCAGCAGACTGTAACGGGCACACTCGCGGACATAGTCCGGAAGGTACAGGAAGCCAAGCTCAAGCCGCCGGCAATGATAGTCGTAGGAGAAGTCGTCAAGTGCCGCGATGAGCTGAACTGGTTCGAGCACAGGCCTCTTTTCGGCCGCACGGTCGTGATAACGCGGGCAAGAGAGCAGGCAAGCGATTTCAAGGCCGCTCTCGAAGCACTCGGCGCACGGTGCATCGAATTTCCCACCATATCGATTGCCCCACCGCCTTCCTGGGACCCGATCGACCAGGCGATCAAACAGATTTCCACCTATGACTGGGTGATTTTCACAAGCGTCAACGGCGTCCGTTTCTTCATGGAAAGACTGCTCGCCGCCGGAAAGGACGTCCGTGAGTTAAAAGGGGTCCGCCTTGCCGCCATCGGTCCCAAGACGGCCGAAGCACTCGAGTCATCAATGCTGCGCCCCGATCTCGTTCCGGGAGAATACCGCGCGGAAGGCGTTCTCGAAGCCCTTGCCGGAGAAAATCTCAAGGAAATGCGTTTCCTCATGCCTCGAGCCATGGTCGCACGCGAGATTCTGCCGGAAAAGCTGGTGGAACTAGGAGCGCACGTAGATGTCGTCCCGGCTTACCAGACGGTTCTGCCCGAAGAGGATGCGGCGGGAGTTGCGGAACTCATAAAGGCGGGCGAAGTGGATTGCCTCACTTTCACGTCTTCTTCGACGGTCTCCAACTTCTTTTCCCTGGTCGGGAAAGAGGAATTATCTCCCTTCCTGAACAAAACCGTTATTGCCTCGATTGGGCCGATAACGGCCGAAACCGCCGGGAAGTTCGGTCTGAAGACTTCCATCATGCCTTCTGAATACACGATTCAGGGGCTGGTCGACAGCATTGTCGCCCATTTCGCCAAAGAGCAATAGGATCTATCTGTTCACGCTCGAAATCCGCAACGCCTTTCCTGAAAAGACTTGCGGATTTCGATTTTCGGTCGGAAAACCGGCCCGAAATACCCGGGAGGTCAGTGCCTGTGATCGGTACCAGCCAGGCACTGTTTCCTGATTTTTTGTTCTTCGTGCATTTCGAAGCTGCCGTCATCCTTGCGGATTATCAGCATGTCCCGCCCCTGCCGGTCCGTCACCCTGATAGCGCCCATGCAAATCTCGGGAATTTCGGTTTTCGCTCCGGATCTGGCCCGGAAGAAGTATAATCCCATCCCGACCGCCAGGATTACCGCGATCAGGCAAGCCAAAAAGAGCAGATTCATTCCACCTCCTGAAGGGAAACTCGGATCTATCGGAAAACTTTCAGTATTTCCTGTTCTGCATATCAGGTAAACACGATAAGAGAATTCCACAACTTGCCCCGGCTAACAAGAGAAAAGTTTCGCTATCCGGGCCGCACGCCGCCTTATTTTGCAGGCGAGGAGGCCGAACCAGGAAACATCAGCAGATAATAATTGGTATCTATTTCCGGAATTTCGTTGAGCATGGGCGCATATCGGAGTATTTTACGCCAAACCGTTAGGTAAAAGTATTCCCGGGCAAGCATGTGAGACCAAACCGAAGAGCGTTCCTGGAGCCTTCTATGAATAAGCCGATTTTTAGCCTGATATTGATCTTTTTGTTTTTTCTCTGCCCAGTCGCAGCTTTGTGCCAACAATATGAAACAGACACGATCGACACATTGGCGGGGCCGCTCCAAATCACCTTCCTTGGACACGCCTCCCTGGAGATGCTGTTTAACGGCAAGCAGATCTACATCGATCCAGTCGGGGAGTATGCCGATTTCTCAAAGTTGCCCAAAGCAGATATTATCCTCGTCACGCATGAGCACAAGGACCACCTGGACCTGAACGCACTCGAGACGTTGCGCACGGAAAATACGCTTATCGTTTTGCCCGAAGGCTGCGCCATTCAGTATCCGGAAGGTATCGTCATGCGCAACGAAGACGTAAAAATCGTCCAGGGACTCAAAATCGAGGGTGTCCCGGCATACAACATCGTACACAAGCGATCCTCCGGTTTTCCTTACCATATCAAAGGCATGGGCAACGGGTACATTCTGACTTTCGGCGACAAGCGGGTCTATATTGCCGGTGATACGGAAAAAATTCCCGAAATGAAAGAATTGAGCGAAATCGACATCACGTTTCTGCCGGTGAGCATCCCTTATACGATGTCTGTCGAGATGGCTGCCGACGCGGTTAAAGTGATACGGCCCAAAATCTTCTATCCCTACCATTACTCTGATACCGATCTTTCCGAACTGGTGGACCTGCTCAAAGGGCAGTCTGAAACCGAGATTCGCATACGGAAGATGAAGTAATCCCGCCGTCGGAGGAGCAGCCATGCCGGCCGGCCAGGTTGTTGGGAATGCTATGGGCCACATGATCGGATCGGCTGCTCTAACTGCGGTTCCGGATTCTCTTCTTGTTCGATTTCATCACTGAATTCAAATATAATTTAGCTTTGTGAGAAGGAGTGCCGTTCACCCTTGTTGCAGGATTTCCTATTCATACCAGGCAAGGCTTGAATGCAGTTTTTCAAACTCATCATTCGCAATACATTCAGACAGCGGCTGCGGACCGTTCTGACCATTATCGGAATGGCGGTCGCCATACTCGCTTTCTGCCTGCTCAGCACGGTCCTGGAGGCATGGTATACCGGGGTCAACTCCGCGTCTCCCAACAGGCTGGTTACCAGGAATGCGGTTTCCCTGATTATGCCTCTCCCTCTCAGCTACCGGACTCAGATACTCCAGGTCCCAGGCGTAAACCAGGTTAGTTATGCAAACTGGTTCGGCGGAATCTACATCGATGAGCGTCATTTTTTTCCCCGCCTTGCTATCGAACCCGACCACTATTTCGACGTTGCGCCTGAAATGGTCATCCCTTCCGATGAATTGAAGGCCTTCCGAAGCCAGCGCAATGCGTGCATCGTCGGACGGAAACTGATAGACAAATACGGATGGAAACTCGGGGACACCATCACGCTGACCGGAAACATCTATCCGGGCGAATGGAACTTCGTCTTGCGGGGCGTCTACCGGGGAGCCACCAAAACGGTGGATGAGACCGCCTTCTTCTTCAATTGGAACTACCTGGATGAAAAAGTAAAGAAATCCGCGCTGGCGACAAGAGCAGGCAAAGTCGGCTGGTATCTGATCCAGATAAAGGATCCGTCCGAAGCCGCACAGATTTCCGCATCGATCGATGCTCTTTTCAAGAACTCATGGGCGGAGACTCTCACCGAAACCGAAAAGGCTTTCCAGGCCGGGTTCCTGGCAATGATGGACGCTATAGTAATCGCTATCCGCGTGGTTTCTTACGTGGTGATCGGGGTCATTCTCGTGATCCTTGCAAACACCATGGCCATGACTTCGCGCGAGCGCATGCCGGAATATGCGATCCTCAAGACAATCGGTTTCGGAAGCAAGTATCTCTGGATGCTCATAGCCGGCGAATCCGTATTTCTTTCCATGCTCGGCGGGCTTTGCGGAATCATTCTTTCCTACCCGGTTGCCGCCGTGTTCTCGAAGGGCATGAGCGATTTTCTGCCCGTTTTCCACATACAGTGGAAAACCCTTGTAGAATGCGCGCTGGTCAGTTTCGGCATCGGGATAGCTTCCGCTCTGCTTCCAATCTGGCGGGCAAGTCATATTCGAATTGCGGAAGCGCTCGGGCACGTCGGTTGATTCATATAGCCAAAAACTGGAGGGGCAATTGGATTTACAACCCGGTATACACTTGTTTCTTGGATTTAGAGGCACAGACCCGGAAGAGGAACTGAAACATCTCATTACGGAATACCATCCCGCCGGGATCGTTCTTTTCAAAAGAAATATCGAGAATCCCGGGCAGTTAACAGCACTCCTGTCGGAGGCGCAGGCCTTTGCCGGGGAACAGATGAACCGCCCGCTGCTCGTGGCAATAGACCAGGAAGGGGGAAAGGTCCAGAGGCTCACTCCCCACTTTACGAGTCTGCCCTCTGCAAAGGCTCTCGCAGAAGAAGGACCCGAAGCTGTCATCCGATGGGCCGGGATATGTGCGGCCGACCTGAACCAGATAGGAATCCACATTAATTTCGCCCCGGTACTCGACATCGTTCCGAGAGGTCGGGACCACTTCATGGAATCCCGTTCACTGGGCTCTGTACCGGGCGCAGTTGCAGATCTGGGGAGAATCTGGATCGAAACCCTCCAGGCAAACCGAATCTCGGCTACCGCGAAGCATTTCCCCGGCCTGGGCAGGGCGGAACTGGACCCGCATCACTTTTCACCACTCATTCAAGGGGACAGTCTCGAAGAATTCCGCCGGCACCTCATTCCATTCCAGGCTGCAATCAAGGCCGGAGTAAACTGCGTAATGACCTCTCACGCCGTCTACCCTTCAGTCGATCCTGGCAGGCCCGCGACCCTTTCCCCGGAAATCAACCGGACATGCCTTCGGGAACGCCTCGGGTTCGGAGGGTTGCTCTTCAGCGACGATCTGGATATGGCGGCAATCAGCGAAAACTATCCTCCGGACTCGATTGTTCGAGAAGGACTTGCCTGCAGCACCGACTTCTTCCTCCTCTGCCAGAAGCGCGAGAGCATCGAGCCTTTCGTCTCCAGCCTGTCAGCCATGCTGAGCAGTGACGCTCAATTGCAGCAGTACCATGCCGCAACCGTTCAGCGTTTCAACATGCTTTTGCGGTTTCACTTCGGGAAATAATGGTGTGAAATTTTGATGCAAAGCCCCGCTCCCTTCAATGAGGGAAGCGGGGGACTTGTTGAAATCGGCAAAAAGACGCGACTGCGTCGCTCACCTATCGATTCACAGCGGCGCGGGTCAGAATATAACCTGCAGTACACCGTCTATTTTGTGGAGCTTTTCCGAAACGACGTCAGCATCCTTTTTTCCGATCCGCCCGGCTTTCTTCAGGTTGTGCAACCCCGAGACCGCGCCGAAAACGCCTTCGAAGGCATTTTGAGTGTCGAGGTCGTTGTTCATTGCCGTTTCAAAGCGTTCGGACAACTCTTTTATCATTTCCTGCACACTGTCGTCCGCGGCAGGTTCGCCATGAGGACCTTTCAGAATCGCGGCTACCATCTCCCGCAATTTATCGAGACGGGCACTGAGCTTGCTGAAAAATTCCATCGTAAGGTTCAGCCGTCTCCGGTAATGGCGGTATAGAAGGCCGAACCGGATATGCTCCCAGGAAAAGTCGCGGGCCAGAAGGTCTTCGGGATAGACGATATTATCGAGGCTTTTTGACATCTTCTTGCCGTTGACAAGGACATGCTGGCCATGGAGCCAGTAACGGGCAAGCTCCTGCCCCGATACCGATTCCATAACGGCAATATTATAGTCGTGATGCCTGACCATGTTGTCGATGCCGCCGCAGAATATATCCAGAGCATAACCCAGGGATTCCGAAATCATCGCGGGGTCCTGAATGTTCCAGGCCGGTCTTCCCCTGCCTATTTCCGTATCCCAGTAAACCGGATCGCCCTCTTTGTATCCGTGCCACAGTATAAAGTCGCCGTAATTCCACCTCTGCCCGGGATAGGTATCGAGCTTGAAGCGTCTTTTCTCCTTGGGCCACCTGCTCATGTCCAGCTTATAAAGTTTACCGAAATCCTTGAATTTGAGCGGATCAAAGAAGATGTTGCCCCGGTACCTGTAGGCATACCCTTTTTCGATCAACTGCTGAATGATGCGGGCCGCCTGCTGCACACTCGTCGAGGAGCGAGGAATTTTGTCCGGCAATTTGATTCGCAGTTTTGCAGTCTCCTGCATAAAACGCTCGGCCACCGCGCCGGTTACCTCGGTCACCGATTCTCCGAGCATCTGAGCCTCTTCTATGGATTTGTCCTCGATATCGGTAAAATTCAGGACCCGCCGAACATCGTACCCCAGGTACTCCAGATAACGCTGCAGAGTATCTTCCCAGATGAAAGTGCGGTAATTGCCTATATGCGGCCGACGGTAGATGGACGGGCCGCAGCTGAACATTTTGACGGTCCGATTGTTTATTGGCTCGAAGGGCTCTTTCTTGAGAGTCATCGAGTTTTGGAGTTGGAGCATTGAGATTTTTTCCTCCCGGCAACGCCGAATCCATTCAGAGTAAAAGCGAGAATACGTGGAATATCGCATGGGATCACAGGCGCAAAATGTAGAGCGGTAAAAGGAATTTGTAAAGTGAGCGCCTGTTTTACCTTCAGCGAAACAAATGGTGCCGCAAATCGAGGTAAGAACCGGTCGGCTCAGGCAGTTCCTTCCCCTCCGGTCCCCTCATCGATCGGCTTTTCCATTTCCCGTATCATTACCTTATCTACCCTGTGTCTGTCCATATCGACCACCTCGAAACGGTATCCACAGCATTCAAAATGGTCTCCGGAAACCGGAACTCTTTTCAGATAACTCATTACAAAACCGCTGAGAGTCTGAAAAAGGCCTGTCCTCTCACCCGGCAGTTTTCGGATGTGGAACTGTGCCTTCAACTCATCGATCGGAAGCATGCCGTCCACAAGCCACGATCCGTCTTCCCGCATCAATATGCTTGGTTCTTCGAAAGCCTCCGCCGACGGGATATCCCCGACTATGGATTCCAGAATATCGCTCAGTGTAATGACCCCCTCGATCGTACCGTACTCATCGATCACGAGCGCCATCTGAAGACCCGATTCCCTGAAAAGCTCGAGCACCTTTAGAGCGTGAGTATTCTCGTGGACATAGACGGGACGATGCATCGAGGCCTTCAGATCCAGCGTTTTTCCGGTCATGCTGCGCACGGCAAGATCCCGCACGTGCACCACGCCCAAAATGTTGGCAAGCCGTCCCTGGCATACGGGAAAGCGCGAAAATATCGAGCGGGCGATTTTGCGCTTCGTCTTTTCCGGTGGATCGTTTACGTCGAGCCATTCGATCCTGTTTCGCGGCGTCATCATCATTCCGACCCTGCGATCCCCCAGCCGGAAGACTCTTTCAACCATCTCCTGCTCTGCTTCGAGAAAAACTCCGGCGATTGTGGCCTGTGCAATCATGAGCCGGATCTCTTCTTCCGTCACCGGCTGTTCCTTGGCGGGACGGAAGCGGACAAGCTTCAGTACGGCATCGGACGACCAACTCAGCAATTGGATAAACGGATAGGCAATCCGCGACAGCGTTTTCATGGGCACGGCCACAGCCGATGCGATATCCTCGGGGCTGCTGAGTGCCACTCTTTTGGGGACCAGTTCCGCAAGCAGTGAGAAGAATGTGATGAGGCCTACGACAAGAGCCAGGGAGATGGACTCACTGTATTGCCCGACGTAAGGAATGGGAGCGAGCAGAGTGGAAAGCCGTTTGGCCAGGCTCGCCCCGCCGAATGCTCCGCTGAGAACGCCCACCAGAGTGATGCCGATCTGGACAGTAGCGAGGAAGCGTTTAGGATTTTCCGCCAGATCGAGTGCCGCTCCCGCCTGGGAATCGCCGTCCTCGGCACGCTGTTGAAGCCTCGGTCTCCTCGCCGAAACCAGGGCCATTTCCGACATTGCAAACAGCCCATTTATGAAAATGAGCAGACAAACAACAAACACGTCAAGAATTCCAAGAACCATCGTCTTCTCTCCGTGTTTTCTCCTGTTGATCCAATAGGACCGGGAACCCGCATCTGCCTGAAAGAAGAGATGTATTTGACGATGCAGCGGGCGGCAGGCGGTGGGATTCAAATCAATACGCTTCTCGTGAAAGCAAAGAGACCGCCGGAAATCAAAAAAGGCGGGATGCTGCCCGCCTCTTAAGATCTATCCTTCGTAGAACCTGTTTCATGCAACGCTGACCGAGCTGGCCTGCGCCCCCTCTTCTCCAAAATTCTCGACAAAAGTAACCACGGTGCCAACCTGTAGATCCTCGAATTTGGCATCCAGGACCGAGTTCTCGTGAAAATAGATTTCGCGTCCTTCGGGCGTCGTGAGAAACCCGTATCCCTCCTCGGGGAAAATCTTGGTTACGCGGGCCATCGGTTTTTCCACATGCGTCTTGACCTCGCCGCGCTGCTTCTCGGCGTATTCCTTCACTCGACGCTGAGCAGTTTCAAACGAGTTGACGATAGCGACGTGAAGATCTTCATCGGGTTCCCTCGTAACCGCCAGAACTCCGCGGGGGACCGTTATATCGATTCTCACATTGTATGTCCGGCCGCTTCGCTGGCTCCGATGGGGCATTTCTACCTTAACACGGCAACCGATTATCTGGTCGTAAAACCTGTCCAGCTTGGCGACTTTCTCTCGAATGAGTTCTTCGGTTTCGTCATTCAGTCGCACATCCCGCGCACTGATTTCTAATTGTTGTTTCATGTTCTCTCCCCTCTACAATATTATATTTCACCCAATATATGGGAAAAATTCATTTACCAGTCGAAGCGGCGACAATGCAACTCTTTTTATTCCTTTAATTTCGACTGGATTTTCGTCCTGGATTCGAGCGTCCTGTGCACCGGGCACCTGTTTGCAATCTCCAGGAGCCGCTCTCGTTGACTCCGGTCGAGATCTCCCTGCAACTCTATCTCTCTTTCGATGAAATCAATCTTGGCATTCTTATCCTCGCAATCGGCACAATCAGCCCCGTGAATCTTCTGATGCTTAAGCCTGACCGTTATCGAATCGACCGGCAGACCCTTGCGGTCCGCATACATCCTCAGAGTCATCCCGGTGCATGCCCCCAGAGCGGAAACGAGCAGATCGTAAGGCGTTGGGCCGGTGTTCGCTCCGCCGACAGGGATAGGCTCATCGGCAATAATGTGATGCCCATTCGCAACAATTTCTGTCTGAAAACCGGTCTTTCCCGTACGCGCGACGACCCGGTTATCGGACAGGTCTACGGGCAAGCCGAGTTCCTCAGGAATTTTGAGATATTTTTTGGACCATGCAGCCAGCACCGAACCGGTATAGAGCGAATCTTCCCGGTTCGAAAGAAGATGGTCGGCCCGGTCGAGCGATATGAAACTCTTCGGATGCCTTGAGGCCATGAAAATTCTGGCGGCGTTGTCTATCGGAACGATCCGGTCCATTGGCGAGTGGAAGATGAGCAGGGGCTTCCTGAGGTTCCGGATTGCCGCGTTCATACTGTCCAGCTTGAGATCCTCGAGAAACTGCCTCTTTATTTTGAAGTCTCTCCCGGAAATGTTGATGAGCGCCTGCCCGTACCGATCAAGATCGGACCTTGGATCGTCGCCAAGGAATCGGAGCACATTAGAGAGATCCGCCGGAGCGGCTATGGTCGAAACAGCCTCTGTAGAAGGGATCTTCGCAGCTGCCTGCAGCACTGCCGCTCCACCGAGCGAGTGCCCTATCAGAAGTTTCGGGGCTTCGAAATTCTCCCCAAGAAATTGGGCGGCGGAGACAAGGTCTTCGACGTTTGTCGAGAAGTTGGTCTCGGAAAAGTCCCCTTCGCTTTCACCCAGTCCGGTGAAGTCGAACCTGAGCACGGCCAGCCCCTGGCCGGTCAGGGCCCTGTTGATATTGACGACGGCATTGAAATTCTTGGTGCAGGTAAAGCAATGGGCGAAGATGGCAAATGCTTTTGGTTTTTCATCAATGGGAAGGTCCAGTCGAGCAGCCAGTCTCTTCCCGTCAGGGTTTTTGAAATAGAGTTTCTGAAATTGCATGTCTACCCCTGTTTTGGGGTTATCACAAAAGTGCGGCAGAAAAACCCCGCACCACTCCCGCCACGGACAACCCTAGAAAAAGGTTAATCATCTTCGAGGCTTTCGCGAAGACTGCCGACCGCGAAAATCGCGACGGGATGCAAGAAAAGATAAGCGTCAGAACACGACACACCTTATCCAAGAAAGGGAAAGGCAAGACCGTGAACCTTGAAATAAACAAAAATGAAGGATAGTTGTACAAAACCAACCACTCAGTTACAGTTATTAATTGATACGAACCATTGATTGTTTCTAATTCTCTATTCTGAACCTCTCCTGTCACTACTAATATTCGTATTAGAGAGTCTCTAGTAGATCCTGGAATGCCAAATACTTTCTTGCAGAAAGAGAAAAAGTTCACTAGAATGCGGCCAACTTGATTTGTACAGTATCATTCCGTATAGTGCTGAGTTGTTCTTCGGATTTTGAGTTGCAGGAAACAGTACAACAAGGAGGAAAGCTGTCGATGAAAAGAGGTGGAAAACTAGCTTCATGCGTAGCACTTGCCGCAGTTTTTGTTTTTTCTGTGGCCATTCTGGCATTCGCCGCTCAACAGGCTCCGGAAAGCATCACGCTCAAGCCGGGTCTCTGGGCTAACCTGACAAAAGCAGCCGTTGTGTTCTCGCACAAGAAGCACGCGGAAGATTACAAGATTGCCTGTAACCAGTGCCACCACGTCTTCAAAGACGGCAAGAACGTGTGGAAAGAAGGCGATCAGGTTGACAAGTGCGACAAATGCCACACTGAGCCCACGATCCAGGGAGAAAAGAAGCTTCCTCCCGATCAGCAAAAACTCAACCTCAAACTGGCCTTTCACAACAACTGCATAGGCTGCCACCAGAAACTGAAGAAAGAGAAGCCTGATACCAAGGCCCCCGTGACCTGCGCACAGTGCCATCCCGGCGCAAAGGGTGAATAAACCCTCCCGCGCCATCGCGATTTCATGAATGTAAAAAAACCCGCCTTTTGAAGGCGGGTTTTTTTATGCCGGAGGACGTCTTCCGCAGCAAATATAACGGCCTAAGCCTTTGAACTCTGATCGGCCTGAGAGGGGTGTAGCCGTCCGCAGTCATCCAGACAGCTTGAGGATATAATAAAAGCCGCCAGGTTCAACATGGAACCGGACGGCTTCGCATTTCACCGAGCCGAGGCTCAAGCAACTAGACTTCTTCTACCGTGATCGCACCCTGTTCACAGACTTCGACACAGCTTTCGCAGCCCAGGCACTCGTCCTCATTCACCGGTTCAGCCTTGCCGTCTACCAGTTCGTAAACGTCTACGGGGCATACATCCACGCATTCGGCGTCGCCAGTGCATTTGTCTTTGTCAACCGTAACCTTAAAGCTCATTTTTTCCTCCGTGGTCACTTGAGTTTTAGGAATTCGGGCAATCGCGCAAGGAATTTTCTTCCGGTGATTCGATTCCTATATGGGACAATTTTCTCGTACCCCCTTCCAAATTGATTGTCAAGATGAATATGTGTTCAAATTGACACGAATTTGGAGACTCGAAGCGGCCGGACGGCCCGGTTTGGGGGAAGGGGAAAAGGTCTTGCACAGCCAAGAAGTGTAATAGCGTGAAATTTAATACAAATCCGGATTCAGCAATTCTTTTGCGCCACTTCGCGTATTACTGAAAGAGAAAACCCGCCCGCGATAAATTATTCCACCCGAATCCGGGCATTCCGCCTTGGGGCAGAGGAAGCTCCGGGGCATTGCCCCGGAGCAATTCCATGTAACCTGATTTAAACACAACCGGTCGGTTTGGGCAAGCCTGCCATTTTGCATGCGCCTTTGCCCGGTCCCGAGGGGAACAGTTCGTAGATGTACTTGAGCTTGTAGCCGGTAACCTTGGTAAGGATCCGGACCATGGGGGCGATTCCGTGCTTTCTGTAGTAATCCTGAAGCACGTGAATGACCTTCCAATGCTCTTCGTTCAGCTCGGAAATGCCTTCGGAGGTCTTGACGTAATCAACCCATTCGGGGCTCCACGCATCAAAGCTGGCGATGAACCCATCTTCATCAACTTCAAATGTCTTGCCTTTGAATTCTATCTGGCCCATGAATTTTCCTCCTTCATTAGACCGAAAGGTAACCGTGAGATCCCGGGACACTCCTTTCGGAGCAATAACCGGAATCAGCAGACATGCCTGACTTATTTCTTTGGTGAGATCGCGCGGCGGCCATCACAGCATCCGCCCAGTTCTCATTGCCCACGGCGTGGATATGCGAGTACGCGGCGAGCACGTTCTTATAGCATATCCCGTCCCACCCCGCCACAATCCCGTGACCCTTCCGCAACTTGAAAATGAAGGGAAAGGAATCGGGATCGAGGCTATCCGCGATCCGCGAATAATGAAACTCGTGGCCCCGAATAACCGTCCCTTTTTGGAAGAAAGGATTCGGGTTGATGCTTTCCATAATCGTGTAGCCGTGTCCCTGCGGCTTGGGACCCAGAACGATGTCGAACGGAAATACCCCCACCATGGGAAAGGTCCTGCCCTGATGTTCTATTGTGCGGCACAGGAACATCAGGCCTCCGCATTCCGCATAAACCGGCAGTCCGGCATCAATCGCCTTCCTGACCGATTCACGGAACTTGTCGTTTGCGGAAAGCCTTTCCAGATGAGTTTCCGGAAAACCGCCGCCAATATAAAGAGCATCAACGTGCGGAAGGGACGAACTCTCCAGGCTTGAAATCTCGACAAGCTCGGCGCCCCTGTCTTCCAGCGCTTCAAAGTTTTCCGGATAATAGAATTGAAAAGCGGAATCCCGTATTATTCCGATCTTAACGGGACCGTCGGCGGATTTTCCGATTCCGGGAACCAAAAGCGGCCAACCCAGAGGTCCGGCAGTACCTGCCGTTTTCCACAGTGCTTCCAGATCGAGGTATTCCCTCATTTTGGACGCGGCGTATGAAACCGCTTCGGAGATGTCCTCCGCCTCCTGAGGCGGAACAAGCCCAAGATGCCGCTCCGGAAAAAAATTCCTGTCGGCCTTGGGAACAACACCGAGCACCGGGACTTGACACAACTGCTCGATCGATTCCCTCAAAACCTTCTCGTGCCGCTTCCCCGCAACCTGGTTCAAAATAACGCCGGCAATATTTACCTCGGGATCGAGATGCCGACATCCGAGAACCATAGCCGCGGCTGTACGCGTAACCTTGGTGGCGTCCAGAACAAGAACGACCGGGCACCGCAGGAGCTTTGCAAGTTCGGCCGTCGAATAACTGCCGTTCGCGTCAACCCCGTCGTAAAGTCCCCGGTTTCCTTCGATCAGGCTGCCGTCTCCCTTGCCGGAATGCCGTACAAACGAGCTTACGATATCCTCCGGCTTCATGAGAAACGGGTCCAGGTTGTAGCACGAGTGTCCCGCTGCAACGCTCAACCATCCAGCGTCGATATAATCGGGCCCCTTTTTGAAAGGGATGATACGCAGCCCGAGATAGCGTCTCCACGCAGCGGCCAATCCGAGCGAGACAACCGTCTTGCCGGAGCCGCCGCGCAAAGCTGCAATGATCAGGCGCGATCCGTTCAACTCCATACTAATCGAACCATAACCGGCGGGGGAGGCCGAAGCTTCCCTCGCCGGATTCCTTCATTAGAACTTGAACTGAGTTGTGGTTCTCCAGGTCGTCATGGCAAGACGATAATCGTCAATGTGCTCATGGCCGAACTCAAGACCAGTCTTCTCAAAGAAACGTTCCCAACCTATCCTGTTGATCCATTCGCCGATACGTTCGTAGCGGCGTCCACCTTCGGCGTAAGCCTCTACGATCTTTTTGATCGTATTGACGGTGGTCGGCCATCTCGGGGGTTCATTGGGAATAAAGGGCACTGCCAGCTTCGAGAACATCGGTGCAGATTTCACGTTGGAAACCTTGCCGCCGACCCACAGGGCAATACCGTCGCCTTCGCCGTCTGCAAGAGGCAGCGCAGGGCACATGGTATAGCAGTTGCCGCAGAACATACACCGATTATTGTTGATCTCGATGCTCTTCAGCTCGCCGACTTTCTTGGGCTTGATAGCGGCAGTCGGACAAGCGGCAACGACCAGAGGAATTTCACATACGTTCTGTACGCGATCGTTCTCAACGAAAGGCGGTTTTCTGTGTACGCCGAGGATAGCGATATCCGAGCAGTGTACGGCACCGCACATGTTGAGGCAGCATGCCAGGGCGATTCGGATCTGAGCGGGAAGCTTCTGCGACCCGAAGTATTCGAAAAGTTCGTCCATAACGGCTTTAACAACACCGGAAGCATCGATTGCCGGGGTATGGCAGTGGGCCCAACCCTGGGTGTGAACGATGTTGGTGATGCTGTTTCCGGTTCCGCCTACGGGGAACCAGTTGCCGCGACTGCGCAGATCGGTCAGGAGCGGCTGCAGCTTCGACTTGTCGCTTACCAGAAACTCGATGTTGTTTCTGGTGGTCCAGCGCAGGTAGCCGTCGCAGTACTTGTCCGCGATCTCGCATACTTCACGGATGTAATCCGTGCTGATCAGACGGGCCGAACCGATACGAACGGAGAAAACTTCCGCGCCCGATTCGGAAACGTGCACCAGCACGCCCGGCTCCAGGATTTCATGGTACTTCCACTTGCCGAAGTTCTCTTTGATAACGGGCGGGAAATACGTGTCGTATTTTGGAGGACCAATATCGGTAATACGATCTTGCATGAGATTCTTGGGATCAAAAGCCATCTTTTTTACCTCCTAAGCTTGATGCCGTTGACGGAATGCAGCCGCATCATGCTCCCAGCCACCGGGAACTGTCTCTGGATCATAGAAAATGTAGGGATTGAATCTCGGGGTGTTGACCATGCGCGGATCGGGCGTAAGCTCGACTGCCTTGAGAAGTTCGCGCATGCTGAGGCGCTGGATCGTTTCACCCAGGCGCTCACGGTTCTTGCCGTTTTCCATCCACCAATCCCACAGTTTCTCTACGAATGCCTTGAACTCGGTGTAGGGGGATTCCATCTTCATGAACGGGATCACAACGCTGGAGAGCTGTGCACCGTCAAGGATGGGCGCCTTGGCGCCGAGCAGAATGGTTGCGCCGGTGTCAACGCCGGGACGCAGTGCGCGAGGCATTACACGGATACAATGCATGCAGCGTACGCAGTCCTTGTTGTTGATCTTGAGCGACTTCCCGTCATATTCCATACACTTGGTCGGGCAGAGGTCGATTACTTCGGCCTTGATGTCGAAGCTGCGTTTTTCTCTTCCGCCCGCACCGCCGTGAGGAATGAGTTCGTTTCCGACATAAGCTTTGACGGCTTCCTGATCGATGCGGATATCATCACGCCAGGTCCCGATTATGGAGCAGTCGGAACGCGCGATAGCCGCTACGCAGTCCATCGGGCATCCGGATGCCTTGAACTTGAACTTGTAGGGGAACATCGGGCGATGAAGAGCATCCTGGAATTCCTGCGTAACATCGTAAATGAGGTCCTGGGTGTTGAAGCAGGCCCATTCACAACGGGACTTTCCGAGGCAGCTTTCGGGGGTTCTCATGTTCGAGCCGGAGCCGCCGAGGTCCATGTTGAGTTCATGGGTCAACTGATAGAACAGAGGCTCGAGCTGATCGGTGGTGGTTCCGAGAAGAACGATGTCTCCCGTGGAACCGTGCATGTTGGTGAGACCGCTGCCGCGGGGATCCCACAGATCGCAGATCTTGCGAAGAACTTCGGTGTTGTAGTACTTGCTCGCAGGCTGATTGACGCGCACGGTATGGAAATGCGCAACATTGGGAAAAAGGTCGGGACGGTCGCAATAACGGCCGATGATACCTCCGCCGTACCCGAGAACGCCAACGATACCGCCGTGCTTCCAGTGGCCTTCCTTGTCCCTGTAGGACATTTCCATCAGGCCAAGCCAGTCCTCGCACATGCGGTTCCCTTTGGCTGCCATTCTCTTCACATCACTGACGAAGCTCGGCCATGGTCCCTTCTCGAGTTCGTCAAGCATAGGGGTTGCATGCTTCAGTGCCATTCGATTTACCTCCAATTAATTTCCTCTTAACGTTCATACGAACACAATTTGCCGCGGAGAATCAATTCCTCGCCTTTTTCACCTCCCTTTCCCAGAGCGAATTTATGCTTCTCAGAAAAAACTTTCTGAATTACGGCATGTTACCAATACCCGGTTCGGCAGATGCATCGGCAGGTGGGGGGAAGGCGGGTTAGTTCATACCTTCTTCTTCTTTTGCAACGTCGCCTTCGCTGGGGAGCATGTACATAGTCGTGCTGCCGCTCGACCAATACTTCAGTTTGCCTTCGTTTACAAGCTCATTGACGATTTTTTTGGCCTGCATCATTTTGATTTCGGGTACCGCCTTGCACAGGTCGTTGAAGTAGTGTTTCGTCTTCTTCTGTTGCTTTACCCATTCCAGAATCTTTTGTTTTGCTTCCTCGCTCATTTCGTTTACTCTCCTATAAAGCCGGTTAGCTTGAACAAAACGGGATGAAGACCTTCATCCCCTCGACAGGTCGCTATATGTCTGACGCGTCAACCCCCAAGAATTACTCGGAATCCGGGTTGACAGCCCTGATTAACTCTCCGGGCACTGCTTTGTCAATGAAAAAAGTCCAGAAATACCAACGCAATCAAATTGTTGGCTGAACGAGCTAGGGCGAGTCCGGTGCATCATGGCGCAAGCGGAGCGGTTAGAGCTTTTCAACTTGGAGTCTATCAGTTAGAATGACTAGCTTCATCGGTAAAACCAGGTGCTGCAGAATTGCCCTCACCAACGGAAAGTGCCCGAATTGAACGGGAATTTCCGTTTCTGTAGCTCAGAGTCGTTTATATACTCCAAAGAAAGAGAAAGCTCAATGACAAATACCGGCAACACTAAGGAAGATGCTGCGAAACTGAACCTCTATATCAAGTTCCTGAAAGAACGGCTGTTTTTCGAGCCGGGATCGGCCACCATGCACTATAATCTGGGCCTGGCCTATACGCATAAGGGACTCATCGATGTAGCGATTTCCGAGTTCAAGCAGGCCATCGAATGCGAGCCGAACCTCCCCGAGGCCCACGTGAACCTGGGGGGACTCTTTATGCGGAAAGGCGACCGGGAAGCCTGTATCGAAGCAAATCTCAAAGCCCTCGAACTGAATCCGGATTTCAGCGCTGCTCACAATAATCTCGCTTTTGCCTACATGGCCGCGGGGCAGTTGGAAGAAGCCATCCGCCACAGTGAAAAGGCACTCGAACTTACGCCCGGATCTCCCCAGGCCTATAATTTGCTCGCAACCGCCTACCTCGAATCTGGCCGACCGGAAGCGGCAGCGGAACTCTCGACAAAGATGATGAACGACAACCCTTCTTTCGCTCCTGCGCATTTCAACCTTGGAGTTGCATTGCGTGCCCTGGGCAGAAACGAAGAAGCCGACGACCATATTCAGAAAGCAAAAGAACTCGGCTACCCGGTCGAAGACTAAGTCCGGCCTGAAACGGGAAGCAGTACCACTTAGGGACCAGAGGGAATTGATGAAAATCGCAAAAGACAGTTTCGTAGTAATCGAATACGATCTGCGCCTGGATGACGGATCGTTTGTGAAAGGCGAAAACGGACCGGTTTCCATGAACTTCATCGCCGGCTACAGCCAGGTTCTGCCCGGCCTCGAGAAACGACTCATGAGCCTGGAGCAGGGCACGGAAACGCAATTCATCGTGCCGGCGGCCGATGCTTTCGGCGAGTATGACAACGATCTTATCCGCACCCGGACTTTTTCCGAGTTTCCCGCGGGCAAAAATCTCGAACCGGGCAAATGGGCGGTAGCCAGGAATGAAGCGACCCAGGCCCAATACAGTTACCTGATACTCGAAAAAACGGACACTTCGGTAACGATGGACTACAACCACCCGTTGGCCGGCAAGGATCTCCATTACCGGGTCAAAGTCGTTCACGTCCGGCCCGCACTCCAGGAGGAACTCGAATTTCTCCGCCCATGCGAACACGGTAAAGCGCCCGCGATAGACGATTAACCGACTGCCGAGGGCGAACACCGCCCTCCCCGAAGTCCTTCCACAGAATATCCAAACCAGTTCAATGAGCGAGCGACTCGCCCAAGAACATATTAAGCCGTGTCGGGTAGGCATCCGCTTTAGGATGCCCACAGCCCGGCAACCCTAATGGCACACCAGCCCATCCCTGCTCGCAAAGGGCGGATGGTGGGCACGATAAAGCCTGTGCCCACCATCCGCGGCTCACAGTGCACCTTTTAGGCAGTGTATTTTGGTCCATTAAAATAGATTGAGAAGGAAAGGCTTATCGATGGACTAAAGCGTCAATGCCCGCAGCTTGAAATTAAGATCAAGAATGCCCGAAAGTTTCAGGCTAAACGGCCCCTTCCAACCTCTTCTTGACCCAATTTGAAAATTCCACGATCACCCTTGCGCGCGATTCGCCCTGCAGGAGTCCCCGACAGAGTTCGAACAGTTCCCTGTGGACGGCAACGGATTCCTCTTTATTGCCGGCTGATTTGTAAAATTCCTCTATCAGCGCGCCCGCTCTCATTGACGCAGAACTGAAGATCCGCTCCCGGGGGTCTTTGGGTTCTTCGAAGGGGTTCCAATTCTCATATCCGATCTTGAGAATGCGCTCCTGGCCGCGTTTCGACATGCCGTCGAAAATGGCCTTTTTCTTGTACTCGTATTCCTCTTTTTGATCCATTCCTCCCCCTCAAAACTCTAATCCCAGAAAAGCTTCAGCCTTATTTTCTTGAACTCTTTCGTGCTGAAAAGGATCCTGAAATCGTCCAGCCCGATTGCTTCCGCGAGCTTCCTCGCCGTCGTTCCGCATTCTTCGGGAGTGCGCCCATGAATCATCGCGTACAGATTATAGGGCCACTCCGGATAGGACGGCCGGTTGTAGCAGTGACTGACCTCTGAATGCGACGCAAGAATCTTTCCCAGTCTGTCGACTTCGCTGTCGGGACAATCCCAGACCACCATGCCGTTGGCATGGAACCCGACCTGACGGTGGTTGAGAATGGCAGCGAATCGCCGGATCGTGCCTTTGCCCATCCAGTCGGACACAGTACCAAGAAGCTCCGCTTCATCCATTCCAAGAGATTCGGCCCACACACGAAAAGGCTTCTCTGCAAGGGGCATATCTTCCTGAATGCACTTTACGATCCGGATATTCTCGGGGCTTGGAAGAAAACTCGTTCCGCCTTCGGTGGGCGGCAGCTCGGATTTCTCGTCACCGTGGTCCCAGTCGCCCTCCTCGAGGACGTCCAGTACAACCGCCAGTTTGTACTTCTTGACTGCGGGCAGTATCAACGCGGGGCCACACCCCGCGCCGGCCGCAATCCGGCCGACTGCCTCTTCGAGGCTTTCCCCGGGAGGGACGGCGATCGTAAACCACATATTGAAATTGCCGGGACGCAGATAATTGTGGCTGACACCGGGGTAGGCATTTACTGCCCGGGCAGCGCGGTCGAGGCCGCTTTCCGGTACTGCCATCGCCACCAGGCTGCTTCTGTATCCGAGGGCGCCGGTGTTGAAGATGGCGCTTATCTGCCGGATCGCCTTATCTTCTTTGAGCGTACGGATACGCTCACGTACATCCTTTTCGGAAATGTCGAGCCCCTCGGAAAGGACCCGAAAGGGTTCGGAAACGATCGGAAAGGAACGCTGGACCCGATCCAGAAGAATCCGGCTGGTTGAATCCAATACGAAACTCCTTGGAAGGTGAAAAAGGTATCAGACTGCCTGAATACGGTTCACATCGGAATATAAACCGGTGTATCTTTCCTGACAAGCAAAGGGTTTGCTATTATTACTTCTCGGGCTGTTTCCTCAAGGCCCCGAAAGGTCTTCTTTTTCATGAATCACGACTCGCACCGCCAAAAGCTGAGAATTGAACCGTTCATCAGAATGCCGTCGGGGCTGGTTTCGCTTGACACCGAATCGGAAAAGATTTTGCTCCCGTCCGGCGGATGCGGCACAGCCATAACTTACGGAGAGTATCTTCGCTCGGTTGCGGATTATTTCTCGGCAAATTCCTGCCGCGCCATACGCAAGGTGCTGGCCCGGATGCCCGGAACTCCGGAGTTGAGGTCGGCTGAATCCATCCGTCTTATCTCCGAAAAACACGGGGCGCTCTACAACGTTTCCCGCCTTGAAATCCATTTTGGCAATACGGAACTTTCGTTTGCCGTGAACAGCGCTTTTTCCCCCGAGCAGCAGGCATTCCTTCAACTCGAATACAATCTCCTGCGCCGCCTGCACCGGGAATTCGGGCTCCCCTCCCTGCCCCGTCCCTTCCTCTCGGGGAAGGCCCGGCTGAAAACCAAAACTACCGACACACCCATTAAGCTGTTTATAGCGGAATGGTTTACCGACTTCCACGAATTCCACCTCTCCAGAACCGGAGAGGATGTTGAAGACGGCCTCGGGATCATTGTCTGGCAGGACAACGGGAAACCCTGTTTTCTCGAACCGGAGCGGACCGGGGAGCTGTATGCCCTAGCTTCCTGCATTCTTACCTCCCTCCTGGACACGGACTCCTTCGAGCAGGTCTACCCATGGCATCACGCGGCAGGAGATTTCGTTGTCAACACCTCAGGCGAATCCGCCTCGGTGAAACTCATAACCGTACGGGGCTATCGGTCTCTGCTGCCGAGTAAATCCGATGCGGGCGATAAGATCCTGGGCACATTGCATTTCTTCCTCAATCTCAGCATTAGAATGAGAGTAGACAGGCTGGACGGGACTGGTGAACTTGTGTGGGCTGCAGCCGGGATGTGCCTGCCGGGAATAATTCGCGGGTTTTCCCGATCGTGGAAGAAGAAGGTGGCTGAAAGAGAAGACTTGCCCGAAGCTGCCGATATACTCACTCTTTTTCTCAGCTTCTCGCCCGAGGAGAGACTCGCGTTCTTGCAGGTTGTCGCACAGGCTGGAAGAATCGAGGCCGAAGAGATGGAGTTTCTATTCGAACACCTGCCTGCACACGTAGAGGAACTTTCGAGCGCAATCAGGGACGCTTTCCAGTATCTATGACTCTATGATCAAATCTTGAAGTACATGCACATGTTGCAGAAACGCCGGACCTTTTCGAGTTCGCATTCCGGCCCCGAAAAGCTCACGCCCACTTCCGTACGCTTTCCGTCGTGGAGGAATCGCATATTCATGACAGTGCATCTAATATCCTGGATCAACTGATCGTTTGGCAGCTCGCATGTCACCGCGAGCGTATCTCCTTTCTCGATCGGGAACAGGCTGTGAAGCTCCAGGCGGCACCCTCCTTCGCTGACGTCCCTTATGTCTCCATTTATGAGTAACTTTTCCGCTCCGATCCCGATCTCTGCTTCAAGGTGGACCGCTATTCTCTGGTACTTCCTCAATTGCTCCGCTTCAAAATGCTGGGGGTAGTCGATACAGACAATATTCTTGATAAGTACCTGTCCCAACCTTGTTTTGAATTTGTAAATACATCCTTCGAAGAAGTACATGCATACGACGTCGCTTCCGACCCTGGCCGACAAGCCGTCTTCGCCTTTGAACACAGGATTTTCGATCAATATGACGTCGTTTTCGAGTATGCCCACTATCCTGGTTTTGGATTTCAGGGCGCTGTTGGAAAGAGAACGGAGCATGATTGAAGACCCCAAATGAAAGGGAATCTTTTCAGGTGCTTCCCAACCTAACTGCTCCTTTTTCGTTGGCTGGGCTTGATCGACTTCTGCTTCCATGAGAAACTCCTGAGATAGGTCCCGCGAAAACAGTTACTCCCCCATTATGGAAATCGGCAGAATGAAGAGAAATATTAAGAAGAAAATAAACGATCGCGTCGGGCATGATATGCATCTTTCGAAAGTCTAATCTGAGTTCCATTGAAATACGCTGAAGATGACTGGAACCAATGATATATTAAATCCTTGCGCAACTTACCCTGTATCACGATCTAATCTTGTTATTAATTCATTTTTAAATGACTAGGAATGGCTAATACTATTCCCTCAACGCTAATATATATTATCAACTAATAGCTTGTCTATCCGGGTTCAGCTGCATTATGAGCATCTTTATTTTGAGACTTCTGCTATTATTTTGACGGGGAAGGCCAATCCTGCGTGGCAAAGAGTCTGCATAAATCTCAGGGCAATTCGCACCGGCAATCCGGAAGGAGGAAGAAATGACGGACATCCCGCTCACTGATTATTCGGCTCTGGACAAACCGGAGATACTGCACCACATTTTCTATCCCAGGCAGGAATATCAGCTTCCGGGCAAAAGCAGCGGCACGGAAATCTTCATTCCGGTCGAACGGGATGTCGCCCTGGGAGCGCGATTCCATATGGATTCGAAAGATGGAGCGAATATCCTGTTTTTCCACGGCAACGGAGAGATCGTATCCGACTACGACGATCTGGGTCCGTTTTACAACCGCATGGGAATCAACTTTCTCCCGGTGGATTATCGAGGCTACGGTCGATCAGGAGGCAGCCCCAGCGTAAGTTCGATGATGAGCGACTGCCGCACCGTTTATGAGTTCACAAAGAAATGGCTTGGCGAACACGGCTATTCTGGGCCGCTCATAGTAATGGGCAGGTCCCTCGGCAGTGCGTCGGCGCTAGAGTTGGCGTCAAAGTATGAAAGCGGAATAGACGGTCTGATCATCGAGAGCGGCTTTGCCTATACGGAACCTCTCCTGCGACTGCTCGGAGCAGACCTCCGCGGGATGAATCTCAGTGAAAAGGACGGTCTCAACAATCTCGACAAGATCAGAAGCTTCAAAAAACCCATTCTGATCATCCATGCCGAGTTCGATCACATCATTCCGTTTTCTGACGGTCAGGCCTTCTATGATGCAGCAACTTCCCGGGACAAGATGCTCCTTAAAATCCCGGGTGCAAACCACAATGATATCTTTTCGAAGGGACTGATGGAGTACATGGCCGCAGTCAAGTCTTTAGTGGGACGCGTTTCAAAAAGCAGTGAGCAGTGAGCAGTGAGCAGTGAGCAGTGAGCAGTGAGCAGTGAGC
>JAEZHY010000291.1 GCA_023416335.1 Pseudomonadota bacterium | reverse complement strand
GAGGACAAGAGGCTTCGCGTAGAATTACCAGTCCCTCTTGCCTGCGGCACGGGCAACCAAAACCACGTTGCCCGTGTCACCCACGGTTTGGTTCCTAGCGCGAGACGGTGGGCACGATGAAGCGCTGCGCCCATCCTGCAACCTTATTCCTATTGTTTTCTTTCGTGAATTTTGTGGTTGGGAAGTCTTTGTCTTTGTACTTTGGTTGCGGCTGTGCTGCCCCAAGAATTTCGTGGTTAAAAGCTTTTGCCTTAATACTCGAAGTTCTCTCCAAAACGCCTGCGTGCCGGTTTCCTTTTCTTCTTTTTCCCCGTTTTCGGCGCCGCTCCCGGCATCGACTCCCTTTTTCCGGGCTCCTGCTTGCAACTCTTGACGAACTCCTGCCATTTCGTACTCAGGACCCGTTCGAAAGCCTTCGGGATAAAAAGCTGCCGGATTGCCCGAGTTATTCCCACGTAGGCGATGTTGACCTCTTCATCATATTGGGCCGCATCCATCTTTTCTTCCGCACCAAGCATGTCGGCGATATCGGAATCCACGAAAACTCTGTCATACTCCTGCCCTTTCGACGCATGCACCGTCGAAAGAATTACGCCGCCCGATTTGCCGCCTCCGGCCTTGTTCTTGTTGATATCCGCCATCTCATATATCAACTCGGGGAAAGAATACCCGTATCTTCGAACGACCTGGGACACGCCCTTGATTTGAAAGTCGTCGCAATCGTCCGCATACTTCTCCAGGGCTTCCATATTTTCAAAAGACTGGAGCCATTCGTTTCTGACCTTTGACCTCTCGCCGCTCATAAGCCAAAAGATGTCGAGAGTCTGCCAGAGCACTTTTTCAATATCCCGTTCGAAACGAAAATTCGCTCTTTTCGACCCAAGCGCAACGGCATTTGCAAACAGCGAAAGATTCGTTCTGCTCAGGATCGCGCAATCCCTGCGGGGAAAGCTGTCCATCACCGCCAAACCGGAATCCTTCCGCGGATTGCCCAGGATCGTAAACCGCTCGTCGCCCTTCGCTTCCCGGATGAGAAGGCTCGCAATGTTCGCCACCGGCTTGCCGAACCGAAAACTCAGGGTAAGGTCATAGTTTTCGTCAGCCGGAAGGTTTTGCATGGCATCGATTGCATACCGGAACCTGTAGATTTGCTGGTGCGTGTCTCCAACGACGATGATTCGCCTCTGACATTTCCTCAGAGCATCGAGCATGACACCCGAGAGGTCCTGCCCTTCGTCAACGAGAACCAGATCGTACCTGCCGAGTACCTGGTCGAACTTCCCCAGTTTGTGAAACATCTTGAGATAAAAATCATGCGGACACGGCTTTTCCCGTCTGTTCCAGAGCGTGGCAAGATTGCGTGCCGATTCTATTACCTTCGGCAGATGACGTTTATACAGCCCTTTCGCCTGCTCCGGCAGCAGGACCTCGAAACTCCCCAAGGCATCTTCGATCCGATCGGCGGACGAGTTCAGGAAGTACACGAGAAAATCATAAGTGATCTTCGAAATGACTTGCGGATTTTCGACACGGCGAAAATAAGGGAGGAAGTCTTTGGGAGAAAAATCTCCGATATTTTCGTACTCTCTTCCGAGGTACCGCCAAGCAAGGGAATGCACCGTCCGGACGGTCACGTTTTCGGGAAACTTGGCCTGCGCCTCCTCGCTGGCCTTCCTGTTGAAAACCAGGTAGAGAATCTTTTTGTCGGCATGTTCATTTGCGAGCATCCGCAGGGTTGTCGTTTTCCCCGTGCCCGCTCTTGCATTGATGCGAACGACTCGGCCCTTGGCCTTCAGAATGGCCTGTTGCTCTTTGGTTGGTTCCATAATCCTCTGTAACTGCGTCGAGATATCTGCTGCGTGATTCAATCACTTTAGTGCAAAATGATGCAACCGGAAACGCAAAGCAACACGGAAGATCTGTGCTCTCCATGCGCCGTCGTTTTGCGCGAACTTTCTCGAGCACCATAATCTGACCATCTCCTCTAAGTCCAGAGTGAAGACATAAAAAAACTCCGGGTCGATAACCCGGAGCGTATTATTGAGCCATTCGGCCCATCTGGAATAACCGGCACTAACTCGCGGGAGCGAGCCGGAATCGTTTCCCGCTCGCCCCGCTTTCCGGTTACATAACTCTACGGAACAAACCGCTGTTCTTGTCGATTTCCAGCCTTTCCACCAAAGATCCTTCTTTGGTTGTCACGGTTCCTTCGAAAACCGTTCCCTTCTCCACAACGTCCCCAGCCTTAAGGTTCTGGTTTCCGTAGCGGAGCACGTAGTTTTCAAGCAACTTTGAAGCCTGATCTTTGGTGAGCGGGACATTTGACGCGGTGCTCACTCCCGTGGTACCCATCGCACCGAAGCCTCGGGGACACTGACCCGGAGGATAGTTGCCCATCCTTCCGGCACCGCCTCCCCATCCCATTCCCCTTCCGCCACCGCCTCCGCCGGGACAAAACCAGCCCCCCGTTCCCGGAGCGACACTCTGCTGGGCAAAAACAGGCACTTCCGCAAAACACATCAGGCCCACAATCAACAGTGCAAGGAATTTTCTCATTTTCTCATCTCCTTTCGCTCGATACGCCTCAATTCCAGTCTTTTGTACCAAGCTTTCTTCCGTGCTTTTGGTCCATTTTGTGGTTGAAAGTTGTTATCACTCCGCTGGCTCCCATGCTCCGGTTTGGGAGCCCTGATTTTGGAAGCTCCAGCTTCCTCACCCGGTCAGATCCGGCAAGTTTTCATCCCGTTGCCGGAAGGTTTTGGCAAAGGGCGTGCCAGCGATGCTAAAGCCGCATTTTTAGCCACAGGAGACGGATTATTCCGATCCCCATTGAACCGGACAGCCCCATGTGCCGGCTAAAAAGTATCCATTTCCCCTGTTACATGGATCGTTTTTATCCAGGCCCGCCGCTTTCTCGCTTGAGGTTTATTCGTTTCCGTTTAAATTAGTCCAACAGGAACGGCCTTTTCTGTCCGCTTCCTCCCCGTTTGCCGTTTTGGCTCCTGTTTTGCTTATGAGAATGCAAAACAAAACAGCCTGGAGTTATTTATGATCCTGCATCCGCCTGCCCCGACAAAACTTGCCCGGATTTCGCCGTGGCTCGTCCTGGGAACCGTCTGTATTCTCGGGCTCATACTGATTGTGCTCGCGGTCCGAAATGTAAATCATGAGAAGGAATTCATGACCCGCACGCTCCTGTCCGAGGCGAATATCCTCATTCACTCGATCGAAGCGGGCAGCCGCACCGGGATGAGGGGCATGGGCTGGGGCCGCAACCAGCACCAGGTGCTGGTCCAGGAGATGGCCCAGCAGAGCGGCGTCCTCTATATCGCCCTGACGGATGCCCAGGGAAGAACGATTGCCCACAGTGATCCGAGCCGCCTGAACACGTCCTCCCGGCTGGTCCGATTCCCGGATCCGGGTCAGTCCGACTATCGGTACATCGATGACGGGAAGCGCGTTTTCGAGGTTGCCCGCGAATATCAGCCCTGGTTTCGACACAGGGGGGAGATGGATGCATGCCCGTTTCAAGCCCCGGGGGGCGACAGGGGACCGACGAAGACCTTCATCATCGTCGGCCTGGACCCGACTCCTTTTGAAGAAGCCGTCCAGCGGGATATGCATCAGAACCTGATACTTTTCGGGGTGCTCTTCCTGGTCGGGGCCGGCGGTATGCTCTCCCTCACCTGGGCACAACATTACCGCAATACAAAGGCAATCCTGGACAATGTGCGGAACCTCACCCGGTCCATCGTCAACCAGATGCCGGCCGGACTGATCATTGCGCGCAAAGACGGCAGTATTCAGGAAAGCAACCGGTTCGCTGCTGCGATCATTAATCATTCCGGCGGAATAACGGGAAATTTGACCGACTATCCCTGTTTCGATCCCGTCGTGACGCGTCTCAAGGAGAACGGAGATCCCCTGGAAATGGAAGTCCGGTGCGAAAATGGAAGCGGCGGCCCCATGTCGCTGCTCGTCAGTGCCGCCGTGATCAGGGAGGGCGAGAACGAAACGGGATTTCTCCTGCTCTTTTCCGACCTGACCAGAATGCAGACTCTGGAAAAACAGCTCCGGAGAAGCGAACGCCTGGCGGGACTCGGACGCCTCGCAGCCGGGGTGGCCCACGAAATCCGAAATCCTCTCAGCACCATTAAAGGATTCGCCGCCATTCTCGCCGAACGCTTCAACAAGAACGACGGAAGCCGGACCATTACCGACAGCATGATCCAGGAAGCCGACCGGCTGAACAGGGTCGTCTCCGAACTGCTGGATTATGCCGGCTCGACAAGTTTACGGAAGGAGATCCGCAGCTGCAGGGAATTGATCGATTATTCTTTCAGACTTGTAGAGAGCGATGCCCGGAGCCGCGCCGTTCAGTTGCAAAGCTCAATTGCCCCGGAAGCCTTCGACCTGGAAGTCGATCCCGACCGTTTCGCGCAGATCCTCCTGAACCTCTACCTGAACGCCTTTCACGCAATGGGCAACGGCGGCACGCTCAAGGTCGAGGCATCGCTCGATGACGGACGGGTTGGGTTCAGTGTCTCTGATACCGGATCGGGTATTGGCCCGGAGCACCTGGCCCACATATTCGATCCCTACTTTACGACCAAGCCCAAAGGAGTCGGACTCGGGCTGGCAAATGTGTACAAGCTCGTGGAAGCCCACTCGGGCACGATAGAAGTCCAAAGCGTTCCGGGTGCCGGAACGACTTTCACGATATGTTTCCCTCAATTTCAGCCGAAGGATGACGAGAATGCCCGGGACCTCCCCTGTGATTCTCATTGCGGACGATGACCAGGCACATCGCCTGATGCTCTCCACCCTGCTTTCCGGATGGGGCTACAGGGTCGAGGAAGCCGAGGACGGAGGAAAAGCCCTAGATGCCGTGCGATCGCATTCGTATGACCTCATACTCATGGATATGCGGATGCCCGTAATGGACGGCCTGGAGGCCACCCGGCAGGTTCTTTCCTACAACCCCGCGATTCCGATCATCATAATGACCGCCTATTCGTCCGTCCCGACAGCGGTCGAAGCCCTCAAATCCGGCGCGTTCGACTATATAACCAAGCCGATCGATTTCGATACCCTGCGGATAAGCCTCGGCCGCGTCCTGGAACACACCCGGCTCGTGCAGGAAAACGAGGAATTGAAGAACCGGCTGCCGCTCGTTCACTCCGACCTGACCGGCAAAAGCCCGCCCATGTTGAAACTCCTCGACATGATCGGCCTGGTCGCGCCTTCCGAGGCAACGGTCCTCATCACCGGCGAAAGCGGCACAGGTAAAGGACTGGTGGCCGCGGCAATTCACAAAAACAGCCCCCGTCGGGACAAACCGCTTATCAGTGTCAATTGTGGCGCCATTCCCGAGACGTTGATCGAATCGGAACTCTTCGGACACGAAAAAGGAGCTTTCACCGGGGCGGACCGCGTGCGCGCAGGCAGATTCCAGTCAGCAAACGGCGGAACCGTCTTCCTTGACGAAATCGGAGACCTCCCCCTGCTCATGCAGGCAAAGCTCCTTAGAGTCCTCCAGGACGGAGAAATCCAGCGCGTCGGCAGCGACATCCCGATCAAAATCGACGTTCGCGTTATTGCCGCAACCAACCGGGATCTTCGGAAAATGGTTGCCGATGGGACCTTTCGCGAGGACCTTTATTACCGTTTGAATGTGATTTCGATCGACGTCCCGCCGCTGCGCGACCGTGTCGAAGACGTCCCGTCCCTTGCCGGGCATTTCTGGCAGATCTTCTCCGCGAAAAACAGGAAGCACGTAAAAGGGATTACGCCCCAGGCCATGGACATGCTCCTCAAGTATTCCTGGCCGGGAAACGTGCGGGAACTCGAAAACGCGATGGAGCGGGCGGTGATTCTGCTCCAGGGCGAATACATTTCCGAAAAGGAACTTCCGCTTTCGATCCAGGGCTCAGCAGGCAACGACTGCCCTCAAACGGAAAATCCCGACTCCGCGCTGCCGGAAACCCTCGAAGAGATGGAGAAGTTCATGATCTCCAAGGTCCTTCAGGAGGTTTCGGGGAACAAAAGCGAAGCCGCCCGGCGACTCGGCATAACGAGGCGGACACTGAAGCTCAAGTTGAAGAAATTCGGGGAGGATTCGGAGGAGGCGGAATAGACCCAAAGAGAGGTTCGTGAGATCCGAGGGCATGCCCCAATACAGCCGCAGCCAAAAAGCAAAAACAAAAACCCTTAACCACGAAAGGCCTGGGGCAGCAGAGCCGCAACCAAAATACGAAAGGCAAAAGCTCATAACCACGAAATACACGAAAATCACGAAAGAAAACAATGAGATAAGGACAAGGCCGCAGGATGGGTGGAGCGGAGAGACTGTGTCGTGCTGGCGATGAAAACTAACCCAACCCCGGTCGGTTACGACACAGTCTCGGAGCGTAACCCATCGCTTTGGGATGAGCGGCACGAGTACGAAACACACGAAAGTGCCGTTCGGTTCTCCTCGGCTCCAGGTGCGCCTAAGAGGTTAATGTCAAACGATTTACAGAACCGGCAACATGAAAATCTTGCTCAAAAAACAAGAAATTGTCGGATAGTAGTGCGAAAATCACGAAAAAAGCAATGCTATAGCATCAATGGTGCCGGGACTGCGGTAGGGTGGGCACAGCTTTACCGTCAATGTTGTTGCTTTAAGGAAATACGCCGCTGGTTCCCAAGGTCCGCCTTGGGAACCCCGCCCCGGCAGGCCGGATAGTATCCGGTACGTGCTGTCCAAAATACTTTGCCTACCTGGACGGGGTCATTTAAGCAACAGCATTGAGCTTCATCGTGCCCACCGCCTTGCGCTCGGAACCAAACCAGGGGTGACACGGGCAACGTGGTTTTGGTTGCCCGTGCCGCAGGCAAGAGGGACGGTAATTCTACGCGAAGCCTCTTGTCCTCCGGACCCAGGCAACGACACAGTCTGGGAGAGCGTACCCCATCGCTCCTGGGTGAGCAGGTGAGCCCGCTTCATCGTGCCCACGGTCCAGCCATCCGAAAAAAGCCTGCGCCAATTTCGGGTAGCCCGGATTTTCGAATCCAGGCGCGAAGCGCAAGAGGTACCGAAGGGCGGTCCACCCGGACTGCATTATCATGCCCGGCTACCGCAGCAAATCCCTCAACTTCTCTCTATTGACCGATCGAATCTTGCCTACCCTGTTCAATATCCGGCTGACCTCGGGCAAACCACGTAATTTTTCCGCGGCCACAGAGTAAAATTCGGCGGACTTGTCCTCCATTGCGATAGCTTTCTCCACGGCGGCATCAGTGGTCAGGGTATCGTTAACGCTCCGGTCGGCAGCAAACGATTCGGAATGGAAATCATGGATCGGCTCAAGGATCATTTCCGTCACGTTTTCGCGCCGGGCGCGCAGGAGGTCTTTTTCGTTTTTCTTCAAAGCCGCGGCAACCGCTTCGAATGTACTTCCGTACTTTTCAAGGCCCGGGATCTCCCGAATCGCTGTATAAAACCCGCTGTCCGATGCCTCTGTCTCCGCTGCAAAGGTCAGCACGGCGCCGAAATTGGTCAGTTCCATAAATTTGCAGTCCTCCCGTCATTTAAGGCAATCGGCGGAAGCCGATCGCTCGGCGCCTGCTGCGTCTGCCCCGCTGCTTTTGCGGGGCGCCGCAGCAGGCGCCAGGTAAGCCGCAGAGCGGCGCAGGGGGTGTGGGGGACGCAGTTCCCCACGCTTTTGCTTTTGTCCGGTTCTTTCTTACCCTGCTCTTCCGCTTTACAGCCAGCGGGTTATAACCACCTTCGCATCGGTAAAGAATTGAAAGACCTCGCGGCCGTGGCCCTTGATGTCGCCGAACATGGACTGCCCCGCCCCGCCGAACGGGAAGAAACTCATCGGCGCGGCGATCCCGATGTTCACGCCGATCATGCTTGGACGCACGCGGTATTTGAAATACCTCACGGTCGCGCCGCTCTGGGTGTAGAGGCACGTGGCATTGGCGAAGCCGCGCGAGTTGATGATCTCGATTGCTTCGTCGAGGTCGCCGGCGCGGACGATGCTCACCACCGGTCCGAATATCTCCTCCCTCGCGATGGCCATATCCGGTTTGACCTCATCGAATACGGAAGGTCCCATGAAGAAGCCGTTTTCCAGCCCGGGGACCTTCAGGTCACGTCCGTCCAGGATAAGTTTGGCACCTTCTTCGAGCCCCCTGTCGATGCATCCCCGGATGCGGTCCCTGGCCGCCGCGCTCACGACCGGCCCCATCTGGCTGTGCGGGTCGAGCCCGTCTCCGACGATCACCTTGCGCGATGCGGCGAGGAACTGTTCCTTGACCTGTTCATAAGCGTCTCCGACGGGAACCAGGATGGAACCGGAGAGGCAGCGCTGGCCGGAGCAGCCGTAAAATGAAGTAATCAGCGACGGCATAGCCTCTTTCAGGTTGGCGTCGGGCATGATGACGATACAGTTTTTCGCCCCGCCGAGCGCCTGCACCCTCTTGCCGTTTTCCCCGCAGCGCCGGTAGACATATTTTGCGGTAGGAGTCGAGCCGACGAACGATACGCCGTTGACGTCCGGGTGCTCGGTCATGGCATTCACGACCGCTTTTGACCCGTGCACCATGTTGACAACGCCCGGCGGCAGGTTGACCTCGTCGATGATTTCAAAGATTCGGGTCTGGGTCATGGGGACCTGCTCGGAAGGCTTCACGATAAAAGTGTTGCCGCAGACGAGAGCGTAAGGCATGAACCAGAACGGCACCATGGCGGGAAAGTTAAAGGGAGCGATGCAGCCGAAAACCCCGAGCGGTTGCCGTTCGGCCTGGCAGTCGATATCCTTGGCGATGTCTTCGAGGCAGTACCCGGTCATCATGGTGGTCACGCCGGTGGCATGCTCGATATTCTCGATGGCCCTCCGGACTTCTCCCCGCGCCTCATCGATGGCCTTGCCCTGCTCCCGGGTCAGAGTGCGTGCGACGTCCTCGAAGTTCTCCTCCATGAGTTCTCGAAACCGAAACAGGTACCGCGCCCGGGTCAGCGGCGGAGTGGACCGCCATTCCCAGAAGGCCTCCTTAGCGGCCCGAACGGCCCCGTCGAGGTCTTCGGCAGTCGAATAAGGCACCCGCGCGATCTTCTCCCCCCTCGCCGGGTCCCAGACATCACCGAATTCGTGTGTTGTGGATTCGACCCATTCACCGTTTATGTAGTTTTTGATTTGTTCCATTTCATTTCCTCTTTGGCGGTAGTGATCCCGGGACTCTCCGGCAACCGGCTCGAGCAATCCCGTCGGCTCGATCTCCAATCTGCAGTTTCCCAATAGATACACCAAAACCAGACTTCGGAAAAGGAATGCAACTTCGAAGGTAGAATTGACAACGCAGATCGAAGCGGACGCTTCCCTGAGACATTCCGGTTTGGCCATGAAAGGAACGGCATTCCCCGATTCCGGATCACAAAGCAGGCAATTAATGTGAAGTGATGATGAATCGGGCGTCCAAACCAGTAAAGAAGGGCTCGTGTGGGTCGTTGTGCGGCGTGTCGGCAATGGGATCTAAGAGTCGCAGGGGTGTTTCCGCCCACGTTGGACGCAACTTCGCATCTCCCTGGCAGTTTGGCCTGATGTGTTTAAATCCCTGCAATTATGATGGCTGACTTGCTTTTACTGTAAGGCTTGACTTCTTCCTCAAAGAATCTACGACGTTCCGCGTTCGATTCGGCTCAAGTCCGGCTTCATTGCTTCTTTTCCTGCAGGCCGGCCTCCTTCCGGAAACGCATTGCAGCACCGCTGATTTCCGCCACGGTCTTTTCAGTCCAAAGCGATCGTTGCCACTTCGTATAATCGAAGGGTTCACGCATGATGAGAGAGATAAACCTCTCGGCCTCAACCTCACCAAGGGATTCCATGAGCACTCGAATTCCTTTTATCTTTATCTCGGTATCCGTAATCATTCGAGTTCCTCTCTGATGAAGGTAATAGGATCTGCGACTCTGATCTCATTGATGTCGGCAGACTTTTTGATCAGATGGTCGTCTGTTGTGAGGAAATAATCGCATCCCAGCGAAATAGCGCATGCAAAATGAAGAGCATCCTTGCCCTTGAGCCCCAGTTGAACCAAGTCTTTGGCCTTCTCCAGAATTTCTTTGGTCTCATCAGTATCGACCGTTGCACGTGACCTCCATTGGGAGACCACCATCTTTCTCTGTTCAAAAGGGTTCATCTCATTCTCAAAGTCAAGGATGTAAGACCATGCGAGTTAAATCTTTCCCTCCAAGATCATCTCTTGGACTCCCAGCTTGGCCTCCGCTTCAAGCCGAATGCGCAATTGTTTCTGGTCATCGAAGGGGCGGTTATAACAGCAATTATCAAGATATACTCTCATGTTGTCCTTTGCACCAATGAATCATCAAATCAAGCAGACAGGTTTCTGATTCAGAGCCAGGAAAGCTTGGGGGCAGCAACTTGTTTGGAGACTCTTTCGACACCTCATCAGCTTTTGTTCACATTCAAGGGCCGGAATGCTGGGGGGGCATCGAACTCCTCGATGTATCCGGCACGTCGGTCGAGGACATCCCGGCAGACTGCGGCATAAACTATGGAGGATGTATCTCGTCCGCCTTCTACAAAGGCGAGGTTATATGCTGGATGGGGACATGGGCGATTTTCCATTCGAAGCTCTTATAGCACAACGCCAGGATTTTCAGCGAAGGAAATACGAAATACAGCCATGGCGGAAGAGGGCCTCAGCCTACTTGCCTATAGCTGGTTGCTCGGGGTAGAGCCTTCTTGGCTCCTGTGCTTCTCGGGTCCATTTTGAATTATACAGTTCAGAGATGTGGAGTCCCGGAGGGTGAAAGGAAGGCTTCAGGGCTGCAATGCGTATCAGGATTCAGGATAGCAGAAAATTCAGGCTTGGCTGGATTCTCGTAAGTTGGCTTTATTGCGAGGCAAGTGATGGAGGGCGACCCGGGGATCGAACCCGGGACCTTTGGTTCCGGAGACCAACGCTCTATCCACTGAGCTAGTCGCCCTCAATTTGGTAGGAATTTCAGAATCGGGGCAGTGGGCACCCCGATTCAAGCGTTCTTGAGTAACACAGCTGAGACCCTTTGTCAACGACCCGAACCGTGCAGCTCGAAAAGATGCGATCCGGAGAAGCGGTCCATGTTCGGTTGCACCCCGGAGTTCCCTAGCACTCCTCCGGAAACTCCGGCAGCTTGGCGCAGGAAGGTTTCATTTCTTCTTTTTTGGCCTCACGGACCTCTTTCACCAGGATGTCGCATTCGGCCCAGGTTCCGGCGCGGTCGTGGTTGAAGTCGGCGACGATCTTGTCTTCGTAGAGTTCTTTCACCATGAACTGGATCAGCGTCTTCTTCCTGATCTGCCGGTACATCCTGCCGGGCTGCAGGCGCTCCTGTTTATAGTCCTCCCGGGGAAGCTCACGCACCAGTTCTTCGTCGTATGCGCCGAAAATCTCTTCAGGGGGGACGTGCACCTTGAGGCGGTCCCCCGCCTTCTTGTTCATCAGGGCCGTTTCCACCGAAGAATACTGCGGATCGACTCCCATTACAAAGCTGCAACACTGGCGTTGCGCGATTGGTTCGCCGCTGTTTGGCGGATAGATCTGCATGTCGCACTCAATGGTAACCCTCGAGCATTCCTTAATGCGTTCTTCCATATTTCGGGTCGCTTCCGTATGCGTCCGCCTGTTTCGCGGAATCGGCGGTTGTGGGTCATGGTATCGAGGCTGGTCGGACGG
>JAEZHY010000290.1 GCA_023416335.1 Pseudomonadota bacterium | reverse complement strand
TCTTTGGCGACCTCGACGATCCGGACAGTCCTGTTTCCCGGCTTCTTAAAGCATCGCAGGCGGTGGTGCTTTCGGAGCATTTCGGTACCCGTCCACAGGTTTTCTATATGGGCAAATCGGCCAAACCCGGTCAGGAGGCGCATTGGAAATCACCGTAACCGGCGCAAATGCCCTGACCTATCCAGTACTAAATATCTGGAACTGGGCCGTTGCCGTGTACCTGTTCCTCGTTGGAACCGCGGCCGGGTTGCTCGTAATGATCACTGTTGCCTTCCTCAGGAATCGAAACGCATCCACGGGACAGCGGAACGATATTCAGAAGGCAGCAGGCTTTGCGCCCTTATTGCTTCTTTTGGGAGTGCTGACAATACTGCTGGAGCTGGAGGGGAGACGGAACTTCTACTGGCTGTTTCTCTCTTTTTCTCCTTCTTCGGTAATGTTTTGGGGCGGGTGGGGCCTGTGGCTCACTTTCATTTCCGCCATTTTTTTTGCTTTGTCGCTAATGACCGAAGATGTGCGGGAAAGATATAAATTCAATCGATTGAAGGGTCTTTCCCTCAGGCTTTCGGCTCTTAGCCGGATCCTTGCCGGAATCTGCTGCATCCTTGGGATCCTGATCGGCCTCTATACGGGGGTGTCGCTACTGTTTCCGGTCCGTCCTCTCTGGGATTCGACCGCGGCGCCGCTTCTGTTTCTTCTTTCCTCGATGACGACGGGAGCGGCTCTCTTTCTGATCTTATCTCGCGATAAGCCAACCCGGCTATTCTTTGCCAGGGCGCTCGCATGGATGATCGGAGCGGAAATCGCCGCCATTCCGTTATACTATGTCGGACAGCTCACTTCTTCCCCGGCAAAGCGCGAAGCAATGTTGCCGTTTCTCTCCTTTACGAACTACTTCATGATATCTTTCGTGCTCGTTGGGATTTGCGTTCCTTTGGCACTTGTGCTGAGTTTTCTGCAGGTGAATGAGAAAAGAGGAGAAATTTCAGGAGCATCCATTCCGAGAATGAGGCTGGGCGCGTACCTGGTGCTTGCAGGCGGACTTGTACTCAGAATCGGGTGGGTTTACCTCGGGCAAATGGCTCGGTTGCCCTGAACTACAACGGAGTTGTCGGACATGAAGCGCACGTTGATTCTCTTTCTGATCCTCGCAGCACCATCCGTCCTTTCGTGCATTGCTTTCCAGTCGGTCATGGGTTCACAAACATGGGGTACAATCTCGCAGGGCCACTTCAAAGGCAGCGCGATGGAGCCTGGGCTGCTAATTGCCGCCGCGCCTGAGATCGAATACGATCCCGAGAATATCGTCGAAGAAGGAAGTAAGGGTCGGGATGGGAACAAGGTAACCATAATCGGATGTGACGGCTCGGCCTGGGAGACTGAGGGCTTTACAGCAGGCCAGACGGAACTGGCGGGAACCTGGGTCGGACATGATAAGAGCCGTGCCGGGGAGCTGTCGATTACTTTCACCTACTCCGGCCGGTTTGAAATCAAAGAGCCCAATGGTGTGTGGTATGAAGGAAGATATGTCTGCGATGCCAGGAAAGATCCCAAGATTCTCAATCTCTACATAAAAGAAGCGGGCAATTCTGCACTTGTCGGGCAGACGCTTCTCATGATTTACAAGGTTGATCCCACCATACTTACGTGCGCATCGAGTGAACCGGGAGCAAAAAACAGGCCCGGGTCTTTCTCCTCGGAGAGCAATGTCAAACTGATTGTCGTCAGGAAGCAATGATGGATGGGATGCTCACATGAAAAGATTGGTGATTTGCTCGATCCTTGCAGTGTATCTTCTTTCGTTGAGCGCCGCCGGTGCGGCTTCCGCTGCAGATCGCGGAGACACCGGCCTTTCTGTGGAATATAACGAGGCTGTCGACTCCTCTCCGAAGACATATCAGGAATCCGACGACTCGAACCGCAAGGACAAGGTAGTCATGTGGGGTTGCGATGAATCGGCCTGGGAGACTTCAACGGGCATCGATAAAGCCCAGGTCGAACTCAACGGAACCTGGACAGGTTCCGAGGCGGATCTTCCCGGACAGTGGTCGATAACCTTCACCTATTCCGGCAGGTTCGAACTCAAAGGGCCCGATGAGGAGTACAGTGGAAGATATCTTGCCGACAGCGAACGGGACCCCAAGCTCCTCAACCTTTATATAAAGGAATCAAGCGATCCGGTTCACGTTGGAAAAACCGCGTTCATGATCTACAAAGCGGACGCGGGCACGCTGACATTCGCATCGGGAGTTCCCGGAGTAAGGGCAAGGCCTGGGTCTTTCGCTCCCGGAAACGGCGTCAGACTGTTTATTGTAGCAAAGCGGCAGTGATTTCAAAGGTTGGTGTTGGATGATGAGTACAGGATTTGGGCAAGGCTGTTCAGTAAAGAGCCAAGGCTCTCTTTCTTCGCCTGGCAGATCGAGCTGACAACGAGATGCCCGCTGAAATGCCGAATGTGCATCAGGGATACTGCCGCTGAATGGCATTCCGCCGACATGCCGATCGATGATTTCAGGAGGCTCTCGCCTTATTTCAGGAAAGTGGAAAACCTGGTGCTCGAGGGTTGGGGGGAGCCCCTTCTCTACAAAGATCTCATTGAGGCGGTAAGAATAGTTAAGGCCGCCGGATCGCATCCCGGGTTCGTCACGAGCGGGTGGGGCCTGAACAGGGAATATATCAGCGATCTCATAGAAGGAGGACTGGATTTCATTGGCTTCTCACTCGCCGGCGCGATACCCGAAACGCACGATTCCATACGCATAAACTCGCACCTGCCAGACGTGCTCCGGGCAATCGGAGAGTTCAACAGGATCAAGGCCGACAAAGGCCGCGAGCGGCCGGCACTGCACATTGTCTACCTCGTGCTCGAGGATAACATCGCGGAGATTTCCCAACTTCTTGATTTGGCTAAAACAGTTGGAATCGGAACGGTCGTATTGATCAATCCGGCCCAGGTGAGCAGCAACAGGCAAAATGAGCAGAAGGTTTTCTCGTGCGGCGGCAATGAGGCGTATGAACAGATTCTGAAGGAGGCCAAAATCAGGGCCGAGAAATCGAAAATCGAACTGAGAACTCCCTGCGCGGCACCCCGGATCCATGCTGTCTGCGCGGAAAACCCGATGCGTAACCTCTTTATTTCCGTCGACGGCGAGGTCTCTCCCTGTGTCTATCTCTATCCGCCCATACCGTCGCCGGTCCGGAAGTTCTATTGCGGAAAGGAAGTGGCCGTAGAAAAACTCTCGTTCGGGAACATCTTTTCAGAAACCCTGGAGAGTATATGGAGGTCGGAGCCCTATGCCGAATTCAGAAGATCTCTCGAAACGAGGAGGCGGCAATTAGAAAAATGCTTTTCCCCTGGCGCCCTGGTAGATCCGGACACGGACCGGGTGAGCAGGGCACGGGAGATAATCCTGTCCGATCCCCCCGTGCCCTGCCGAACATGCCACAGAATGCTCGGGATCTAATCGTCCTCTCCGGCGATTGCGTCTCAAGAGATTCCAATGAAGGGCCGGACGACAAAGTACAATCCAAGTACGCCGATCGCAGCGCCGGCGCACTTTCTGAACCATCGGCTCCCTTCATGGAAGGAACTGCTGTCGAGCAATTTTCGCACCTTCGCGGTGGAACTTCCTGCCACGGCAATGGGAATACAATGCCCGATTCCAAAGAGAACTATGTAGAGGGTCCCTACCAGGATCTTTTGCTGAATTGTTATGATC
The DNA here is from genome assembly GCA_023416335.1 of Pseudomonadota bacterium. The sequence continues at coordinate 29,500 of JAEZHY010000290.1, read as the reverse complement.
GCAAGGATCGGAGCGATGAAACCGAAAGTGCATGAGCCGGACAGGACCCCGTAAGCCAGTCCGAGAATGAACGCGCCCAATAGACCTTTTATTTTGATGCGTGCCATCAGGCTGCCGGACATAGAACAAACCGAGATTCCCATCATGTCGAGAGCGACCCATATGAGGATCGCTCCAACCAGGATGGTCCAGTAGGGACCGATCTCTCCGAGCATTCTGCCGAGAAAGGAACAAATAATGCCGACAGCTGCGATTGTTATGAACAATCCGACGGTGAAAACCCCCGCATAGCATGCTGCCTGTTTGGCGTCCAATGCCCTGTCCTGCCCGGCGACATAGGAAACGATGAGAGGAATGGAAGCCATATGGCACGGGCTCAGGGCCACGCTGATCATACCCCACAGGAAGCAGCCGAGTGCGGCAATCGCGGTTCCGGTCATCATCCAGTCATTGACCATCAAGAGAATCTGTTCCAATGCCCCGCTCCCGGTTACCTGTCGGAGTCTTTTGACTCTTTTGGTTTCTCCGATTTGACGCCCAGTTCTTCCAGTTTAGCCACAATTAAATCTTTGCTGAGAAAACCCTCATGACGGAAAACTTCTTTCCCGTTCTTGTCATAGAATATCTGGGTCGGTATCGAACGGATTCCAAACTTCTGACCCTGTTCCCGGTGTTCCCAGACATCGATGAAAATGATGGCCGCCCTTCCACTGTATTCTTTTTCGAGCGATTCTATGATGGGCGCCATCATTTTGCAGGGGATACATTTTTTTGCTCCTATATCCACCATGGTGACCATGTCTTTTGCCGGGACTTCGGGGATTTCCGACGACTGGCCTGCTGAAAGAGAAAAGCTGAAACCGACAATGAGAGCAACAATACCAACGAGCAAACCAAATCTTTTCACCTGAAATCTCCTCCGAACTACATCCTGCAGGTCACATGGCAGACTCCGGTCGGAGTCTGGATCGTATAGGGGAAATATTTTCGCTTGAACCAAAGTGCGACGTTAACCAGCGCAATCAAAGCAGGGACCTCCACCAGCGGGCCGATGACCGCCGCGAATGCCTGTCCCGAATTAATGCCGAAGACCGCTACTGCCACGGCAATCGCCAGTTCGAAATTGTTCGAGGCGGCCGTAAAACTCAGGGTCGTGGACTGCTCGTAGGTGGCCCCGACTTTCATCGACAGGAAGAAGGACACGAAGAACATGATCGCAAAGTAAACGCAAAGCGGGATCGCCACCCGGATGACATCGAAAGGAAGCTGCACGATGTATTCCCCTTTGAGGGAGAACATCACCAGGATGGTGAAAAGCAGGGCGATAAGGGTTATGGGGCTGATCCGAGGGATGAATTTCTCCTCGTACCACTGCCTGCCTTTGGTTTTCAGTCCGACAAACCTGGATATCATGCCTCCGATGAACGGGATGCCGAGATAGATGAAAACACTTTCCGCGATCTGCCGCATCGAAATATCGACTACGGCGCCGGTAAGCCCCAGCCAACGCGGCACGACGGTAATGAGAACGTAGGCGTAGACCGAAAAGAAGAGGACCTGGAAGATCGAATTGAAGGCGACGAGCCCCGCGCAGTATTCACGGTCTCCTGCAGCCAGGTCGTTCCACACGATTACCATGGCGATGCATCGTGCCAGGCCGATCAAGATCAGCCCGACCATGTACTCATGGTGACCCGACAAGAACGTGATGGCCAGCACGAACATGAGGACAGGGCCGATGATCCAGTTCTGGACAAGCGACAACCCGAGGACCCTGAAGTTTCGGAAGACTTGCCCGAGTTGCTCGTATTTTACCTTGGCCAGGGGAGGGTACATCATCAGGATCAAACCGATCGCGATGGGTATATTGGTCGTCCCGACCTGAAAGTAGTTGATGACGTTCCTAATGTCCGGGTAGACATAACCTCCGCCAACGCCGACAAACATCGCAAGGAAGATCCAGAGCGTGAGAAAGCGATCCAGAAACGAAAGTCGTTTGGAAACCGATTCAGCCGTCATTGCCGGTTCCTTCTAAAGAATTCGGAAGCGTTTCCACGAATTTTCTTATCTCATCCCTCACCCGCCGGTAGTGGGACATCGCCTCTTCCTCGGTCCGCGCATTCGCGGAAAGTCTCGGGGGATCTTCGAATGCGACGTGTGCCACCCTGGTCCCGGCGGGAAAGAACGGACACGATTCATGAGCATTGTCGCACAGGGTGATCACGTAATCGAATTCAAGGTCGCCCAGTGCATCGATGCTTTTTGAGCCCTGGCCGGAGATGTCGATTCCGGCTTCGGCCATTGCCCGAATTGCCCTGGGATCTACTCCCTTCGGGTTTAGACCGGCGGAATACGGTTCTATCCGATCGGCCTTCAGAAGGCGAGTCCACCCCTCAGCCATCTGGCTCCGGCAGGAATTGCCGGTGCAAAGGAAAAGTATCTTTAATTTCTCGATGTTTCCCATATTGTTCCTCGGTCGTTCGAACTGGAACTGCTCCAGGTTATTTCGGGAGCTTCCCGATCGGGCATGTCTTCCGGTCAGCCCCCAAAAGATTACTTGCCTACCCAGACTTTTACATCCGATTTCGAAGGGACCTTCCCAACCGATTTGACCTGCCCGTCGATAATTACCGCCGGGGTCGTAAAAATACCGAGCTTGGCCATCTCGGCAATGTCGTTGATGTACTCGATCGTGGCGTCGGAACCGGTATCCCGAACCACCTCTCTCACAAGTTTTTCGGTTTCATGGCATTTCTTGCATCCCGGGCCGATTACTTTGATATGCATGACAAACTCCGATTAAATCAAAATGTTGAACAGGTAGCCGACTATCAGGATTCCCAGCCCCACAACGCCGAAGAAGGTCGCGATGAGAGTGGGCTTCAATACTTTGCGCAGGATGACGGCTTCCGGCAGTGAGAGCGCGATCACCGCCATCATGAAAGCGAGCACGGTTCCCAGGGCGGCGCCTTTTTCAAGCAAAGCCTGGACTATGGGTATGATTCCGGCGGCATTCGAATACATCGGAATACCTATCAGCACCGATGCGGGGACCGCCCACCAGGAGTTCTTGCCCATTATGGAGGCCATGGTCCCTTCAGGGACATACCCGTGGATCGCGGCGCCTACTGCAATTCCAAGGATGACGTACTTCCAGACCTTCCCGACGATATCCCGCACGGCATCAAGCCCGTATTCAATGCGATCGGCCCAGTTCCTGTCGGGTTCTTCGTAGCCGTTTTCCACGGCCCGAAGCTCGCGTACCCAATCTTCGAGGTGGTCCTCCATTTTCAGCTTCCCGATGGTCCAACCCGATATCATGGCGATGAGGAGTCCTGTCGAGAGATACAGGGCTGCGACTTTCCATCCGAAAAGCCCATAGAGAAGAACAAGGGCGATTTCGTTGATCATCGGCGCCGAGACGAGAAACGAGAAGGTCACTCCCAGAGGTACTCCCGCAGAAACGAACCCCAGGAAGAGCGGCACGGCAGAGCAGGTACAAAATGGAGTGACTATCCCGAGGAGTGCCGCCAGCACATTCCCGATCGATTCTCGTCTGCCCATGAGGATCTTCCGCGTCCGCTCCGGTGTGAAGAAGGACCGGACGATTCCGATCGCAAACACGACGAGCGTAAGAAGAAGCAGGACCTTCGGAGTATCGTAGAGAAAGAAGGCGATGGACCCGCCGAGATGAGAGTCTTCGGCAAAGCCGAAGACTCTGAATGTAACATAATTGGCAAACCACTCGAGTTGGCTGTAAATGAGCGCCCATACCGCAATCGCCCCGATGCCCAGTGAGATCTTTTTCGCGGAAAAAGGCCTGTGCCCGGGCACGGTTGCCTGAGTTGCCCCGGTAGTTCCTGACGAACAGCAGCACGTGAGTTCCTCGACAGTTTTAAGTTGAACAGGCTCCATGACATCTTTCCTCTGAGAGAATTGGCCTCGACTAATCCCGTATCTGCGGTGAAGTTGATGTTGACTGTTTGGCAAAATACGAAAATTTAAGCCGCAAAAAAATCATTTTGCCGAGGATTCCTTTACCTGGCTGAGAGTGAGGATCTGTTCCTCCAGCCTCTTGCCGACGAAATCCTCGACGCAATTGAGAAAGTTGGCTACGCATTTCATCCGTAAGGAGTAGTAGATATTGGTGCCTCTGCGCTCATCCTGCAGGATCCCGGCTTCCTTGAGGATGTTCAAGTGCTTGGAAACCGTAGAGATATCGGACCCGACAAGTGCCTGAAGTTCGCACACGCACCGTTCTCCGCCGAACAGGCTTTCAATCATTTTGAGCCTGCTTGGATGTCCGAGCGCCTTGAATATCTTGGCGCGCATTTCGAGGTAATAGTCTTTTTCGCCCATAATTTTTCCTTTTTGGCAAAATAACCAAATATAGGATGGGTGTCAATTGATTTTTGATGTGCCCCGGCAGACCCCACAACAGAGAAAATAGGGGTGTTGGGCAAGATTATCCCCCCCGCTGGTTCCCAAGGTCTGCCTCATTGGCGTCAACTTCCTTTGTCTTTTTGGGGTTGGAAGCTCTCTTGCTGCGCGCGAGGGCTGAGCCCTTTGGTTTTGTTTCTATGGCCATTGCACTAAGTCATGCCGATTAGTCTGTTGATCATTCTATTGAAAAGTGGATTTAGATGTCGTATTCTGACATAGAGGAAATGACATGAAAACGGAAACGCTTCAAACCCGCATGATAAATCGTATCGAGCGCAAACGCGGTGATGTTTTTTTGCGTTCAGACTTCAAGGACCTTGGCGGTTACGACCAGGTAGGCCGCATTCTTCGCGCCCTGGTCCGCGAGGGACGGCTTCTTAAGGTCAGCCATGGGTTATACACCAGGGCCGTAAAATCACCGTTCAGTGACAATTATGTACCGCCTAAAGGGCTAACGACGCTCAAGGAAGCCCTGCAACGTGTCGGGGTTGAGGTCGTGCAAGGCCGTATGGAGCGCGATTATAATGCCGGACGGACCACTCAGGTTCCAACCGGCCGTGTCGTGGGAGTTCGGAGGCGTGTTCGCCGCAAGATCGGTTATAACGGCATCAATTTGAGCTTTCAACGTGTAGGGAAGGGCACGGCGCCGCAACAAAAAGACGCTGCTGCAACCATTCTCAATCTGGCTGAAAAATACGGAATTACCTACACACGAACTGCAAATGATGTTTGGGCGGAAAACGTCACGCGCCTGGCAGATGATGACGTCAGGCTTGATGATATAGAATTGCTTTTGATAGAGCTTCAGAGGACAGGACATCTTAGCCGTCCCGAAGCTTTGAGGCTTCAGGCAAATTACCTGCGTGAAGCCAAGCTATGACATTCGATCCCTTTAATGATTTCGAAACACGAGGGTATCTTCGGAATTTATTCGGTGAAAAAGACCTCTCCATAATAAAGCGTCTGGAACATAGTTCGTTTGTTGCGGGAATTCCTGGGGCGTTCAAGTATCTAGGCTCGATTAAAAAGTTGTCCTACCGGGACGTTTTGCACACGCATAAGCTGCTTTTCGGGGACATTTACCCTTGGGCAGGGCAGGATCGAGCGCAGATAGCGCCGGAAATTGCAGTGAGCAAAGGCAATGTGCTTTTTGCTCACCCGCAAGACGCCGGATCGGCCGTTGAGTATGCCCTAAAGATTGGATCAGACAAATCAATCATGGCGGAAAAACCAGGTGAAGTGATGGGCTACCTGGCCTACGCCCATCCTTTCCTGGATGGCAATGGACGCACCATTATGGTGGTACATACCGAACTGGCGCAACGTAGCGGAATAAGCGTCGATTGGGCCGCAACACGCAAAACCGAATATCTGACCGCACTCACGAAAGAGATTGAAAAACCGGGGAGGGGACTCCTTGATACCTACCTTAAGTCTTTCATCCGAAAAGCCGTTGAAACTGATTTGTTGGTGGTCCACATTGTCGGCACTCGTGGCCTCGATGGTTTAGAGAGAACGGCAGAAGAGAACAAAATCTTCGGCAACGTTTCCGATCCCGAAGTGCAAGACAATTACCAAAAGCAAAAATTACAGCGAAGGAAAAGGCGACTTCGGCAAAAAAGCGACTGAGAGCCGCGACTATTTGGACGGTCGTTGCCTCTTTGCCGGGGATTTCTTCATCCCTGCGGTTCTCCATTTCTCCAGGACGCGTTGGATGGTTTCGTGCACCATTTCGCGGGCTTCAAACCTTTCGTGTCCTTGCGCCAGGAGTTTGTCGTAGCCCGTTTCCGCGTGCCGTATATGCGCGGCTACGGCAAGATTCACCGCCTCCTCGTCAAAGCCTTTGGCCGCCGCCGACCTGCCTACCCGGCCGCTGTACTTGAGGCATGCATGTTCGGCGATCTCCGTTTCCGTCCCCTCGGGACAGCCTGGGAAAAGCTCCCGAATGCGTTTTCCAAAAGCTTCGACATATTCGCGGTCCAAAGCCGCTCGCTTGATTGAGGCCCGCTCCCGCTGCCTTGCCCTGGATTCATCGTCCGCAAGACATTCCTTCTCGGCTTTTTCCAAAGCTGCTTCTTCCACCAGAAGGCCCTGTCGCTCGTAACGTTTTCTCGCACGGCTCCACTTCAATACAACCGGCGCGAGAGTGGAATATTTCGATGCCCTGCGGGTGAGGGCGGTATTGCCCGAAGGAAGGAAGATCAGGTGGTCCAGGTCGGCGCAGGACATGCAGAGCGCACCCTTGTCCTTCCGAAGGGTGACGAAGGTTGCGATGGGTTCGCCGCACTCATCGCATTTCGAGTCGCTCTTCGTAATGAAGACCAATATTTTCGAATCCTGGTCCATGCAGGTGATACTCTTATAAAGATTGCGGTTCTCTGCAAAGTAACAGGCCTGTTGACTGCTCCACCCGTCCTCTGGAACTCCGTTCATGATTATATGCCTAAAGTACTATAGTAATTTAGAGAATTCACAAAAACTATTTTGATTCAGGCAACAGGCTGAAAAATAGGCGCCTGGAATGGAACAGGCGGGCATGGCCAGCATCCAGCCATCCCGGTGGGGCCTGATCCGAGAAGGCTTGCACGGTAAAGCTCGATGCTGTTGTTTTACCCTTCCAACTGCCGCGCTTCTCGTTCTCGTTCAAACTGGGGCTTTGATACCCGGCGGCAGGGCTCGATCCCGGCTTAAAAGCACTACCGGAACGGCGAGGGGTGCCTGAAGCTGCAGAAGGGTGAAATGCCGGATCATCTCTATCGGATCAGAAAAACGCAGGTCAGGCCGAATCCGGCGACTCCGAACATTAGCCAGGCGACATAGTCGCCCACATGGCCGCTATGAAGTTTTCGGAGAAAGACTATGGAATCGGAGGCATACTGAAAGAGCGCTTTTCCCGCCCCGAGCGGGAAAAGCGCCCACAAAGCGAGCAGTATCGCTCCAAGCGCCGAAGTTGCACCTGGAATCATCAGTTTGAAAAACCTTCGTTCGGTAGACGAGACTTCAACGTCAACACTCTGTACCTGCTCGATACCCCCCAGCACGGCATCGATGAAGCCGGGCTGGTTCTGATAGTGCCGGGCGGCTGCCTGGGTACGCTGGACCAGGTTTGGAACGGGACCCAATGCTGCAGCCAGGATGAGAAGTCCCAATGCAGGCGCGACCATTGCCCACGGTGCCCGTCCCCGCTCTCCCTGGGTCTCCCGCGTTTCGCGTTCGGTGGGGGATTTCAATACCGCCGGTCTTCCTGGTCCCCAGCCGAGGAAAATCCGTCCGGCTGCTCTCAGAACCGAACCGCCTGTGAACATCGACGAAAAGAGAAGAACCGCGCCGACCCACGAAAAGCCGAGGCTCTCTGCCGATCTTTCGATTATTGCCTTGCCCAGGAAGGTGCCGAAAGGAGGCAGTCCGGCAAGAGCCAATCCTCCGGCTGCGAAAAGTATCCCCGTCATGGCATAGGGTTTCCCTCTTCCCCGCAACTCCATCTCATCCACGCTCGACCGCGCATTGAGCAGAATGCCCGTGCAAATGAACAGGGCTCCCTTGATCAATCCGTGAGCTGCAGCATAGATCCATGCGCCGGAAGTCCCTTCCGGATTCAGCATTACCGTTCCCAGCAGTACCACGCCCATATGACTGATCGAGGAAAATGCAAGCAGCCTTTTGAGATGGCGCTGGATGAAGCACATCAACGCGCCGAAAACGGCGGTGAAGGCTCCCATTCCGGACAGTATCGCGCGAACTTCTGCCCCGTGTGCGGCGAAGGCCCCCGAGAAAACCGTCCAAAATACCCGTGAGGCTCCGTAAAGACCCAGCGCGATCATCACGCCGGAGAACAGGACCGATACGGGAGTCGGTGCGACCGCGTGAGCATCGGCCAGCCAGAAGTGAAACGGGACTATTGCCGCCTTGATGAGAAACCCCGATGTGATGAGGACAAAGGAAGACACGACCAGGAAATCCGGTCCGATCTCGTTCAAGCTCTTCCCGACCTGGGCAAGATTGAGAGCGCCGGTTCTGCCGTAGAGCATGCTGATGCCGATGAGGATCAGAAACGCTCCAACGCTGTTTGTGACCGCGAAATTGAGGGACCCGGCCAGGGGAGAGTTTTCGATCTTGTACGCGGTCAGGCCGTAAGCGGTTGCGCTCATCAGCTCGAAGAAGACGAAGATTGTGAAGAGGTCGCTGCTGAGGCAAAAACCGATCATAGCTCCGGAAAAGATGAGCATGAGTGAATGAAACAGGACCCCGACAGATTCGAAGTAACGCCAGGAAAAAACGAAGGAGGCTGTCGTGAGAATTGCCGTCAGCAGCGAAAGCGCGGCGGCGGGCGGATCCACGAAGAGGGCTATCCCCAGGGCGATCCCGTTATGCGGCAGCCACCCTCCCGCCCAGTAGACAATTGAGCGGTCCAGACTCTGAGCGAGCATCACTGCGCAGATCCCGGCAACTGCGGTCATTGTCGCAATGCCGATCAAGTCGGCGGTTCGGCGGGAAAGCCGACCTGAAGTTCCCAGCAGGAAAGCGGCGACGAGCAATGGGATTGCAAAAGGGAAGGGTGGAAAAGGGTTCATTTATTCCCGGAAGGGTGCCAGTTCGTTTGGATCGATCGTCCCGTTTCGCCTGTGCAACTGAACGGTCAGAACGAGGAGCAACGCCGTAATAGTTGCGCTGACGACCACATCGGTGAGGGTCAGCGCATGTGTAATGGGATCGACCGTTGGGGTGCCCACAGGGGTATCGGCGAATATCGGGGCAACTGCCCCGGTGCGGAATCCGACCGAAAGAATAAGGATATAGGTGGAAGACTGTGCCAGCGAGAGGCATGCAACCAGGTGGATGAGGTTTCGGCTCGTTACGATCCCGTATAGTCCGACCAGGAAGAGCCATGCCGACACAATATAAGGGATATAAGTCACTTCAGATCCCCCTCCGGGTTGCGCATCTCTTTTATGAATTCGGAAAACAGAAGTGCAAAGGCTGCGAACACCTCTACTCCGACTCCGAAATTGATCAGTGGGATGGTGCCGCCCGACGTGAGTTCTCCCACTTTACCCAGCGGAAGAATATTTTTGAGAAAAGGTGCTCCAGTCAGGGCAATCGCGATGCCGATCAGTGCGTATGCCCCGGCGCCAATTGCATCCAGGCCGTCGAGTTGCTCTTTGGAGTGTGCGGTATGAAAAGCGCGTGCCCCGTTTGTAAGAAAAAGCAGAAGGGCGGCGGAGCCGATTATGACACCGCCGTGGAATCCTCCCCCCGGGGTAAGCTGTCCGTGCAAAATGACATAGACGCCGAAAATGCCCGTTACCCAGGCAATGTGGAAACCGAACCAGCTGAGTGCGTCATCAACCTGGAGAGTCGGCCGGTCGGCGGCGCGTGGTTCGGGACGGGAATCCGAAACTTCGCGGTCGGTTCTGAGCAGAAGGAGTATCGCAGCGACACTGGCAAACAGGATGAATTCCTCGCCGAGCGTATCCAAGCCGCGATAATCGAAGTTGATGGCGGTCGGAGCGTTTGTTACGTGCCTTTCCTGGACCACCCGGGCGCTGATGAGGTCGCCGTACGGGCCGGGATAGCGCCCGAAGCCCGGCAGCCCGCCGAGTCCCAGGAACATAACGGCGAGGAGTCCTGCGGCCGAAATAATGAAGAGGATAAGCCTGGTTTTGCGGCTCATTTGGACCTCTCTCGTATCTTGCTGATGGTCACGAGCAGCATCAGCGGAACGGCCGCGCCACCTACGACCAGGACGGAAAAGGCCACATCGGGGGCATGCAGGACCAGGAAGAGAATGGCCTGGAGCAGTCCGTAAAAGCCGAGCACAACCGCCTGTTTTGTCGGATCGCGAGTTAAGGCCACGGCAGTTCCGAAAACCGCTACAAGTGTGAACATGAGAAGCTGAAGAGGGATCATGAATCCTGCTTTCCGCCTGCGGCATCACCCGAGTCCGGCTCACCACGGGTATGGCAGTATAAAGCTCTCGCCGTTGCGTGGGTCAGCAGGGGGCTCGTAATCATAAAGGTGATGACGATCAGAATCGCTTTGAGGCCGGTCTGGGAAATTCCTTCCTGGACAACCAACGCCGCCCCGAAAAAAACCGGCCCAAGGATTGTCGCAGGTCCGAGAAAATGGAGGCGCGCCAGGGGATTTCTCGCAACCATGAGCCCCAGGCAGCTGAGCAGTTCGATTATGATGCCGATAGCAAGGAGCGCGGGAACAACTATTTCTTTCCAGGTCATAATCGGCTCTCCAGGAAATGGCAGAAGGCGAGGCTGCCGGGAAAGGAAAGGAGGCCCAGTGCAAGTGCCAGGTCCATGAACGACGGCTGTCCGAACCCTTCTGCCAGCAGCATCAGGGCAAGGACCGCGATCACTCCCGCCATTTCGAGCGCCACGAGGCGGGCCATTACGGTTGCGCTGACAATCACGATCCCGCAGGGGATCATTCCAAGAAGCAGGAAAAATGCCGCAAGGAGCCACATGTTCACAGGGGCCAGTCCTTATCGTCGGGAAAAGGGCCGATCTTTTCGAGCTGGTGAACGAGGAGGAAACCCTTCTCGCGGTCGATCATTACGGCGACGGAATTGGGTGAGAAACAAACGCCTGAAACCACGAGGGCGCGCCTGGCCCTGGATTCCGGGTCCTCGCCTCCGGTATTGAAGGGAATCGAGACAAGGTCTCCTTCAATGATCTCACGCAAAAAAACACCTCGGAGCGCAACCTTGAGCACAGTCAGGCAATCCTTCAGCGCTTTGATTGGAACTCTTTTCAACAGGATCCGGATCCAGGCAGCCCTGTACCTGTATCGGGGCGTGATCTGACCTTTCACCCGTCTGAGCGCCATGGCGACGCAAAACCCGGCCAGGCCGGCGGCTACAAGTTCTTCCAGGGAGACCCTGACCGCGAAGATTACGTAAACGGCCGCCCCGGCGATCCACAACGGGATGAATATGCTCATATCTTCTCCGATGTTAAAACCGGCTGATGCTTATAACGTGGAGCGTTGGACCGGTTCCTGCTCTTCAGCGGTTTCGGGCTGGAATTTCTCTCTCAACATTTTCTCAGTGCTCCTGAGGATCTCCTGGCCTGCCTGGCCCGCCTTTTCCAGAAGCTCGGACTTCCATTCTCTCAGTCTGGGGCTTTCGAAGTCGAGTCCGGGGACCATCCCGCTGATCACCGCACCTACGACCAACGCCGAGAGACCGAGGGGGATGGCATTGCGCATATCGGAGCCGGATTCCTTCTCTGCCGAACCCTCAAATTCGAGTTGTTCACCCTGACCGTCTTCAACCGACTGTTCGGGTGCGAGCTTTTGACCGGGTTTTCTGCTGCCAAATACACTCAGGAGAACCAGCCCCGCTCCCACTCCCATCAGCATGACCGGAACAGGATTGCGTTTGATTGTTTCCATTGATTTTTCGATGACCTCTTTCATAGACTCCCCCATTTCCGTCATATAAGGCCGGAGCTTGTTTTCCATCAGCTCTTTCCCTTTGGCAACCGCGGCCTGCGAGAGCGACTCGAAGGTGAACATTTCGTCCAGTTTTTCGAGGCTTTTCTCGATCTGCGCTTCGGTTCTTCGGATTCCGGCTTCGAGCCGTTCCAATCGCTCATCGCCGTTCCCCTGTGGGGGAGAATCCGGGTCGAACTGCCGGGTGAAAGCCTCGTCCCTGTCCTGGTTTATGCTGCTGCTTCTTCCTTGACCCATTCCCCTTCCTCCCGGATAACCTCAACGGTTTTGTGCGGCATGAAATCATCGCGTCGGAGCTTGAAATATCCGATCGCGATGAATATGAGGCCGGTATTCCCAACAAAGATGGCGACAATAATTGAGGAGATTAAAATTGAGAAATGCTCAGAAAGCGCCGTGGTCACCCCGATGAGGAATATCAGGAGCGCCGCAAAGGCAAATCCGCCGCCAAATGCGATGAGGAGGGAATGCCTGGCGGCCTTCTCGGCTTTTATGGCCATCTCGACCTTTGCAAGTTCGATTTCCTGGCGCATCAGGCTGAGAACATCGCGCGAAAGACTGGTGAACAGCGCACCCACAGATTTTTCGTTTTGCATCGGCGGCTCCTGGTTATTGATATTGTGATTCCTTGTCGTCGATAAATTAGTCCCATTTGACTGGTTATATTCCGCCGGATTCGTAGGGTGGGCAAAAGCGAAGCGTTGCCCACCGTTGTCCTCTTGCGCTTCGCGCCCGGATACCAATCCGGGCCACCCCGTATCGTTGTCCCCCGAAGGGCGGACGGTGGGCACGGAGAAGCTTTGTGCCCACCCTACCGGGCTCCCGATTCCTCCACAGTTGTCGCTGGCTGTCGCTGGTTCGCTGGTTCCCAAGGTTCCTCCTTGGGAACCCCGTTTTGGGAAGCTCCCGCTTCTTATTCCATCCGCTTCAGGTCCTGCTCCATCTCGCGAAGGACCTTCTCGGCCTGTTCCATGTAGCTCTTGTGAATACCCGTTGCCGGGTATTCCGCCGAAGCGATGAGACTCAACGCCACATTGGCCCCGTCAAGAGGCTTGCGCCAACGCGACTCCGCGCCCGATTCAAGATCTGCCCTGAGCCTTTCGATCAGGCAGTCGCGCAGCTTGGCGACACGGCGTTCGGCTTCATCGACTTCCCTCTCCAGTTTGTCCGGCGGGAGACTGAAAGCTTCCTGGAGGTACTCCACAGCTTCCCGGTAAAGAGCGTCCGGTGATCTCCCTCCACAAAAGTGCCCGCCTCCTGCAGCTTGCTCTTTCATCGGGTCTCCTCCCGTTTCCTGTGGGACATCGAGTACATGCCGGCACCCAGGGAGAGCAGTCCCAGCCCGAAGATCAGCGAGGTCGATGATTTCCCGAACCTGCCGTTGCCTTGCTTCTGAATTGCGCTCTCCCGGACTTGCCTCTCGCCCCCTTCTCCGATGTGTGTCACCCTACGGGCCATCTTTCCGCCATCCAGTTTATGAGGACTCGTGAATTCGAAGTAATCGCGCGCCCTTCGCCCGGACTCCCTGCCTGCGTAGATGACGGTCATCTGCATGAGCCAACCGCCTCCTAGCTTGGCCGCCGCGGTCAAGATGGATGTCGTTGAGGATCGGCCGTCTGCCCTTTTTCCAACAAGGCGGAGCAGGAGCGGCACGATCTGGCCGAGCCCCACGAAACCAAAGTGGTAAATCAATGCATAAGGATATTCCTTGAATGCTCCCGCTTCCGGCTGGCCGCTCCATCGCCTCTCGACTACCGTACTGAGGGCCGTTTCCGCGCCGCAGGCGAGCAGGGCGAATTTGTCGAGGCCTCGCTGAGTCTCCCCGGAAGCACCCGTCGCTTTGGACGCCGCCAGGAGCGCGACCGCCGAGTTCGCCATCCCTGATGCCGCATAGAGCGGCGCCATCAGCGGGTGGGTGCATGCCCAGATGGGCATGTTGGTCTCCTCCAGTTCGGTTCCCATGTAAGAGATGACATACCCACCGAGCACCGATGCCGGTATTCCGAAAAGGCGGGCTATCCTGCGTCCCGCTTTCTCATATCCAAAGTCTTCCGCAATCTGTCCCGCCGCGGCGAGCGCGCTCAACATGGTAAATGGAGTGATAGCCCAGATCCCGACAGACATGGGCGAGGTCTTCTTGAATATGCGCAGCATGTTGTAAAACCGCTGCCATTTGTGAAGAGAGCTTATCAGAGTTATCGTGCTGAGAGATCCGCCTGCTACGGCAAGATATCTTCCCGCGCGGACGAGCTTTCTGTCCTGCTCGCTCCCCAGGAGATCGATCGCTGTCGCAAGGATCTGGGACCCTCCACCTATGCCGTTGAAGAGGAAAGCCGTGGCCGTTTTCCATTCATAGTGGCTGTGCTTTATCGGTGGAATATCGTAGTAGGTCTCACCCCGATATATCCGGGTCTCCACCGGCTTTTCCCGTTCGGGCAACTCCGGGCGGCCTTCGGGAATCTCCGCCATGGGCAGCAGTTCAGGGGGCGGATAAGGATGTATGTTGCTGTGGGCTTCCGGCATGTCCTGTCGCATCTTATCTCTCCGATTTTCCCGCCGCAATCAGGGCAGCAGCGGCCAGTCCCAATCCCGCCGCGGTTATCAACCCGGCGTTGAGACTTTTCTTCATGCGTTTGGAGGGGAGCTTCGGGGCAACCGGCAGGTTGTATACTTCCGGCCGGTCGAGCAGCAGGAAAAAGCAATAGAGTTGCTCGATACCGCCCGTTGTGCCGGAGGTGCCGGGAGCCCCGTAGAGGCAGGCCGAAGGGACCCCGATCATCCGGAGCTTTTCCACCCGGATGCATGCCCACTCCAGCAGTTCTTCCACTTCACCGAACTGGATGGAATTGGTGGGGCAGCTCTTGGCACAGGCGGGTTCGAAGCCGCCCTTGAGCCGGTCATAGCACAGAGTGCATTTATGGGCTTTTCCGTCGTGGAAATTTATTTCGATCACCCCGAACGGGCAGGAAGGGACGCAGTAGGCGCACCCGTTGCAAATGTCCTGCTGGACGACAACTGTTCCGAATTCGGTTCGGAAAAGAGCGCCCGTCGGGCAGGCTTCCAGGCATCCGGCCCGCTTGCAGTGCTTGCAGACGTCGCTCATCATGAGCCAGTTGCTCTGAAAGGGGCTCATTGCTGTTGCCCGTTGGCCGTCCGCGCCGCTGATCTTTTCCACGAAGGCCACATGCCGCCAGGTGGTGGATGAGAGATGCCGCGTATTGTCATAACTTGTGCCGCTCAGCCTGATATCGTCCGCGGGAAGCGCATTCCATTCCTTACATGCGACCTCGCAGGCCTTGCACCCGATGCACAGGCTCGTATCCGTGAAGAACCCATATTTTCGGCCGGGAACGATTTTTACGCCCGCGGTCAATTCGGATTCGTTCGGAATCGGGCGATCCAGGACCGAATCGGCATGTTCCCGTGCCCGGTCCGGCACGGGTAGGGGATAAAGCGGTGAAGTCATGATTTCTGCCTCCCATCCAGGCGCCCTTTGCGCAGGTTGCAGGTGAACGCCTTCCCCTCGTGGATCGTCGTGTTCGGATCGCCGACTACCGACGAAAGCACGTTGGCTATGTCGCCCGTCGCGTAACCCTGCCAGCCGAAATGCCAGGGCAGGCCGATCTGGTAGATGCGCCGGCCGTCGATCGTGAACGGCCGAAGTCTTTCCGTGACGAGCGCTTTCGCTTCGATTTCTCCGCGAACCGTCGAGAGCACGACCCAGTCGAGGTTTGAGATTCCTTTCTCCCCGGCCAGTTCGGGGGGGATTTCCACGAAGCCCTCCGGCTGGAGTTCCGCCAGGGCGGGCACCATGCGCGTGGGAATTGCGCCCGAGTGATGCTCGGTCAGCCTGTAGGTGGTCAGGGCGTAAGGGTATTTCGGATCGGCCGGAGCGTGGTATTCATTGTCCTCGCGCGGCCATTTTTTGGCGGCCGGATTCTCCTGCTGTCGGTAGAGGGGGTTCCTGACCGGAGATTCGACCGGTTCATAATGTGTTGGCAGCGGACCGTCCTTCATCCCCGATGGAACGAAAAGGGAACTCTTTCCGTCCGAGATCATGGTGAAGGGCGATTTCCCATCGATTGCGTCCATACCTTCGGGCTTATTGGACCAGTCCGGAGCGTAGTCCGGGGCCTTGTCCGGCGGGAAATCCGGGACGTCGTAGCCTGCCCATTTTTTCTTCGATGCGTTCCACCACATGTAGCGCTTTTTCGAAGACCAGGGTTTTCCGTCCGGATCGGCCGAAGCCCGGTTGTAGAGAATCCGGCGATTGTCCGGCCAGGCAAAAGCCCAGCCAAGATGCGTCCCCGGCCCGTCCGGGCCGTCGGGAATTCTTGACCTGGCCTGGTTGTGGTCGTCTTTTGGGAATACGCCCGTGTAGATCCAGACGCCGCAGGCGGTGGATCCGTCCTTCTTTATCTCTTTCGTGTTCTCCAGTTGTTTGCGGTCGGGCCAGGTGTATCCGTTTATCTCCTTGAGGACCTCTTCGGCACTTGGATCGCGGTTGGGACCGGTCTCAGAGTAATCCCAGCGGAGGTTCCTGATCGGGTCGTCTTTCGGGTCGGTGCTGCCGGAATATAGTTCCTTGAGCTTTTTCCCGAGATGGTACATGAACCACAGGTCGGATCTGCAATCCCCGGGCGGATCAACGACCTTGTCGTGCCACTGGACGAGCCGGTGTGTATTCGTGAAGGTGCCGTCCTTCTCTCCCGGAGCTGCGGCGGGAAGCAGGAAAATTTCGGTTTTTATGTCCTGCGGGGAGATTTCGCCCCGAATCGCTTCAGGGGATTTGTACCAGTAGGACGCCGTCTCGTTTTCGAAAAATTCCCGGACCACCATCCATTCGAGGTTGGGCAGGGCTTTTTGAATCATTTTGGAGTTGTGCCCGCCGACGAGGGGGTTCTGGCCAATCAGGAGGAGGCCTCTTATGGTGCCGTCCGAAATCGCGAGCGTCATCGGAAGCTGGGAATGGTCCCCCAGGATCTTTGGGATCCACTGGTATCCCCACTCGTTAGCCTCGTTGGCATTGTCTCCGTACCAGGCCCTCAGAAGGCTGATCGTGAACTCGGGGAAGTGGTGCAGAAATCCTGTCCGGGTTGTGCCTCCTTCGATGTAACCTTTCAGGGTCGCCTCATCCGGATGCGCGCTCGGATGCGGCAGGTAGCCGGGCAGCAGGTTGTAGAGCGTCGGCACGTCTGTGCTGCCCTGAATGCTGCAATGGCCCCTCAGCGCGAGGATGCCGGCGCCGGGACGTCCGATGTTGCCGAGCAGCGCCTGGACGATCCCGGCCGCCCGGATGATCTGCACGCCGGTCGTATGATGCGTCCAGCCGACGGCATAGCACCATGCGGCCGTCCTGTCCCGGCCGCTGTTCGATGTGAGGGCTTTGGCCATTTCGAGAAAGGTTTCCTTCGGACATCCCGTTACGCGCTCGACCATCTCGGGAGTGTAGCGGGCGTAATGCCGGCGCATGATCTGGTAGACGCA
The DNA here is from genome assembly GCA_023416335.1 of Pseudomonadota bacterium. The sequence continues at coordinate 12,106 of JAEZHY010000290.1, read as the reverse complement.
GTTGGGATGCTGGAGCGTCATATCGACCGGGGGCGGGCCTTCGGAAATACGCTTGAGTTTTTCGGGGTAAGGCGAACCTGTCGTGACATGGAATTTTTCGAGTTCCTGCGGGGTAGCTTCCCCTTCGTACTGCCAGGTCTCGAGCTTGTAGGACCGGGTTTCGGCGTCCCAGCCCGAAAAGACTCCGTCGAGGTCTTCGGTATCGCGAAATTTGTCGTTAACGATCGTCGCTATATTTGTGTAGTTGAGCGCGTATTCCTTGAACCAGAGGTCGTTTTCGAGAATGTAACGGATAAGGCCCCCCAGGAAGGCAATATCCGACCCGCAGCGGATCGGGGCGTAGATGTCTGCCAGGGCGGATGTGCGGGTAAAGCGCGGATCGACGTGGATGATGGTTGCGCCGCGTTCCTTTGCTTCCAGGACGAACCGGAAGGCGATGGGGTGGTTTTCCGCCATATTGGAACCCATGATGACGATGCAGTCCGAGTTTGCGAGGTCCCACTGCGCGGTCGTCGCGGCGCCGCGTCCGAAAGTCGCGCCCAGACTGGGCACGGAGGAGCTGTGTCAGACCCGGGCCTGGTTTTCGACCCAGACCATCCCGAGCCCTCCGGCGCAAAGCTTCTTGATCAGATAGTTCTCTTCGTTGTCGAGAGTCGCTCCGCCCAGTTCCGCCATCGCCAGGGTGTTGTTGATCGTCATTCCGTCCGGGAGTTTCCGCACAAAGGTTTCATCGCGGGTGCGCTTGACCAGCCGCGCTATCCTGTCCATTGCCCAGTCCAGGGGCCTGTCTTCCCAACGGTCCGAATATGGCGCCCGGTACTTGACTGTCGTGATGCGATTCGGGTTGTTCAGCCAGCCGAAAGTTGCGGCTCCTTTCGGACAGAGCGTCCCCTGGTTTATGGGGCTTCGCGGGTCCCCTTCGATGTGTATGACGTCGTTTCCTTTCGCGTATACGAGCTGTGCGCAGCCGACGGCGCAGTAGGGGCAGATGCTGGTCCCGATCTTGTCCGCTTCCTCAAGCCGCGGCCGCAGCCTCCGGGACGCTTTGGACTCGGCCGCCTTGCCGAACGGATCCATCCCGGAAATCTGCTTCGGCACTGACCAGTCGCGCAGCATGCCCGAGAGTTTTTTCTGCAGAGGAGTCTTCTTCAGAACGGTCATGTGATTCTCCTTAAAGCGGCTCGATGTTGTGGGCGATGCCCGAAGCCAGGTTCGGCTCACCGGTATATTCGACGCGGACCTGGGCATCGGCTTCATGAAAGCGTTCCAGGTCCTCCTGGCCTAGCCCCGCTTTATAGGAAATCCCCAGAAGGTATCCTCTGCCGGTGCCGTCTACGATACGGAACCGGTCTTCCTGAACCAGAATGATGCGGCCTGTCAGGTGCCGTCTTTGGGATGCGGGCATCGTGTAACCTCCCGAAAAAATGGGTTCCGGGGCGCGGTCGAGAGACCACGCCCTGACGTATGTTCAATTATCAGCTCCAGACTCTCACATGTCTCCAGACTCACGCGCATCGCTGGTTCCCAAGCCCCGGGGGCTGCTGCCCAAATCATCGCGGCAGCCTCGAATGACTCGCAGTGCCTCGTCATTCCGGCCCTTCTCTTCGATCAGGACAAGCTCACTCCGGAAACCAGGCTTCCAGGGTGGATTAACCGCGAATTCAAGACCTTAAAACCACTGGTTCCCGGCTCAAAAGCACTGCCGGGATGACGGGATTGGGGACCCGTCGTGAAATGCCGGGGAACCGAGTCCGTCTCCACCTGGGCAACAGCCCCTCCGGCGTGGGAACCCCGGCACTGAAAGCTCTGCTTCCGCACACCATGGGTTCTGCAAATAAGCCTCTTGCGCTTGTGCCCCGGATTCAAAAATCCAGCTACCCTAGACTTCCTCCTCCAAGCCCCTGCTTGTCTTTCCCCGGTAGACCCAGTACTCATAAGTGGTGTAAAGCAGGACAACGGGTAGGGCGACGGCCGAGACGTAGAGCATGAACAGGAGGGTCTTCGGCGAGGCTGCCGCTTCGTCTACCGTTACGCCTTCCGAGAAGGTATTTGGGATCATGTTCGGGTAAAGGCCTGCCGAGAGCGCGGCAAAAGAGAAAACCACGAGTGCCGCGTTGAGGAAGAGCGGGGCGTTTTCATGGCGTTTCTTCAAACTGACCAGGAGGAAGATAAAGAGGACAGCGGAGATAAGGGCCAGGCCCCCTATGATCAGAGATCCCGGGAAACTGGTCCACCTTTGGGTCACGTAGGGGAATTTCAGGGCGGTCCAGATGTGAACCGCAATGGCAATACCCGCGGTAATGAAAGAAGTTGTCCAGGCAATTCGGTAGGCGCGGTTCTGCAGATCTCCCTGTGTTTTCATGACCAGGTAGTTGGCTCCCAGCATCGGGTATCCGAACAGAACTCCGATTGTGACCAGCACCGCGTAAGGGTTTAACCATGCCCAGGGGCTTCCGACAAAATCGCCGTGTTCCACCTCGAGATTCCCGCCGAGGATACCTCCGAGAGCAAACCCCTGCGCGATGGACACGACCAGGCTGCCCCATGCGAAAGATGTCCCCCAGAACCGCTTGCGCTTCGACTGGTCGCGCAGTTCCAGGGCGATTCCGCGAAAAACGAGCCCGAAAAGCATGACCATGATTGGTATGTAGAGCCCCGAAAGGATTATTCCGTAGAAGACCGGAAAGGCGCCGAAGAGCATTCCGCCAAGGATGACGAGCCAGGTCTGGTTGCCGTGCCAGTTGCTTTTGAGGCTGCCCATCAGGGTCCCCTGGTCCACTGTATCGCGGGTAAACAGGGCAATTATCCCCACGCCAAGGTCGAGTCCGTCCGTTACGGCGTAATAGAGGAGGAAAAACGCCATTTGCAGGAGCCAGATATCGGCCAGATAGGGTTTGAGAATTTCGAGCATGCAGGATCCATTAAGTCTTTCGCGGTTTTTTTCGATGTGCCGGGACTTTCTTTCTTTTTGGCGGCGGATCGAAACTTGGTCCTTTCCTGATCGTGTACCAGCCAAAAAACAGGAACAAATCGAACAGCAGGGTATAAATAACCAGGAATACGATGAGCGATGTGCCCACCATGGGTCCGGTCACCGGACTCACGCCCGTTCCGGTTTGCAGGATGTTGTAGATGACCCAGGGCTGGCGTCCCACTTCCCGTGTAACCCAGCCGGCTTCGAGCGCCAGGTAGTTGAACGGGATGGCCAATATCCAGGCCAGGAGCAACTTGCGTTGGAGTCCTATGCGTTCGGCGGTGAGCCTTCCCTTGAACCATGCCCGGAGCGTATAGAGCATGAGGAAAAAGGACCCGAATCCGACAGCGATCATGATTCTGAAACCGTAGAACGGCAGCCAGATCGGAGGCTGAAGATCCCGGGGGAAATCTTTCAGGCCCGGCACGGTACCTTTTAATTCGCGGGTTGTAATCACGCTGAGCCCGTAGGGTATGTTGATTTCGAACAAGTTTTTCTGCCTGTCCGGGTCGGGCCATGCTACTACATGCCAGGGGGCGCCCTCGCCGGGCGGGTTAGTGTTCCAGTGCGCCTCCATTCCAGCAAGCTTTGTGGGCTGATGCTCGAAGACGTTCCTGCCCGACCCGTCCCCAAGATAGATCTGAAGCGGGATTATCAGGATTGCGGCAGCCGCGGCCATTTTGAAGGATTTCAGGAAGAACGCGACGTGGCGACCTTTGCGCAGGTACCAGGCACTGATTCCGCCCACAACGAATATGGTGATCATAAGGCAGGCGGTTTCCTTGTGCAGGACCGCCCACACCATATTCGGGTTGAATATCGCCTCCCAGTTGCTGACGACCCTGAACCTGTGTCCGTCGAAATAACCGCCTGCGGGTGTCTGCATCCATGCATTCGCGTCCATGATCCAGAAGACTGAAAGACTGGCCCCGAAAGCCACCATGATCGTGGAAACGAGGTACATTCCCCGTGAGACCCTGTGCCTGCCGAAGATCATGATGGAGAGGAAGCTTGCTTCCAGCATAAAGGCGATGGTTGCCTCGAACCCCAGCAGATGGCCGAAAATATCGCCTCCCGCCCTGGAAAAGCGGCTCCAGTTGGTCCCGAACTGGAACTCCATCGGCATTCCCGTCACGACTCCGATGGCGATGTTCAGCAGGAGCAGTTTCGTCCAGAAACGGGAATGGTGGTACCAGGTTACGTCCTTTGTTTTCAGCCAGAGGACTTCGAGGATAACGAGGAATATGCTCAATCCGACTATGAGAACCGGCCAGAGAATATGGAACAGGGCTGTATAGGCAAACTGAAGCCTTGAGAGGAGCACAGTATTTATGAACTCTTCAGCCATTTATTCCCTGTCTGGTTATGAGTAGGCCTGATGCAAACTGCAGTTGAGATAAGCAGGAAAAACCCGGGCATAAATAGTGGGTTCCATGTATTTAGGGAGCTGAAAAGACCCTAATTTGGAAAGCCTTCCGAAAAAATCCCCATCTTTCCCGACGGAAGATGAGGTCCTATATTTCTCCCAGTCGGCCACATCCTAGAGTGCCTCACTTTCAGTTTTTACACGAAGCCGCGAAGAACAAGGGCAAAGTTTCTAAAAGAAATTGAACGGATACATATTTCCGGCCTCTGCTGCCGTTGCTGGTCAATTTTTTTGTTCGTGCTTTTGCGCGAAAAGCCGATGGGGGCCGAGGAGTTCAGAAAATGCCGTTACGGGACGAGACAATGGGAGGAAATGCGCCCGACGAATCGCCTGTTGCGCTTCTGATAATCGATATGATCAATGATCTCGAATACCCGGGCGCAGACGACTTGTTCAGGCATGCCTGTCCCATGGCTGAAAAGATCAGGGACCTGAGGGCGCAGGCATGCGCGGTCGGGATACCGGTAATCTATGTAAACGACAACTTCGGGAAATGGAGATCGGATTTCAACACCCTTGTGAGGCATTGTCTCACGGATGATGCATGGGGGAAGCCTATTGCCGAACTGCTGCAACCCGGGGAGGCCGATTATTTCGTCCTGAAACCGAAGAACTCGGGTTTCTTCTCTACGACCCTGGATGTCCTTCTCAAACATCTGAGGTCAAAAATACTTATACTGACAGGCATCGCAGGCAACAACTGCATTCTTTTCACCGCCGCGGATGCTTACTTGCGCGACTACAAACTGGTGGTTCCTTCCGATTGCATCGCTTCGGCAGATCCCGAAGACAACAGACAAGCCCTGGCTATCATGGAAAAGGTGCTCAAAGCCGACACGAAACCTTCGACCTCCTTAAACCTGGGCGAACTGCTCAGGTCCGAATCGCGTTAATCTGGTACGGCCGGCCTACGTGCCCAAGGTATAAGGTTCAAGGGCAACCCTATGTGAGGTCCATCTCCGACCATCTGCGATCTTCATAGCCGGCATAATAATTGAATATTGAGTCGGTCAGAACGGCTCTCTGATTTCTTCACACCCTCGCCGGGTGTTGCGAGGATCGAGCCCTGCTAAATTCTTGCCGGAACTGGAATTATCTCCCTGGCAACCGGAGCGGAACTTCGGCTCTTTCTTAAACTCGTCGCCCAAAATGGGAATTTGCCTGAATTAATCTGCCAATTCGGCGACGTTCCCGAACCGTCTTAAGTCTGGAGTGGAAAAATGGACATGAACAACAAGAACACGGTGGAGTACCATCTTTGCCAGGTGCAAGCCGGCAAAAGACGCTTCGAGAATGCCTACCAGGCTGTGGCCAGGATGATTCTCAGCGAATCCTCGGCCGTCGAAAAAGTAATGGTCAATGGTAAGAGTACCTATGACTTCAGGATATTTCGAATCGGTCCCAAGCACGTCATAGGCATGTATGATGAGATCAACAGTTTCGTTTCATTTGTAAAGGATGCCGCCGAGGGGGGATCTTCAAGGGAGATGGCCTATGTACTAGTGGGAGAGCCGGGCAACGGCAAAACCTTTTTTGTCGATTACCTGTGTGCTCTTTACCGGGAATTCCTGGCCCGTGAAGAAAACAGGAGATACACCTTTGTTTTCAGAAACCTGGACGAGCTGGGCAACTACGGCAAGATAAAGGTCATCCAGTCACAGACCTTCGAAGACCCGATGATCCTGGCCATGAATCTGCTCCCTTCCAGGGAAGAGAACAAAGAATTTCTTGGAGCGCTTGGAAAGTTCACCGACTCGCAGGTCGACAAGCTCTATCAGAACTACAGGCCGCTTGGGGCATGCAGCGACTACATCATCAATGAGATCAGAGAATACTGCCAGGGGGACCGGACAAAGCTGCTGAGCTTCTTCGAGGTCATCCCGGTACCCTTGAGCGAAAGCATGGGAACCCTGACCGGCAAATATTCCGCAAAAGACAAAATCACATCTTCCGCAGTGGACCTGCTCGGGGAAGAATCCATCCAGCGCCTGCTCCACATAACCGATGCGAACAATCCCTATCGCTTCGACCTCCGAAGGGGCGCCCTGGCGCGTGTCGCGGGTGGGGGGATCCATTTCAGCGACGAAATCTTCAAAAACAAAAAGGACCTCGTCCAGGTCTACCTTGGGGTCATTCAGAACCGGAACATCGAGATCGACGGATTTCGGTGGCCGATCGATACGCTGATAATCGCAACGAGCAATAATTCCGAATTCAACAGGTTCCTTGCCGAAAAAGAGGAAGCGCCGATCGTTGACCGCTGCAGGATCTGCTACGTTGCCCACAACACGGACTACAGGCTTCAGGAACAGTTGACCGACTACGCGATCGGAAGCGAAGCCAAAACCACCCTCAACAAGGAAATGCTCCATCAGGACCCCAATTTGAACTATGCCGCATCGGTGTCGGCGGTCCTGACCCGGCTGCCGAAATCGGAAAAGCTCACCGCCATCGAAATGATGAAACTCGCGGCCGGAGAAGTTGCCGGAGAGAAGAGTATCAAGACGCTGGCCGAGGTCATCGACATGCTCAACCACGAACCGGACATCACCAAAAGGTTCGGCCAGAAGGGGCTGGGACAGAGAAACCTGGGCCGGGCCATTCAACTCCAGATGGAGACCTCCGAGACCAATGAAGGCCAGTGCATGTTTGCCTACGACATCTTCCGTTCGCTGGGCCGCATCGTGCTCGACTATGTCCCCGAATCCAACGAGCGGGCCAAATACCTGGATGACCTGAAGCTGGCGAAAGGGCTCTACAGGGAACGGATCATGACCGAGATGTTCAACGCGTACATGGATGAGCCGCACGCCATCCGCCGGGACGTGATGAATTATGTGAACATGATTATCGGCATCGACGCGGAAAACCTCGGGCCGGACAAGATGTGGAAGTACAAGAATCCGCAGACGGGCGAGCTGAAGGCGCTCAAAATCGACGAGCGCTATGTCCAGAGCGTCGAAGACAGGCTCGGCCTCAAAACCAATGAGCAGCGGGAGTCCTTCAGGACATCGATCAGGAAGATTTACGGACAGAAGATGTCGACGGACCGGGATTACGACTTCATGGACAACCTGGAACTGGTTAAAGCGGTAACGGACGTCCGTTTGAAGTCGGATATAGCGGGTGCGGGCAGCCTCATCGGAGCACTCGCAAACCGTACCAACGAAGAGAACCAGAAGCTCTACGACCGCATCGTCCAGGCCATGCTGAACAAGCTCGGCTACTGCCTGACCTGCGCGCAGAAGACGATCGAGTATTTCTGCACGAAAAACGATGAGAATTAGGCCGGAGAAAAGCCATTATCGGGATTGCCGGATGGTGGGCACCCCAAGAAACAGGGTGCCCACCCTTCATAGAATCTACGAGGCTTTCCGGCGACTGAGAGGGGAGCGCACCTCAAAAAACGATGGGTTCCCGCTCCGCTCCCACCCATCCTACGGTCTACTACGGTCTACGGTCCCTGGGTGGCACGGACAGCCGAGTAGGGTGGGCACGGCACTATCGTGCCCACCGTCCGTCCCCTCTCGGAACAAGAGTTGGTATGGGATGCGCGCTGGAAAAAGCCATCATCGGGATTGCCGGATGGTGGGCACCCAAGAAACAGGGTGCCCACCCTACGAGGCTTCATCGTCAATGCTGTTGCTTAGGGTAATACGCCGCTGGTTCCCAAGGTCCGCCTTGGGAACCCCGTCCCGGCAGGGGAATCTTCCCCCAACCTTTGAGGTCAGCCATGGAAAAGCACATTTTCCCTTTTCATAAAGAAATAATCGAGGAACTCTCGGGCGGTATCCACGAAGTCCGTGGGGCCGAAGAGGTCCGGTACGATTCGACGGGGTTTCCCGCCCTGGCGGATATTTACGGCCGCAACGACTGGGTTGCCGTGCAGAACGGGTCGCCGCCCGGCGGGACATTTCACCATAACCTCAGCGCAATAGACGAACTGCTTGAACGGGACAAGCTGAGGGAAAAGGACGGCTTTCCCCGAAAAATCCGGGTTGGACGTCTGGTCAAACCGGGCCGCGGAGACAGGGGAAAGATCATCCTCGTGCCGACGACCGTTGAGGAGAAGTTCATCCACGACGTAAGAAGCGGCGATCCGGGAGGAGGAGGTTCGTCCGGAGGAACGGGTGAAGGGCAGGAAGGTGAAATCATTGGAGAGGAACCGATCGACGGCGCGGAAGGAACGGGCGCCGGCGGAGCAGGGCAGGGGGAGGGCGCGGAACACGAGATCGAATCGAGCGCCTACGACCTCGGACGGATCCTGAGCGAAAAGTTCGAACTACCGAACCTCTACAATAAAGGAAAGAAGCCCTCCCTGACCCGGTACACTTACGATTTGACCGACAGGCACAAAGGGGTCGGACAGCTTCTCGATAAAAAGGCCACCCTGCGAAACATCATCGAAACGAATCTAAACCTCGCCAACATTCGGGACCCTCAGGACGTCGATCCCATGGAATTGCTGGTCTCGCCGCGGGACTACGTCTATCGCATCCTGTCGAAAGAAAAAGATTACGAATCCCAGGCCGTCGTGTTTTTTCTGAGGGATTATTCCGGATCCATGTCCGGTAAACCCACGGATACGGTCGTGACCCAGCATGTGCTCATCTACAGTTGGCTGCTGTTCCAGTACGAAAAGCGGGTCGAAACGCGGTTCATCCTGCACGATACCGATGCAAAGGAAGTTGCGGACTTTTATACCTACTACAACTCCTCGGTTGCCGGAGGAACGCGGGTGGAATCGGCTTATCGGCTGGTAAACGAAATCGTCGAAAGCGAGAACCTTGCGCGCGATTACAACATTTACGTTTTCCACGGTACCGACGGTGACGACTGGGATTCGGACGGAAGCCGAACCATTCCGGAAATCAGGAAGAGCCTGGGGCACAGCAACAGGGTGGGAATCACAATCGCCGGGAGGAGTTCCGATGAGGGAGGGCTGACCGGGGTCGAAAGGTATATCAAGACCTCCCGCCTGCTGGACGAGTACCCTCAAAAGATCCGTCTCGATTCGGTCGGAGAGGATGCCTCGGAGGTGCGCCTCATTGAAGGCATCAGGAAGCTGCTCTCCTGAGAAACGGATTCCGGCTCGTTTTCAAGTCAAAGTCAAGACCTCGACGTTCCTCCTGCTTGAGGACTTCTAATATGGATCTCATAAATCAGCATACCAAGAAAATCATGGAAGGATGCAAGGAGCGGGCGCGGGAAGCGGGACTCCGCTTCCACGACGAAACGCTCGAGTATATCGTGACCAACAGGGACCTTCTCGAACTCAGTCCGAAGAACATGATCCCGACCCTCTACGACTACTGGGTGCACGACGTCGAAGTCCTGAAAGAAAAGGGCCGCTACGAACTCTATCCGAACAATCCCTATGAAACCGTCATCAACACCCGCCCGGCCATTTCCTTCTACAACGACAACAATCCGGACTGGCTGAACGTGATGATCTTCTATCATGTGCTGGCCCACATCGATTTCTTTCAGAACAACATGTCCTTTCAGCACACCTGGGGCAGGGATTTTGCGGGCCAGGCCCTTTCGGACAAATGCACGATCGCGATGCTCAGGTCGGAAAAGGGGCGTTGGCTCGATTACGTCATCGAGTTCAGCCGGGGGATCGACAACCTGGTCGGCTTCTACGGAGAACTCTCGGATCTGTGCGAGTCCCGGGAAATCAAGGCGTCGCGGAAATTGGATTTCTATTTCGACGTCTTCCTGCAGTCGATCAGGAAAGTGAGCCTGAGCGATTATCTCAAAGAGGTGGACCGCTATAACGAAAACCTTCACCAATACGACGACATGGCCGAGCCGCTCTTTTTCTCGGAAGTGAACGGAAAGTACCCGGAGTTCGAGGCACTTTTCGAAAAGCACAGGAAGAAATGCGTACGGGGTTCGAAAGACATCCTCCAGTTTCTGCAGGAGCATTCGCCTTTTCTGAATAAGGAAGAAAACCGGTGGATGGGAACCGTATTGGAGATCGTCCGCAAGACGTCGCTTTTCTTCCAGCCGCAGATAAGGACCAAAATTCTCAACGAAGGCTGGGCGAGCTACTGGCACGAGAAGCTCTTCCTGAATGACGACAGGATCAGCGGCAACGAGGTGGCTTTCGCTCGCATAAATGCAATGGTAACGGCCCTTCCGCGGGTGGGAATCAACCCGTATGCCTTGGGTATGCGCCTGTTTGAGCACATTGAGGAAATGGGCAACAAGGGCAGGCTTTCCTATGATTTCCAGAAACTCAGGAACTCCTGTCAGCGCGAAAAATACGATTCCGGAATCGGGGCCGGGATGGAGGAGGTCTTCAGGGTCAGGGAAGATTTCAACGACTTCATGTTCATCAATACCTTTATCGACCAGGACTTTGTGGACCGGCACCGGCTTTTCGTTGCCGGCAGAAGATTGAATATCGCCAGGCGGGTATGGGAATATTTCGTACAGAGCAGGGATGCCGCCAAATACAAGCAGATGCTGCTCGATGCCCTGTACCACCCTCCCTGGATCGAGATCGAAACGTCAAAAACGGGGGAAGACTGCCTCTACCTCGATCACCATTTCGAAGGCAAGCCTCTGGTCAAAGAGTTCATCCCGAACACTATGCTCGGGATCGAATACCTCTGGGGAGGGACCGTCAAGCTCGAAACAACCGAACTCGTCGAAAAGAAAGAGGAATACAGGCCACCCCCTGCTGCCTACTCGGTGGAACCTCCGTCGGGGCCAACCTACAGGCGGGTGCTCTATACGATGGATAACAGAAAGATCGCGAAAAGTTTTCTATGAGGGAAACGTAACGGAGTCACGGCAATGGCGGATGTAGAACACTCGGTGGAAAATCTTTGCCGGAAAATAAAGGAGCGGGAGCAACGGACCCCGCTCACATTTGCGGAATTCATGGGACTTGCGGCGAAGTCGCCCGAACTCATTTTCCGAAATATTTTCCAGATGTTTTACGACATGGTCTACAGCTACATAGGAGACGGCATAAACGAATATCCCGAAGATCCCGAGTCCATCAACTATGTCTATTACGATTGCAGCGGTCTCTTCTCGGAAGGAACGGACCACCCTTTCTTTGGGGACCGTCTCTTCGTGAACAGGTTCGTCAGCCATATCTCTTCTTTCAGACGGGGAATCCGGCAGAACAGGATCTATATCTTCGAAGGGCCGCACGGTTGTGGAAAGAGCACTTTTCTCAACAATGTGCTCATGAAGTTCGAGCAGTACACCAAGACGGAAGCGGGTGCGAGTTTCGAGACCGTGTGGCGGATTGACAGGAAAGAGTTGGGAAGCGGCAGCGAGTCCGAAGTCCATATCCCCCTTGCGCAATTGCGGTCCGGCTCTGCCGCCCAGTTCCAGGAAATCGCCCAGTTTGCCCAGACGGGCAAGGAATACCTGGAAGTTCCCTGTCCAAGCCATGATAACCCGTTACTTCTGATCCCCAAACCGTACCGCCGGGAATTCCTGGAGGAACTCATAACAGATGAAGCCTTCAAACGCAGGCTCTTCTCCCACAAGCAATACGAGTGGGTTTTCAAGGACAACGCGTGCACCATCTGCCAGTCCCTGTATCAAACCCTTCTCGATATGCTCGATTCTCCCTCCAGGGTCTATGAGATGGTGTTCGCAAGAAGGTACCTCTTCAACAGAAGGCTTGGAGAGGGCATAAGCGTATTCAATCCCGGGGACCGGATATCCAAAACCAG
>JAEZHY010000260.1 GCA_023416335.1 Pseudomonadota bacterium | reverse complement strand
GGAGTACACGACCACCCTGGAAGAGGTTCTGGAGAAGTATGAGGAAAACTATAAGCACCAAGCCAGCTATACCAATTCCAAGTGCCACTTCATCGAGAACTTCCGTGAATATTTCGGGAAGGAGACGCGGCTAGAGAGCATCAAGTATGTGGGACTGGAGACTTACCGGAATCATCTGCGAAGAAAGCCGACCAAGTCGGGCACTCGGACAATTGCATCCATAAACCGCGAAATGGCCTGTTTACACCACATTTTCGAAAAGGCTGCTGAGTGGGAAATGATCGAGCGTAATCCGTTCGACCGGGGGAAATCCCTTCTTGCCAAGGAGAACAACAAGCGGCTACGTTTCCTGACTGAGGACGAAATCATGAAATTGATTAAAGAGTGCTCGAAGCACCTTCGCCCCGTTGTGGTCTGTGCGATCAATACCGGGATGCGGAAAGGCGAAATCCTGAGTCTCAAATGGTCACAGGTCAGAAACGGTTTTATCTATCTGGAGAAAACCAAAAATAACGAGGCGCGACAGATCCCCATCAATGACACGCTTGCTGAGCTGTTCACTGAAATGAAACGGGTGCAAGGTCCTGGCGCACAGGATGTATTCACCTTTGCCAAAGGCGAGCAGAGCTTGAAGGGTGATAAGCCGGTAAGGGAACGCAGAGGGCCGGCACCTATCCCCGAAATGGTTCAGAACGTCAGGACTGCTTTCACTTCGGCGCTAGAACGTGCAGGAATCCGGGACTTCAGATTCCACGACCTGAGACACACCTTTGCCAGTCACATGATCATGAGAGGGGCCAGCCTGAAAGATCTCCAGGAACTTCTCGGGCATAAATCTATGTCGATGATCCTCCGGTATGCCCACCTGACGCAGGAGCACAAGAAGACAGCGGTAAACCTCCTGAAAGGGCTCACCACAAGCGACTCCAAAGACGCCACTGTCACAAAAGTGTCACAAAAACAAAAAAGCCGCCAGACGCGGCAGCTGATTAGTTGATTTTATCAGTGCCCCCGGGGTGATTCGAACACCCGGCACCGAGATTAGGAATCTCGTGCTCTATCCACCTGAGCTACGGGGGCGTGAGAAGCATCTTATATAATCTCCGGCCGAATTTGGCAACCTCTTCTTAACGGGCAGGGATAGAAGGAGATCATTACTTTTGATTGTGGTCCAACCGGAGTCCTGTGATCTTCAGGTACCAAAAGAGTGCATGTATGATCGGGAGCGCAGTTGCATCAGGCCGGGAAAGCGAATCGAAACTACGTTAAGAATGGCCTGCGATCCATTGAGCGTCTCTTCGGGCCCGTAATGAATCGTCCGATATTTACCTTTCTTCTTTCATTGGGACAGGGTACGCTGCCGAAGACGGCGGGATCGGATGAATACGGGAGATCCTTATGGGGCCGACTGCAGGAACCGGAGCGATCCACATTTCCCTGGGCCTTTTTCTTTGAAAGCAATGCCTGAAATGATGATCGAGCACGAAAATATGAAAATACCCGTTCTGTCCACCGACAACGGATGGCTGGTATTGGACAAACCTGCCGGTATGAGTATTCACAACGATCCAGGGCGTGATCTTTGTTCCCTTGTTTCCCATTTTCTTCAAAAAGGAACGGTTATAGGGGAAAAGACCGACATTGACCCGGGTTTTGGTGTCAATCCGGTTCACCGCCTCGACAAGGAGACATCCGGCGTGATAGTTTTGGCATTCAACCGGGAGGTGTTCCGATTCTTCTCGAAACAATTTGAACTCAATCAAGTAAAGAAGCGTTATATCGCTATCTTGCACGGCCGATTGGAAGAGCCGGAAGATGGCCGTCAATGGGGGATCTGGGACTGGGCTCTTGCCGGGACCTCCGGTGGACGCCAAAATCCCGTGGGCGCCGGACGCCTGCAAGAGAGCCGCACAAAATATCGGATCATTGACCACAGCGCCCATTATACTATGGTGGAAATCGAGCTGCTGTCAGGCCGCACGCACCAGATCCGGCGCCATGCAAAACTGTCCGGTCACCCGGTCGTCGGTGATGCTCGCTACGGGTCCACTCGCGCAATAAACTACCTTAGGCGGAACTTTGGTTTCGATCGACTTGCTCTTCATGCACGTTCTCTCACGATATTGTTGCCCGGAGGAAAAGAGCCGGAAACCATCGAAACTCCGGCAATTCCAAAGCAAATGTTAGATCTCTTTCAGACCGACTCTTCCACGGCGTAACTCGCATTATCTCGTAGACCGTCAGGAACTTTGGAAGCGATTAATATTGACGAGGCAGGCCGTGCTGTTGGTGCAACTCGGTCCCTCGCTCCGCTTCCTTCACGCCCAACCATCCGCTTACAAAATTTCGGGAAATGCATTAAAAGGGAAACTCATGCCAAGAACCGGAGGCGATTATGAGTTTCACCGTTCGTACGATGAAGAAGGATGAAGTGAGTATCGCTCTCAAATGGGCGGAAATCGAAGGCTGGAACCCCGGGATCTGCGATGCTGAATGCTTTCATACGGCCGACCCGAGCGGTTTCTTGTTGGGGGAGATCGACGGGGATCCGATCGGTAGCGTCTCGGTTGTAAAATACGGGGACGACTTCGGTTTCCTGGGGCTCTATATCGTGCGTCCCGAGTTTCGCGGCAAAGGTTATGGGATTCGTATCTGGAACGCCGGCATCGAATACCTCTCGGGCCGAAACATCGGTCTCGACGGAGTGGTTGCTCAGCAGAACAATTACCGGAAATCTGGATTTCGCCTCGCTTACCGGAACGTCCGATACGAGGGGAAAGATATCGGAAAAGAGCATGCCCGGGGATCCGATGTTGTTGAACTATCTTCGGTGCCGTTCAATGCGCTTGCGGAATATGACAGGAGATTCTTCCCGGCTCCCAGGGGAAAATTCCTTGAATGCTGGACAAGCCGGCCCGGGACGATCTCGTTGGGTATTCTAAATGATAACAAAAAGTTGGCCGGCTATTCCGTTATGAGACAGTGCTGCATGGGCTTCAAAATCGGCCCGCTATTCGCCGATTCCGCCGCTTTGGCCGAGAAGCTCTTCCTTGCGCTGTGCCGAATGGTGCCGGGTGAGCCGGTTTTTCTGGATGTGCCCGAACCGAACGCCGGCGCAGTGGCTCTGGCGGAACGGTACGGGATGAAAAGAGTCTTCGAGACTGCCCGGATGTATACCAAAGGGGAACCGTCTCTGCCCCTGGAGAACATCTTCGGTGTGACTACCTTCGAGTTGGGATAAAGGTGTTCGGTATGCGCAAGATCGTGATCCTGCTGGCGCTGATTCTCCTTGTTGCCGCTCCGGCCGCAAGGTGCGCGGACGACATATACACGGTGCATCTGGACCGGGAGCTTCTGAACGGCAAAGGCTGGCAGCAGATGGGATCGTCGGTGAAAATGAGCTACATGCACGGGCTTTTCGACGGGGCGTTTGCCTTCATGCTGATCAATTCGGATTTATTGCCCGGGGCGGACAAACCGTGGACGAAGTTCGTTGCCGATCGCAAGGAAACCTACAAGGACACGATAGACGCAATCGATTCCTTCTACAAGGATGCGGGGAATGCCAGGATCCCCGTCATTTTCGCGTATGTCCATCACCTGATGCAGGGGAAGGGCTTAAAGCAGGAAATGATCGACGAATATGTCGGCAAGCGGCTCAAAGAGTTCGATAAGTAATCCGGTGCGAGAGGCGGCACGGTCGGGTCATTTTCTTGCTTTTTGAGCAAGATTTCTTATGCCGGCGGTTCTGTAATACGGAACTGCGTTCAAGTTTGTGCCGATCAACACACACCTACGTCATTCCGGCCCTCTCTTCGATCAGGACAAGCTCACTCCGGAATCCAGTCTTTTAAAAGCATCTGGATCCCGGCTTCCGCCGGGATGACGGCTTTGGTTCTCTATCATCTTGAACGCAAGCTGGTACAAATCGTTTGACATCAACCTCTCAGGTGCACTTTAAACCGAGGAGAATCGAACGGCAGCTTCGTGTGTTTCGTACTCGTATCGCTCATCCCAAAACGATGGGTTGCGCTCCGAGACTGTGTTGCAATCACCGGAATTTGGCAGGTTTTCATCGACAACACGACACAGTCTCTCCGCTCCACCCATCCTACGGCCTTATCCCATTGTTTTCTTTCGTTATTTTCGTACTACTATCGGTCGTTTTCTTGTTTATTGAACAAGATTTTCATGCCGACGGTCTTGTAAATCGTGTGGCATCAACCTCTTAGGTGCACTTTTAGCCGAGGAGAACTGAACGGCGCGGGTGGCCCAGGCAACAGGCTTTAACGTTGCCTGGGTCCGGAGGACACGAGGCTTCGCGTAGAATTACCAGTCCCTCTTGCCTGCGGCACGGGCAACCAAAACCACGTTGCCCGTGTCACCCACGGTTTGGTTCCTAGCGCGAGACGGTGGGCACGATGAAGCGCTGTGCCCATC
>JAEZHY010000191.1 GCA_023416335.1 Pseudomonadota bacterium | reverse complement strand
ACGTATACCCGAGAAGGTTCGAAAGTACAAAGACCGGGAAGTCCGGCTATCAGCCGGTTTGCCGGAACGAATGGATACGGCGGGTTTGCAAAAAGCCAAAGGTTAAGTGCGGCGAATGCACTCATCGCGAATTTCTTTCCCTCACCGACGAGGTCATCAGGAACCACCTTCTCGGCATTGATCCGGACAGCAGGTCGAAACGCGACTTCACCGTGGGTGTCTATCCTCTGCTTCCGGACGAGACCTGCCGGTTCATTGCGGCCGATTTCGACAAGAGCATGTGGATCGAGGATATCCAGTCTGCTATGGAAGTGTGCAGGTCACGAAATATTCCGGCCGCTGTCGAACGGTCCCGTTCGGGAAATGGAGGGCATCTGTGGATCTTCTTCTCCTCTCCCGTTCCCGCGGCGCTTGCACGGCAACTGGGCTCGTTCGTCTTGACCGAAGCCATGGAGACGCGGCCCGAAATCGGCCTCGATTCGTATGACCGATTCTTCCCGAACCAGGACACCATGCCCAGGGGCGGCTTCGGAAACCTCATTGCCCTTCCGTTGCAGAGAAAACCCCGCGAGAACGGTAACAGCCTTTTTGTCGATGAATCTTTCCAGCCCTACCCCGACCAGTGGGCCTTTCTTTCATCCGTGCGCCGCATGGATCCGCGCGAAGTCGAAACGATTGTGTCGGAAGCGGCAGGCCGCGGCCGGATAATGGGGGTGAAGATGGTCCCCGTCGAAGAAGACGATGGGGAACCATGGACCGCGCCGCCTTCAAGGCGCGGGAAAGAGCCTCCCATCCAAGGGCCTTTGCCGGGGAAGCTCGACCTTATCCTGGGAAATCAGATCTATGTCGCAAAAAAGGACCTCACCCCGGGTCTGACGAACCGGCTGATCAGGCTCGCAGCTTTTCAGAATCCCGAATTCTACAAAGCCCAGGCCATGCGCCTTCCAACCTTCCAGTTGCCGCGGATCATAAGCTGCTGCGAGGATTTTTCTCAGCACATCGGAATTCCCAGAGGCTGCCTGGAAGAGGTGACCGACCTTCTAAAATCATTAGGGATCAAACCCAACGTGACGGATGAAAGGTCCCACGGGGTACCTATCGACGTCCAATTCAGGGCCGTTCTAAAACCCGACCAGCAAATAGCGGCAGATAGCCTGTCGGCTCATGACACAGGTGTACTTTCGGCTCCCACCGCCTTTGGGAAAACGGTTGTTGCGGCGAGCATCATAGCCAGTCGGAAGGTCAATACCCTCGTACTTGTTCATCGCAGGCAACTCCTCGACCAGTGGGTTTCCCGCCTCGGTACATTGCTCGGACTGGGCCCCGGGCAGATCGGCCAGATCGGAGGCGGAAGGCGAAAACCAACCGGGATCGTCGATGTCGCTCTCATCCAGAGTCTTTTCAGGAAGGGCGTGGTGGATGACCTGGTCGGAGATTACGGACAGCTGATCGTCGATGAATGCCACCACGTTTCAGCCAAAAGCTTCGAGAACGTTGCGAGGCAATGCAAAGCGAAGTATGTCCTGGGGCTCTCAGCCACGATTACGAGGAAGGACGGGCACCATCCCATCATCTTCATGCAATGCGGTCCCGTGCGGTATCACATCGATGAGCGCAGACAGGCAACGGAGAGGCCCTTTGAACACAGGGTTGTTTTGCGGAAAACGGAATTTTCGCTTCCGGATATTTTCCAGGCAAGAGACGACCTTGCGATACACGAAATCTATTCCGCCCTGGTTGCGGACGAAATACGAAACAACCTGATCGTCCGGGATGTCGTCGAAGCCGTCAAAGCCGGACGTTGCCCGGTGGTGCTTACGGAGCGCAAGGAGCATCTTGCAGCACTCGTGGACCGACTCGCTTCTCACATATCCAACATCATTGTCCTGAAAGGAGGAATGGGGCGCAAGGAGCGGGAACTCGCATCCGGCAGGCTGGCCGCGATAGCCGACGATGAGCCGAGGGTAATCATCGCGACGGGACGCTACCTGGGCGAGGGTTTCGATGACGCACGCCTCGATACGCTCTTCCTGGCGCTTCCGGTGTCATGGCGCGGAGTGCTCGCCCAGTATGCCGGACGTCTGCACCGTCTTCACGAAAGCAAAAAGGAAGTGGTTGTCTACGACTACGCCGACCTCGGCGTTCCAATGCTTGCGAAGATGTACGGCCGCAGGCGACTCGGCTATAAGAGACTGGGATATGCAATTGAGGAGTGAATCGGCTTTGGAGGGGGATCTTCATGGCGAAAAAGCAGTTAGGAAAACAGCCGCCTCGTTATCGTTTTGCTCCGAACCAGTACCCGAATGTACGGTGGGGGACCACACGGCGGATATCAAGGAGTACATGGTTTTGGGGTATGAGCCCGGAGGATGGATGCCTCCCGATCCAAAAGCATCGCGAAAGCCCAGCAAAGGCCGCATCAGGCGGCCACGAAGCTAGATTCCCGTGTCCTGGCCTCTATTTCCCTTTCACAACTGAAAAAGCCGGGCTTTTCCCCGATACAGGCGAATCGCCGGCACAGGCGACCCTGATCCGATAACCGGAGCCCGCTTTGAGATCCCGGGGCAGCATGACCTCACACGAACCGGTCCCGGCTTCTCCCGAGGGCGCACTCTCCGCCAGGAGCCGGCTGGAGTTCTTGTTCAGAAGCTCGATTTTGACCCTGGGGCCGATGTCGCCGGTAAAATTCCATTTGATAAGCTGCCGTTTGCCTGCAGTCAGCTTTGTCGCTTCAGTCAAACCGGCTACCGAGAGGCTCGGACGCGAATAGGAGACATCGACGGATGCCTGTTTCCTGCTCTCCACCTTTACCGAGTCGGTCGTCGGCTGCACCCAGCCGGGCATGTTCGTATAGGTTATGCTGTGTGTGCCCGGATTCAGCGGGACCGCCTCCCCGCTTTTGTACCAGCTTCCAAAATCGATTCTCCATTTTGCACCCGCCGATACCGCTTCCGGTGGGGAAATCGTCAATTTTAGCGATCCCGGCACAGTCGGCGAGTATTCGCCCGAAACCTGGACGAAATTATCGCCGTGGACGGTTATCTTTTGCGGAGGGGGACTTTCCCAACCAAGCATGGGTTTGAATTCGACAACGTGCTTCCTGGGGGTGCCCGCATTCGCGGTAACACCGTTCAATATGACCCCGCTGTCATTCCAGCTCTTATTGTCGATACGCCATTTCGCTCCGGCATCTACGGCGCCGGGAGGCTGGATCGTCACCTGAACGGTGCCGGTCCGAAGGGCTACGTAGTTGACGGTACTCTGGACGTTGTCGTTTCCTGCCCCCGACACGGTGACTCCGGTTTGCGACGCCGCCGCCGCGCTTCCCGTCGCCTGCGTCTTTTTATCGGACGCCGCATCGTCCTTCAAATTGAATGGATGGAACCCCTGGCCGCTGTTATTCGGGGAGGCCTGCTGGTCCTTCCGGCCGTCCTCATGATCGCCGGACGAAAAGCTCGACGTGGAAGAATACGGAAGCCATAACCCGGTAGTACCGGTGGAGCCGCTTCCGGAACCACTCGAAGAATTCTGCGTGTACGTCGCACTTGCCAGTGCCGCCCGGTAAAGCTCTACCGTGACGCTCACCGGGGAGGGGGAAGTCCAGCCGGACACGGTACCGAACCGCACCTGATGCGTTCCCAGCGCCACGCCGGTAAGGGTGGTGCCGCTCTTTTGCCACTCTCCGCCATCGACATTCCACAGGGCGCCTGCATCTATGGCGGACTTGGGGCTGATATCGACCCTCAGCATTCCGGTCTGCGGAGTGTCGTGAGTACCGGTATCCTGGAGTCTGGCTATGATTGCATCACCGATATTCGTGGCCAATTCACCGGCCAATGCCGACTGCCATGCGTTCTTCGTCGGAAACGCGATGGATGATGAATAGCCTGCAACATAGGCGTAATCCGCCCTGTCCATTGCGATCCCGTAGACATAGTTGTTGGCGGAGACCATCCCTCGCCCGCCATCGCTGCCGTTTCCTCCCAGATAGGTCGAATAGAGCAAACCGGCGCCCGTTGCGGTCAGTTTCGTTATGAACCCCATTGTATCGGCATTGTCCGGATACATGCACACCGGGTCGAGCAATGGGAAGTCCTTGGAATTCGTAGTTCCGGCAATATGCGCATTGCCCCGGCTGTCCACCCCGATACAGTTGGCATTGTTTCGGGCGCCGCCTCCTCCGAGGAATGTGGAATATGCCAGTTGGGCGGAATCCCCGGGAGACAGCGTAAGTTTCGTAACGAAAGCGCTGTGCGAACCAGGCTTTTGCTTCTGAAAAGCATTCAGAATCGGGAAATCATCCGAAGAGGTGTCCCCCGTAACGTAGATTCCGTTGGACGTGTCGAGGGCGAGTGCGTAGATGCCGTCCCCTTCGATGCCGCTTCCGCCCAGGAACGTCGAAAGAACGAGCCCGGTCCCCGACGTATTCAGTTGGGTGATGAACCCGGATTCGGACGTCCCCTTTTTGACGGACTGCCCCGAGAGAGCGCGATAAGACGGGAAATCGTCCGAATAGGTCACGCCGCCGACACAGGCTTCGCCGGCGGAATTGACGGCGATGCAGGTCGCCCATTCCATATCTCTGCCGCCGAGATATGTCGAGTAGACCAACTCGGGGTAAGAAGAAGATCCGTGCGATTGCAGCGGGCTGAGCTTTGTAACGAAAGCATCCGCAGAATTTCTCTTTGTTTTGAGGTAGGCGGAGCTTGTGACCGGGAAATCCGCGGATAGGGTCGTGCCGGTAATGTAGGCGTTTCCGTCGGCGTCCACCGCAACGGCCAGGGCCTCATCCTCGACCGTTCCTCCCAGGAATGTGGAGTAGACCAGGGTATCTCCCGAAGAGGAGAGTTTGGTGACAAAACACGTGCTGCCGTGCTCCCCTTCGACACTTACCGGGGTCCTCATGGTTTCCTGCCCGGGAACGGCACAGAGAATGGGGAAATCCGAAGCCTTTGTGTATCCGACCACCACGGCGCTCTCTCCGTCCAGAGCGATCCCCATGCCGTAGGAGGAACCACCGCCGCCGCCGATATACGTCGAGTAGACCAGCCCGGTCCCTTCCGCATTGAATTTTGCAACAAAAACGGTATCAACCGTTGAAGTTGCCTGGTAGGGACCGACCGTCGGAAAATCGAAAGAGAATGTATTGCCCGCCACATAGGCGCACCCGGCACTGTCGACCGCTACTGCCCGCGCATAATCATCGCCCGTTCCCCCCAGGTAAGTGGAGTAGACCAGCACGGGATCGATAATCAGGGGAAGTTCCCTGTCATACCAGCCGATCTCGAATCCGAATTCACGGCCGGCTTCATTATCGAGAACTCTGAATTTTCCCTCCCGCGCCACCCGCGTGCCGGAGATCTCCTGGTATATGTAAGGCTTTTTCTGGACCAGGGTTTTTCCGTCGGGCAAACCTATGACCAGTTCGCCGTTGCCGTTTATCTCGAGCGTCTCAACTCCCACACACTCGAACCTGACAAGTGAGGGATCGACTCCCGGCTTCACGATCACGTCGTATTCGAGCCGGCGCGCATCTGCATAGAACTTGAGATCGATTTCATTGCCATGGTATACGACCGCATTGTAGGTGGGGACCCCGGCAACCCACTTCCTTGGATCTTTTCCAATGAAGGAATTCACTTTGTGAGTCTGCGGCTCCAGGGCGGACAGCCGAGAATCCTGTTCTTTCAGCCATTTCGGAATCAGCCGCGCTGTGGCAGCACTCGGTAGGGGGGTTTTCAGATCGGAGGTCAAACGCTCACCCGGATGTCTACTTGCGGAAGGACCCCCGGGCGGGTCTTCGTACAGGGTCAGAGATATACCGTCTTCGCCGAACCAGGCGACATGTCCTTCGCCTTTCTGATAGAACTTTATGCCTTCCCGGACCTGGCCGCGATTCTCAATAAAGTAAAGGGGCAGTTGTCCGTATATTGCGGGCAGGCCCTGCACCGGAGAACGCAACGTCCGCTCATTGGAAACCGGCGCACCCAAAGCGCCATGAGGAACCATGCAATCGCAAAAGAGGCCTGCAATTAAGAGAAACAACAGAGCCGGAACATTCTTCCTGAGATTGCACACGTGCGTTCTCCTACACTACACTTCTTCCGAACGGCATTGACCCACTACAGCGGCACCTGCAAACGACTGAAGGCGAAAGTGCCGACCGGCACAAGGAGACCGGTTTCCCCTGTACCGGAGGTCTGTTCCACAGCGATTTTTCACTTGCGCACAATCAATGCCGCCCTACAAATCGATTTCGACTTGCGTTTTGGCCAGACCGGGATTATTTTGAGCGGTGCGATCTACCTTACTCAGGAACCGCTGTAAAACAAGAATTTTTTTTGGTCACTGGTCTTCGCAAGGTTTTGCCCCCCGCTCAACCCGCTACTAGCATCCAGTGACCCTTAGGAGGTTCAACGCAACACTGCTGTCGCCCTCAGATGTCTGTAAGCCACTGGTCTTCGCAAGGCTTTGCCCCCGCTCAGCCCGCTACTAGTTTCCAGTGACCCCTAGGAGGTAGAACGCCAGCACCAAACGCAGTAATATCCCCCTCATCTCGGCAGTACCTGAATCGGAGGAGAGAAAATCTCCTCCGATTTCTTTTTTAGTGCCTGCCGTCCCCGATGCTTTTGTACCACAAGGAGTTGTGCTCTTTGGCAAACTCTTCCGGCACCATGCCCGTGAACATCGAGCGAAATGCGGGTTGTTCTCCCTTGGCGATCGACGCCATGAAAATATGAACAAGCAGGCCGGCAAAGACCAGGCAGACGGCTATATAATGGAGGAGGATCGACCATTGTACCGGTACCGGATCCACGAAGAGCTTCGAAAATGCCATTATCGAACCGCTGACTGCAATTACCACTCCGCCGAGCACTGCGGGGATTGCAAACATCTTTTGTCCCGCGTTGTAAAACCCCTGCTCAGGAAGGCTTGTATCCTGCCCGAGCCTTTTCAGTACCGACGACCCGGCCGTCATCAGAGTCATTTTCCTGATCAGCCACACCAAGTCGTTCCGCAAAGAAAACGAAAAGATTTCCCGCAGGAACGGGACCGATTCCGAACGAACAAAGGCGATGGAATAGACGAGAAAAACGCCTGCCCAGATTATTCCGCATATTTCATGAAACAGCAGGAGGTTTTCCGGACCGCCGAAAATTGTGCTCATAAGTTCGGGAAACCAGGCCCCCAGAGGCTGCAGGTCTTTGTTTTCGAGCAACCCGATGCCCGTCGGCAGGAGCAAAGCCCAGCAAAGGGCGTTGAACCAGTGCAGGAAGATAGACTTCCGGTTATGACGCCTGATCATTTTTGGAATCACTATCCCCTCCTTTCTTTTCTGCACCGGCGGCAGGGACCTCATGATGCGGCTCGGGTGAAAACAACTGTTTGCCGAGCATCGCCAGAACGCCGAATCCCGTCAGACCGACAATCCCTTTGAGGATGGGATTGAGGACGTCCCGCATCATCCTGATCGGGTTCGGCGGAGACGCCTCCACCGGCCAATCGGTCGGGGAAGTCGTATTTACATAGTAAATTGCCGGTTCGGTATTCGATTTCGCATTCACCACCCTGACGGTTGCCTGTTGCTTCAGCAGGCGAGACACAGCACTCTGCGGATCGGCCAAATCTCCGTAGACCCTGGCTCTTGTGGGACAAGTCTCCACACAGGCGGGCTCTCTTCCCGCCGCGGTCCTGCGGAGGCAGAAATCGCATTTATCCACAATTCGGGTGGAAGGATGGCGAAATCTCGCTCCGTACGGGCATGCCGGCACGCAACTGCCGCACCCGATGCACAGACGGGAGTTCACCTTGATCAGTCCATCGTTCTTATCGCGAAAGGTGGCGCCCGTCGGACATGCTTCGACGCACGTAGGCTTTTCGCATTGCATGCAGTTTCCGGGCTGGAAATGCACTCCTGCGCCTTCCTGCCCTTTGCCCTGCTTTATCCAGTTTCTGCGGTACCCGGGCGGAACCGCATTGGTAAGCTGGCACGAAACGATGCAGGCAAGGCAATTGACGCACCTGGAGCTGTCAATCACCATTGCAAGGCGTTTTTTAGAGCTGTTTTCCGCCACTTGGATCCTCTACTGCAAGTTTGTCGTCGGGCAGCCCGGCCACCCGATCGTTTAGACCATTTCACAACCGGCCCGGCATTTCCGGGCAATTTCCTCGACTAACAGGTGCACGCGTCTCCGCCAAGGCCTTCCAACAGCAGGAAGGGCTTCAGCCTGTTCAGAAGGTCTCGGTTGAAACCTTCCACCTGGAGAAGTTCCTCGATTACCTGAAAGTCTCCGTTATCTTCACGATATTTCACGATTTTCTTTGCAAGCTCCGGGGTTATCAACGGGACCGTTGCAAGTTCCTCGGCGGTAGCCTTGTTTATATTCACCGTTTTACCGACCAGCTTCTCATCATCCGCCATGCTGAACGAGGAAAGGCAAAAGCATACGATGAAAAAGCAAGCCGCCAGTACATATCCGACTTTCACTAGACCTACTCTGGATCTGTTCATGTTCCCAAATGCTCCTTTCAATTTCATGAATCCCTCTGCTCGCTCATTCCCTTTGGCGAACCGGAACCACTCATGCTTTTACCAGCCTGCATCCGAAACCGTTGAACTGGGCCGAAACCTTGTCCCAGTAATTGGGTATGATCGTATTTATCGAAGTACCCTGATTTCCCGGGTCCGGACTCTTGGGTGCGGGATGAGAAGGCGTCCAGACGACACCTTGCAGGATCTCCTCACTCAATTTGACCCTTGCCTTCAGTTTTCCTATTTTGGTTTCTATGTAAACAAAATCGCCGTCCTGCACCGAAAGGCTTCCGGCGGTCCGGGGATGGACCTGAACGAAATTACCGCCGGAAAACTGCCCCATATATGCCGACCAGTTGGTGTAAGTATGCTGCCACTGGTGTACGACCTTGCCCTGGATGAATATGAGCGGGAATTTTCCGAATTCCTCGCTTTTTTTATCCACCGGGCTTCCTTCCGGCTCTTCCCACCTGATCGGGCCGAGCGGTTTGAAATCGAGCTGGACTTTCCCATCCTGGGTCATGAATTTTCCGTCGGAGAAGATGGATCCCCGGTTGTCGGTGGCATCCTCAGACGGGCATGGCCATGTAATTCCTGTTGCGCTCGACTTGACCCGCTCCAGCGTGAGCCCCTTCCAGGAAGGCACAGCCCGGCGCACCAGTTCGTAGATCTCCTCCGCACTCTCGACGGCAGGAAATTTTTCCGGGCTCAGCTTCTTCCCGAGGTCGGCGTAGAACCGCCAGTCTTCAACCGTTTCCCCCGGTCGGTCGATGACCTTGCGCCGCCAGACCACCTGGCGCTGCGCTCCGTATTGAGAACCATCGCTTTCAAAGGCCATCGAGCCGGGGATGATCAAGTGGGCAAGTTCTGCTTCCTCGTTCATGAAAAATCCGCGATAGACGACCATTCTCACTTTAGAAACTGCGTCCCTCACGGAATTGGCATCCGGATACCGGCGGTAGCTGGCATTGAGGAAGAGTACGTCGAGCTTGCCCTGCTTCATATTGTGCAGGATTTTCCTGAAATTCAGGGCAGGCGCCAGATCCGGAGCACTGTAGTGCTCCAGGAGTTCGTCATCTCCTCCGGGTTTTCCTCCCTGGACGTTCATGATTCCTTTTCCGGAACCATCCAGGTTGTTCGTCACGGCCTGGAGCGCAATGATGTTGCGCACCGTCTGCATGCCGTTCGTGTACCTGGAAAGAGAGCCGCCGAGGTAGACCATCGTGCGGTCGCTGTTGCCGAGGATCTTTGCCGTATGAACAATCTCTTCCGGAGAGATCCAGGTGATCTCAGACGTTTTTTCAGGCGTATACGGCTCGGCCGACTTTGCCAGTTCATCGAAACCGTTCACCGAGCTTGCGACATACTCGCGGTCGAACAGGCCTTCTTTCAAAAGCACGTGAATGAAGCCAAGAGCAAGCGCACCGTCGGTCCCGGGGCGGGGCATGAGCCGAATGTCCGCGAAGTTGGCCGTGGGTGTGCGACGGGGATCGAGGTATACGATCCGGACGCCCTTATCTTTGGCCTTGGCAATCCAGCGCATGTAAGGCGGGTACATTTCGGCCAGGTTTGCACCCCAGAGCACCAGGGTCTTGCAGTTGAGCGACTCATCCAGCGTCGTGGTCGAGTTCGAGCTTCCGAGACAAAGCCTCAGCACGGTCGCGGCACTGCCGATACACGCATCACCGGGCTGGCACACATCCGGAAAGCCTGCCAGGCGAAGGG
>JAEZHY010000185.1 GCA_023416335.1 Pseudomonadota bacterium | reverse complement strand
TTACGCCATTCAGGTTGATTCCCGGGATGCGCATAAACATGGGAAGTCCCGCGCCGGTACCCAGGAAAACGGCGTTGTATTCGGCGAGCAGTTCGTCGATCGTGAGCGTGCGTCCGATAACGTGGTTGGTCAGGATTTCTATGCCGAGGGCTTTGGCGCAGTTATCGATTTCGGAGCGGATAACGGCCTTGGGAAGCCGGAATTCCGGGATTCCATAAACGAGAACGCCGCCCGGGGTGTGCAGGGATTCGAAAATGGTAACGGCGTATCCCATCATTCCAAGATCGACGGCGCAGGTAAGACCGGCAGGACCCGAGCCGACTACCGCGACTTTTTTCCCGGTCTTGGGTTCGCTGGTGGCTTTACAGGTATTGTTGGCGAGTTCATAGTCTCCCACGAAGCGTTCGATTCGCCCGATGGCAACCGGCTGGCCTTTCTTGCCGAGAATGCATCGGGATTCGCACTGTACTTCCTGCGGGCAGACCCGGCCGCAGATTGCGGGAAGGTTGTTCTTGTTCTTCATTATCTGAACAGCCTTCGCCATATCGCCTTCGCGAACGGCATCGATGAATGCGGGAATGGTGACCTCGACGGGGCAGCCTTCCATACAATGCGGTTCCTTGCACTGCAGGCATCGTTCGGCTTCCATGCGGGCCATTTCCATCGTATAGCCCAAAGCCACTTCGTTGAAATTGCGCACCCGTGCATCAGCTTCCTGCGTGGGCATCTCATGGCGGGCAATCTTCATCCGTTCTTTTTTCGTTAACTCAGCCATCTATTTCACTCCCTCCGCGACCGCGCGGTCCAGATTGCACTCGTGATCCCGCCAGCGGTTGACCGCCGCCTGCTCTTCAGAACGATAGAAAGACATACGCGACAACAGGTTGTTCCAATCCACTTTATGAGCGTCGAACTCCGGACCGTCAACACAAACGAACCGGGCGCCTTCGTCCATCAGGACCCTGCAGCCGCCGCACATTCCCGTGCCGTCGACCATGATCGAATTCAGGCTGACGATGGTCGGCACATTGTACGGCTTGGTCGTAGCCGCAACGAACTTCATCATAATGGCAGGACCGATGGCCCAGATCTTGGCAATCTTTCCGGGCTGCGATTCGAGGATTTCCTTCAGGGGAACAGTCACAAGGTCCTTGCGCCCGTAGGATCCGTCATCGGTGGTAACGATGAGTTCGTCCGATACGGCACGCATTTTGTCCTCCCAGAGAAGGAGTTCTTTTGTCCTGGCGCCGATAATGGAAATCACGTGATTTCCGGCTTCCTTGAGGGACCGTGCGATAGGGTAGACCGGAGCGATTCCCACTCCGCCGCCGACGCAGATCACCGAACCGTAGTTTTCGATTTCCGTGGGATGCCCGAGCGGACCGACTATGGCCTTGAATGAATCCCCCACGTTCATCTTTCCCATCTGCATGGTCGATTTTCCGACTTCCTGGAAAATCATGGTGAGCGTTCCCGCTTCCCTGTCATAATCGGCAATAGTAAGCGGAATGCGTTCGCCGCGATCATGCATGAGCACAATTATGAACTGGCCTGCTTTTGCTTTCCAAGCGACCTGCGGTGCTTCCACCACCATCAGCTTCGTGACATCACTCAGAACCTGCTTTTCAAGAATTTTGTACATTCCCGATTTCCTTCTTCTCGACAATAGATTTGGTTGGTCGCCAGCACTTGCGGATCTGCCTGAGATCGTTCCACCTCCGGCCTTTCCATCAGGGCCGTACCTCAGCTGCGGCGGCATCCGCACCTTTTTCCATACCGGAGCTTGCATCGGAGCGTCAATGGAATCGTGCGGGCAGCCTGATCTCACGACCGGCTTTGCCCCGCTCCGCAGTCCACCCCGAGTCCCTCCGCCTTGCCGACACTATATTATAACTTATCTCGGAGCTTGTTTTCGCAAGGCTCCGCCATGAACGATGAGCATGCACAACTCTTGGCACCGGAATTGGGCAGAGAGCCAATCACATGGACAGGCTTGTGAAAATTTTAGTATAAAAGTTCCTTGTTTGCAACTCTTCTGAGCCGGAAGAACGAAGCGTGATTGACTGGTGGAACATTAGTATTTGCGAGAACCATGTTCAAAAGCTCGAAATCAAAAGCTCATCGGCGTATGACTCATAACTCGTACTTCGTCATTCGTCAAGGAAAACCGATATGCACAACGGGGACGCCGGGCAAAATCACCGCGGGACAGCCCCAGTCCTTCATAAGCTTTCGATGCGAGATAATTACAAATTATTCGACAGGTACCTTCATTCTTGCCGGCCCTGATCGAGCGGCTCTTATGCACTTCCCTTATCTCCGGCGCGGAGTCGGATCCGGTGGAAACCGCTCAAAAAATGACTGAAGGACTCACCATCTTCGAAATGAAAACTTATTGTATGATGGGTGGTCCCCTCCCGGAACATCATTATCAGCCAGATTCAAACACCGTTTAAGTTTTTGAATTCTATGGCTAATATGTTATATAGCAAAATTAACGACAATCATGAAACCTCAACAGGAGCAGAGACAGCGGATGAAAGTTGCCTACTTCAGCATGGAAATCGGTCTGAACGAAAATATCCCCACCTATAGCGGAGGCCTTGGCATATTGGCCGGCGATCACATTAAATCCGCTGCAGATCTAAATATACCGCTTGTTGCGGTTACGCTGCTCTACAAACGGGGCTATTTCATCCAGAACATCAATCCATTGGGGTTGCAGGAAGAAATGTACCCCTATTTCGATCCGCGTGCGTTCATGGAGCCTCTTCCCTTTAAAGTGACCGTCCGAATGGAAGGACGGGATATTCATGTGGGAGTCTGGAAGTACAACCAGATCGGGATGTCCGGACGGGTCTCCATCTATTTCCTCGACACGGACCTGCCTTTGAATGCTCCGGAAGACCGTCTGATTAGCCAGTATCTGTACGGCGGCGACCAGCACACCCGCATTTCGCAGGAAGCCGTCCTGGGAATCGGGGGCTATCTGGCGCTAAAGCGCCTCGAACCCAACATTACCACATACCACATGAACGAGGGCCATGCGGTCTTTCTGACGCTGGCATTGCTGAAAGACCTGGGGAGCGAGGAACAGGTGAGGTCCAAATGCGTTTTCACAACCCACACGCCCGTTCCCGCCGGGCATGACAAGTTCACGTACGACCTTGCCGACAAGGTGATTGGGGAATACCTTCCGGCAAACATCCGGCAGCTCGCAGGCGAAGAACTTCTGAATACCACGGTCCTTGCCCTGAATCTCTCACGGGCGGCCAATGGAGTAAGCGAGCTTCATGGAGAGATCTCGAGGCAGATGTTCCCGGGATTCAATATCGGGTCCATTACCAACGGCGTACACCACCTGAGCTGGACAGGCCCCGATTTCAAAGCCCTCTTCGACAAATATATTCCCAACTGGCGCCACCAGCCGCAGCTCCTCGGCGACATTTCCATCATTCCGGACAGCGAAATCCAGGAGACCAAGAAGAGGGCCAAAAAGCGGCTTATCAGCTATATCAATTCGGTTTCCGGCGCCGGCTTCACCGACGAACTGCTGACAATCTGTTTCGCTCGGCGCGCGGCCGCATACAAGCGCGCGACCCTCATCTTCAGCGATTTGGAGTTCCTGTTCAATCTCTCTTTCGACCGCGTCCAGTACGTGTTTGCCGGCAAAGCCCATCCTCAGGATCAACCCGGAAAAGAACTCATCCGGGAGATCGTCAATTTCGGCAAACAATATGAGAACAAGCTCCGCCTGGTCTTCGTGCCGAACTACAACATCTGGGTTGCGGGAATGATGACTTCCGGCGCCGACGTCTGGCTCAATACCCCGCGTCGCCCAAGAGAGGCAAGCGGTACGAGCGGTATGAAAGTCTGCTTCAACGGCGGCGTAAACATGAGCGTTCTGGACGGATGGTGGCGTGAGGCCTGCCGGAACAGGATAAACGGATGGGCCATCGGGGACGATGAAGACCAGTCCGACGAACTGGCCGCGGCCGATCTTTACCAGGACCTGGACGACATGGTCACGACCTATTATGCCAACCCGAAGCAGTGGCTTTCGATCATGCGCAAATCGATTTCAGACATTACTCCGCAGTTCAATACGCATCGGATGGTGTTGGAATATTTTCATAAGTACTACATGTGACGGGGATTCCCCGGTTGGACTCTACCCCCTCATGTCCGCACGCCATTTTAAATGAGTCGCTGGTTCCCAAGGTCCGCCTTGGGAACCCCGCCCCGGCAGGTCGGATAGTATCCGGTACGTTTTGTGCCGCAGAGGCCACTCTATCGCAACCTCTGCGCTTCGCACCCGGAAACAATCACGGCCGCCCAAGCTGATACCCACAGCCTTCAAATTTGTGGTATTTGTCCGCCGGTTGAAAACAAGAAGGAATGGTACGGACTGATGTCCGTGCGCGTGAGCGCAAAAGGCAAAACGGCGAAGTTGAAAGGGTTACACAGAAACCATCAATCCGTTGGAGTTGGGAGCATTCTTATTTAACCCATTCAGGGTAAAAGGCGCAAATTTCGCTGTTCCCGACAACCCAGGGTGATTACCCCGGGCTGTAATTATTCAGCGCCTTCAGCGCAAAGCGGGCTGCCACTCTTAAGCACGGCGATGAGTCCCGGCCTGGGGTCCCCACCCCGAAGCCGAGCAGCAAATTCACTCAAACTCGGCCGACTCCGCCTCCAGGTACTCCTTCAACTCCCGGCAAACGATCCGATCCGTGGGAAAAGCGAGTTCGGGCAAATCGTCGAGGCTGAAGAAAGCGGCTTCGGAGGCATCCGAGCCGGGGCGCAGTTCTCCACCCTTTCGCCCTCCCCAGAACCAGATGCCGACAGTGTACGCTTCGGGATCATGGAAGTTCGAATGAACGGCAAAGACCGGACCAAGCTGAACCTCCAGGCCCGTCTCCTCGAAAAACTCGCGCATCGCCGCTTCACGCACGTCCTCATCCCATTCCACATAGCCGCAGGGGATGCACCAGAGCCCGGCGTACGAACCGGTTCGCCTGACGAGAAGGACTCTCTTATTCTCTGTGACAATGACGGCAACTCCGACGGCGGGATTTCGATAGTATACCTTTCCGCAGGTTGCGCAGAAGGGGCGGATCCGATTCTCATGAGTCCTGGAATCCAGTCTTGCGCCGCATTGCGGGCAAAAGCGAAAGTGCATGGCGCTCTCTCCGAGTGATTCGCCTGAAGATCTGCATGAGTGCATGTAGACAATTACAGTGCCCGGAACACTTCGTCCAGGTGATCCAGCCAAATCGAAACGACCTCAGGGTTTTCGGCCAGGCCGTGGAAGACCGGCTCGACCTCACAGCCGCTTTCGACCAGAATCGATTTCCAGCTCTCCGGCCCGTCCCCTGCCATGTCTTTTCTCGCATGATCGCCTGCAACCGTCATGAGTGGGATGAGCCGAAATTTCCTCAGTCGCGCCGCTTTGAGTTTCGGAATAAGCTCACGCGGCGTCGGATGCCCCTGGACGGTTCCCGCGAAAACACGCGGATTCATGTCGGAAAGGAGCGAACTCATGGCAAGATAGACGGCATCCGAAGGGTGCCTCTTGTTTCCGTGTCCGATGAATACGACCCCTTCGTCAGACCCCCTGGGCACGTACTGCCCGGTGAGCAAGTCGGCCACCTTGACCATATCGTCGTGATTTCCGAGAAGAGGCCGGGCAATGAGGATTTTCTTGAAGCCTCCACACATGCCTTCAAAGCGCATCGCATTATGATAAAGTTCGTGAAATTCCCGGCCCGGCACGATGTGCAGCGAAAGGACAGCGGCATGGGTGTATCCTTCGTCCATCAACCCGGCAAGGGCCGTCTCCGGAGAGTCGAGTTTTATACCGCGAGCCGCCGCCCGGGCACGAATGGTCCGGGAAGTGAAAGCCCACCTGACTTCCGTTTCTCCATATCTTTCCCGAACGCGTTTTTCGATTTCATCCAGTGCCTTTGCCGCTTCGGGAACTGAAGTGCCAAAAGCAACGAGCAATATGACTTTTCTGTTATTTCCGGTTTCTTCATTCATATTTCGGCCGTTTCAATTGGAGAGGATTGGGATGACAACCCCACCATAGTAAACGTAGCGAAAAAAACGTCAATAAATTGCTTATGACCGTCTTTGCAGCAGTATGTGGCGGCATGCGGGAAATGCTTCCGAAAGGAGGGATCACCCGGGAGTTGCGGCCTCCCGGGTGGTGGTGAGGATGGTAACGCGTCGAGGAAGGGGGGCAGTCTGTTTCGATGCGGCTTGTGCCCCGAACACCCGGAAACGGGAATTCAGTTCACTTTGCACCCCCGCAAAAAAAAATCCCTGAAGCAGCTGCTCCAAGGATTGCACCCTAATTTCTTGATCCTTTTCGGCAATAAATGGTATCGCCTCGTACCATTTGCCACTACGCATCAGGCAGGTATTCTGGCTTCGGATCCTCCTACTTTCCGCCCCTTCCCGGTTTCCCAGTGGGTATCGCGGATTTCGTCCCCGTTCACAGCGGCGGGACCGCTCCCGATTTTAACGGGATTCCCTTTTAAGCGTCTGCACCTGATCGCAATAAAAATTTTTGTACAGGTAGTATTTCTAGCAGCGTCGGCAAGCTTCTGTCAAGCGAATTGCCGTTTATTGAACGTCTTTCATAATTTCGGGTAATCGGAACCGCAGCACGCGGCCCGGGTCCCGAGAAGCTTTGACAGGCTGGTCGTTCCATTTCATGCGGAGACCTCCCGCATTTCCCACGACAACCTGCATGGATTTGTCCGCGGTCCACTCCCGCTTTTCACCGGGATGAAGCATCGCACTGCGCGTTTCCTTGTCATCTATCTTCACCTGGATCCAGACTTTATCGTCCGCCTCCACGGAAAACTTCTGTACCTGGCGCGACTGCTCAGCGGCAACGGGCTTATCCTCGGCGACGGCTTCCGCCGAATAGCTTACGGCCAATTGGGACGGAGGTGCGGCTGGAGGCTGCTGTTCAGTCTGGCCGGCGGCAGGTTCGATCTTCTGTTCGAACTTCTGGCCGTCTTTTATTCTCTCGGCTTCGTTCAGCGATCTTTCAGCATCTCTGATCGCCCTGTCGGCATCCCTGACCGTTGGAAAAACTGCTTCCCGGCCGCTCTTACTCTCAACCTTTGCCGACGGCGCCAGCTTCTTCTGCAATTCGGCCGGCAGGTCTTCCTGGAGAAAAACCCTGTTAGGTTCTGGAGGGGCATACAATTTGGACCGTTTTTCAGAAATCCACATCCCGCCGTAAACGATTCCGACAGTCATCAGGACGAGTACGAGCAGAGGAAAACCTATCATCCTGCGCTTGTGACGCAGGATTTTCATCTGCTGACCGTATCTCTTGATTCCCCGGTCCAGGGTATTGAACTTTTCTATTTGGGAAGAGTACTTGGCGAGTAGCGGCTCCGGATCTGTACCGACGGCTTTGCAATATGCCCGAATCGTGTTCCGGATCAAAATGGGCGCACCAAAGCGCTCGAAATCGCCCCCTTCGAGTGAAAGGAGCATATTTACGCTGATTCCGCTTCGACGGGAAACGGACTTCACTGTGAGATTGCTGTTCAATCTCTCAGATTTTAAAAACTCTGCGAGTTCTTTCATCAAACGGATGCCCGTTTACAGGGAGGTTTGGATGAAAGCCTTTGCTTCCAGATTTCGTACCCATTCTTCGAATTTTCGGTTTACTTCTTTTTGGTAAAGTTCTCTTCGAACTTTCTCCCGCAGGCTCGGATCGGACTTGTTCTGTTTCAGGACTTCTACATCGAAGACTTTGAGAAGATAATACCCGTTCGGCCCCCGCACCAGACCGGAAATTTCCTCTCTTTTCAAGCCCTTTATTCCTTCTGCAATATAGGGCGCAAGCTCGTCGGGGGACATAAAACCTATGTCCCCACCATCCTCGACGGCAGGCCCTTTTGAGTACTGTTTGGCAAGGCTTCTAAAATCGCTCCCGGATTTCAATTTTTCGAGAACTTCACGGCCGGTCTTTTCCACATCCGCTTTATTCTTCTCATCGGCGGGCAGAAAAATGATGCCCAGGCGGATTCTCTGCGAACCCGGCAGTGACTCCCCGCTATCGTTCTTTAGATAGGCTTCCACCTGCTGATCGGTGATGACCACTTTGGACTTCAGGGTCCGCTCGATCAAACGGCTTCGCTCCAGTTCCTTTTTGACACCTTCGCGGAACTTGTCCATTGTCTGGCCGGTCTTCTTCAGCTGAATTTCGAACTGGGACGGAGTCATCCTGTTCTCACGCATTATGTTGGCGACCGTATCGTCCACCTCGATATCGGAGACCGAAATTTTCAGCCGTTTTACTTCCTGCTCGGCAAGTCTTTGCCGGACGAGTTGATTCAAGATTTCTTTTTCAATTTCGGACTTCTTCGCCGGATCGTCGGTCTTGGCCTCAGGGGAAATATTCTCCAGCACCTTCAATTGCGCCTGCACGTCGCTGTACAGGATTATTTCTCCGTTCACATTGGCCACTGTTCGGTCGATTATATCGGCGGCGGCCGCAACTCCGCTGAGAAGCAGCGCGGAAAGGACCATGCATACGAAAAGAAGAGCTTGTTTTTCCCTCATGAACATAAGAAATCCTCACTGGCGAAAACTCGCCCTCAGCACCCGGAAACTCCTCACCGCCAGACTGCAAAAAGCAGAATCAGCCCTTTCCCAAGAGGGCCGGCGATGAATAGCTGGATTTAGTTTTTATCTATTAGTGAAGTTCGAATGCAGTAACATTTTCATTTAACTCTTGCAAGATTCTTTTCAATCGAAGAACTCTTTGCGGGAAATTACGCCCCCAAATCTCCACTTTCAATTTTCGTTCCGATTCCGGCGCAAACGTACATTTTTTCCCTTCGAGCAGAGACATGACAGGCCAGATATTTACACCGGGTGCAAAATGAAGAATGAAGTTTTCACTATCGCCTTCAAGTCGAATAATCCCCAGCTTCTTCAATAAAAGACGCATTTTTGCCATCAGTACAAGGTGTTTTGCTTCGTCCGGCAAAGGTCCGTATCGGTCTCGCCATTCCCCCCCCAGGTCCTCGATAGCCTGTTCGTCTGAAAGGGTTGCAAGCCGCTTATAGGCAATAAGCCTCTGGTCCGCATCGGGAATAAAAGTGTCCGGCAGGAAAGCCGAAACCGGCAGATTTATTTCGGTTTCGATCGCCTCCGGTCCCGGTTCTCCCTTCATTCCCGAAATCGCCTTCTCCAGCAGCTCCAGGTAGAGTTCGTACCCGATAGCCGCAATGTGCCCCGATTGTGACGAACCGAGAATGGTACCGCCTCCCCGAATTTGCAGGTCGTTCAGGGCAATCTTGAAACCGGCCCCGAGTTCGCTGAAATCCAGGAGGGCGCGAAGTCTTTTCTGAGCGTCCCTGGTTATGAGATGCTCACCCGGTATGATCAGGTAAGCATAAGCCTGCTCGCGCGAACGTCCCACACGTCCCCTCAACTGGTAAATCTGGGCAAGCCCGAATTTATCCGCCCTGTTGATGACGATCGTGTTGGCTGCAGGAATATCCAATCCAGATTCTATGATGGTTGTGCAGACAAGAACGTCTACTTTCTTGCGAATAAAATCGAGCATCACCTTTTCGAGGTCGCGTTCTTTCATCTGACCGTGGCCTACGGCTATACGCGCCTCAGGAACCAGGGTCCCCAGTTTGGTTGCCATTTGATAGATGCTCTGGACATGGTTGTGGACGAAAAAGACCTGACCGTTTCTGTGAAGCTCCCTGTAAATGGCTTCGCGAATCGTAAAATCATCGAAGTTGCAGACGTAAGTCTCAATCGCGCGCCGGTCCTGCGGAGGGGTTTCGATCGTGCTGAGGTCGCGAATGCCTGCCAGTGCCATGTGCAGAGTCCGGGGAATGGGCGTGGCCGTCAGCGTCAATACGTCCACGGAAACCCGGAGCCGCTTCATCATTTCCTTGTGGCGGACGCCGAACCGGTGTTCCTCATCGATTATGAGAAGCCCCAGGTCCTTGAAAACGACATCCTTCTGAAGAAGGCGGTGCGTACCGATGACGATATCGATTCCGCCTTTCTTCAGCCCTTCCAGGATCTGCTTTTGCTGAGCCGCCGTTTTGAACCGGCTGAGCGAGGCAACCGTCACGGGAAATCCCTCGAAACGCTCGCTGAAGCTTTCGTGGTGCTGTTCGGCAAGTACGGTCGTCGGGACGAGCATGGCCACCTGCTTGCCGTCCATGACGGCTTTGAAAGCGGCTCTGAGAGCTACTTCCGTTTTTCCGTAACCGACATCTCCGCATATAAGGCGGTCCATCGGCCGCTTGGAAGTCATATCGTCCAGGACGTCTTCAATTGCTTTCACCTGGTCAGGGGTCTCTTCGAAGGCGAAGGTGGTTTCAAATTCCTGAAAGTACCTGTCCGGGTTCGTAAAAGAAAACCCTTCTCCAACCTGCCGTTTGGCATAGAGTTCGAGCAATTCTTCGGCCATCTTTTCGGCCGATTCCCTCGCCTTTGTCTTGGCGGCCTCCCAGGATTTGCCGCCGAGCTTGTCGATCTTGGGATCCTGTCCCTCGAGGCCCATATATTTCTGGACCTTCTGAAGCTTGTCCACAGGCACGTAAAGTTTGTCGCCGTCCTGGTAGCCCAGCAGCAGGAAATCACTTTCTATTCCCCCCACGCTCAGGTGAGCCAGTTCCTTGTATAATCCGATGCCGTGATCGACATGGACCACGAAATCGCCCTGGTGCAGGTCCTGGAAAGAGTTCAGGAAGATGCCCGAAACCGGCTTCTGCGCGCGTCTTCGAGGCCTTCTCTCGAAGAGTTCTTCATCCGATACCACGGCCAGGCGATCGGCCGGCCAGAAGAACCCATTTTCCAAAGATCCTCCGACAATCTTCACCAGCGGGGTTTCAAAGGATTCCTCACCGAAAGGTTCGGCACTCAGAACCGCCTCGACCCCGTAATTACGGAGCAGTTCCGCTATCCTCCCCGCACGATCTTTCTGGGGGCTTACAAGGAAAACCGATATCCCCTCCTGGATCCATTTCCGAAATTCGGCGGCAACGGGGTCGAGCAACCGTTCCTTATTGGCGTGCGCTTTCACCGCGGCAGCCAGTTCGATATGAGCCGACGTTCCAATATCGAATACTTTTTGGACGCCTTCTTCTGAAAGAGAATTGGCAAGAAGCTGCTGGAAGGGAGAGGCGGCTTCCAAAGAACTCTCGGGGTCCAGGTAAAGCTCCGTGGGGTGCCTTTTCCATTCGTTTTCAGAATGTTCCTCATCCCATGCCCGGAGAATCTTGCCGTACTGCTCCTCCATCACTTTCCGGGTCTGTACGGCGTCCGACCAGATCAGGATGGAATTGGAGTTGAGATAATCCCATATCGAGGCCGTCTCCTCGTAAAAGACGGAGTAAACGGCTTCGAACGAACTGAGCTGGTGCCCTTCCGCAATCCGGTCGAGCCATATATTCCCGGCGGCGGGTGAGAGACGTTCCTTCCGAACGTCTTCGTATACGGCATTCTGGGCCCTCTCCCGGGCGCGGTCATCCAGGATGATTTCATTTGCCGGAAGTATCAGGGCGTCTTCAAGGGCGCCCATAGAGCGCTGAGAACTGGGATGGAACAGACGGATGGATTCGAGTTCGTCGCCGAAAAATTCGAGCCGCATCGGCCAGCGGTACAGAGGCGCATAGATATCGAGCACTCCTCCGCGCCTGCTGAAATCCCCGTAGTCTTCCGCAAGTGAAACCCGACAGAACCCCCGATCGAGCAACTTGCGCGTGAATACCTCCAGGTCGGAATTCTCGCCGGCTATTTTATATTCGACGTTTGCCATGAGAATGTCGGGCGGGAGGAGCCTTTCCATCACGGCAAGGGCGGAAGTGACTACCACCAGGGGGGATGAAGCGGCCTTCAAAGCGTAAAGGGCTTCCATTCTCCTTGCAGTGGTTTCCGTTTTTCCGAGTGCCTGGGCTTTGTGCCCGGTGCGGGAAGGCATGAACCA
The DNA here is from genome assembly GCA_023416335.1 of Pseudomonadota bacterium. Next base: position 17,323 of record JAEZHY010000185.1, on the reverse strand, counting down.
GACTCGACGGTCCAGGACCGAACCGTTTGCGGATTGCGCTTTCCCCAGAAAAAAACCTATCGTCTCGGCAAACTTTTCGGCCTCTTTATCGGTGGGCGCTATCAGCACAAAAGGCTTCCTCAACTGACGCATCGCCCTCGAGACAAGGTAAGCCAAAGCAGATGGCTGAACTCCACGCAGACCGGCAGCTTCGCGCGAGTTCTTCAGATAAGAGACAACTTCTTCCGACGCGGATTTGAAGAAAGCCATGTCGGGAATCTGCTCCCCTTGGTCCGACTGTTCCTGGCGGGAAATGGAAAATCTCATTATTTGCCGATAATCCTTAAAAATAACTATAATACAAAGGAAACCGCTCTCCTCCGCATGGGAAGGCGCTTTCACAAATTCTCAAAAACTTATAAATACAATAATTACAAAGGACGGAAGCGGTTGAAGCTGCACGTTTTCCGGCCCTTCCTCAACCGGAATCCGGTTTTGCTTTGTCTGTTTCTCTCAAATTTTCAAGTATATCCGAAATGGGCCTGCAAAAAAAGCTTTCTGCTGGAGGCTCAAAGCGAGGCGCACAATGGGCGGAAACTCCGTTCAAGAAGTTCTGAGGCAAATTCCGGGCGTCGATGCAGTCCTTCAGACGGACGCAATTAAGGCGGCTCTTCTACGTCATCCCAGAAAACTGGTGCTGGACGCAATAAGAGAAATCCTCGACGAGACCCGGAAAAACGTTCTACAGAACCCCGAATTTTTTTCCAGGATCAATCAGGAGCGGCTCACGCTTGCCATTGTCGATCGGGTGGAGCAACTTGCCCGGTTCACGCTCCGTCCTGTTGTGAACGCAACAGGGATCGTGATCCATACCAATCTCGGCAGATCCCTGCTTCCTGAAGAAGCAGTCGCCAGGCTTCAGACACTTTCCGGCAGCTACAACAATCTGGAATACGATCTGGACCGCGGAGAAAGGGGTTCCAGGTACGTCCACGCCGAATCGATCCTGCGCGAGGTGACCGGAGCGGAATCTGCGCTGGTCGTAAACAACAATGCGGCTGCGGTTTTCCTGGTGCTGAACACCCTTGCGAAAGACAGAGAGGTCATCGTATCGCGGGGAGAACTCGTCGAAATAGGGGGATCTTTTCGGATTCCGGATGTAATGACCAGCAGCGGAGCCGTCCTGCGAGAAGTCGGTACAACCAATCGCACACATCCAAAAGATTACATGGGCGCTGTAACGGAAGCCACGGCCCTTTTGATGAAAGTCCATACGAGCAATTACAGGATTCTGGGGTTCACGGCTGAGGTAAACCTGGAGGAACTGGTAAGAATCGGCCGTGAGCGGGGGATTCCGGTCGTCGAAGATCTTGGAAGCGGCTGTTTTGTGGACCTGGCTCCTTTTGGCCTGCAGGGCGAGACGACGGTTCAGGACATTGTCAAGACGGGGGTCGACCTTGTCAGTTTCAGCGGCGACAAACTCCTCGGTGGTCCTCAGGCCGGGATCATCGTCGGCCGGAAGGACCTGATCGAGCAGTGCAAGAAAAACCCCATTACACGGGCGCTGAGAGTGGACAAGATGACCCTTGCGGCCCTGGAGGCAACTCTCAGATTGTACAGAGACGAGCGGGAGGCATTCGAGCGTATTCCCACTCTTCGAATGCTGGCAATATCCGGCGAAGAACTCGAAAGTCGAGCCGAGGAACTGGCGGCGCTTATTCGTGGAACCGATACGGAAGGGCGCCTGGAAGTCCAGGCACGGCAAGGATTTTCACAGGTCGGAGGGGGATCTCTTCCTGCTCGGGATCTGCCCACACATCTCGTCGCAGTCCGATCGACCGCTATGAGCGCAAACGGAATGGAGGAGTTTCTTCGAGGCCGGAAGATTCCGATAATCGGCCGAATCGAATCCGACCATTTCCTCATGGATATGCGGACCGTCAAGCCTGTTCAGTTCGAAATCATTGCAAAAGCGTTTGAAGAAATGCTGCAGGTGGGTAGATAAAGCAAAACCAGCCGATCGGCTGAACCGATCGGCTGGTTTCTTACTTAGCCCTGATTTTTTGACATACTCTCAAAGAGGCGGATACTGCATATTAAGCTTTCGTTGCGGCCGGTTTTTTGGTTTTTTTGGTACCCTTCTTTGCTTTGCTGGCTTTTTTCTTCTTTGTAGATTTTTTCTTGTTTGCTTTTTTGGTCTTGGCAGGTTTTGTCTGCTCTACGCTCGCCCCAGCGGTGTCAGTCGTTGCTGCACTTACGATGGGAGATGCCACCATTGTAGCCCCAAATAGAATTGCGGTAATGATTGAAAGAACCTTACCCTTCATATCTAAACTCTCCTTTCCTCCTCGAAAAAGCCGCCTCTTTGAGAGAAGGGTCAATTACGGGGTACATTTTAAGTACAATTTTTAAAATATACAAACCAGAATTGACCCAAATTTATTTTTTATTTATTTTTTTCTTCTTGTTGATTTAATTAGATTTTTTGGCCTTACCTTTTTTGCCGGCACCCTTCTTGTATGATGCGCTTTTTTTCGAGACGGAATGGCGAGTTTTGACCGATGCTTTCGAGATGTGAGTGCTCTTCCCCGAAGATTTTTTATTGACTGCCGCCTTCCCCTTGGCGGCCTTGTTGCTCTTCATCGAGACGTTGCGGACCGACTTTGAAGATTTGGCCCGGTTCCCGGCGGAAATCTTCGAGCCGTGCCTGCTTTTCTTTGCCGAGCCCCTCGTGACTTTGGATTTCTGAGCCGAAGTTTTCTTGTTTTTCAGCGAAGCTTTGCGGGTTGACTTCGAGGACGCATATTTCGCGCTTTTCCCCGAACGCGCCTTTGCATATTTCTTCGAATGCTTCCTGGAGGCATATTTCCGCGACTTGGACTTTTTACTCTTCAATTTTGCTTTCTTGGAGCTTTTCATCCAGGTCGGATCGGACTTGAAGGAAGGAGGGTTTCCGTTCGTCTTCGGCTGAATCGTGGACGGATTGTATTCATCTTTCATGAGCCGGTGCCACTGGTCCTGCAACTCGCGGATCTTGTCGTTTACCTTGGGATCCTCCTGCTGAGCCATGGTGCTGAAGGCAAAAACCGCGGAGATAGTAATGACGGCCGGCAGCATGAGTATTTTGCGGATTTCCATGAGAACTCCTGTTAATGCAGGGCTGTACGTTCCGCTTTGCAAGCCGGAAAATCTGCCCTGGATCGCTGTTGAGTCTGTGTATTGAGTTCGGACCGAAGTGGAGAGCCACTATAACACAACAGTAATTTTTTACAACGTCTGCACCGGGAATGCCGAGACTAAACCGAGGCGAGAAAAACACTGCCGGGGAGAGGTGGAAAAAGGCTGGTTTCCTGACGGGCAAAGCCCGCCAGGAGGCAGAAAAAGGCAGCCGATCAATCGGCGAGCCGACTATACAACCATCGGCATGATCAGGCTAAGATAGCCGGGATCTTCAGGCGCTACGAAAATCCCTCCATGGAACTCGTCCACCCATTCGAACCGGATGGTCGAACCTTCCATCGCGGCTATGCTGTCCAAAACGTACTTGACGTTGAACGCGATGCTGAAATCCGGTCCGTTGTAGTCGATGTCGATTATATCGTTGGCATTTCCCAGTTCGGGATTGCCGGCTTCGAGTTCGAGCGAGTTGCTGCTTATGTTGAACCGAACATGCCTGTAGGTAAGGTCCGTGAGTACGGCAACCCTCTTAAGGGCCGGGTAGAGGACTTCGGACTCGACCGTGAACCCGTGAGGCCTTTCAGCGGGGATGATCGTTTCGTACTCGGGGAAATCCGCATCGAGTAGAAGCGTGCTCAGAAAGGTGGTCGGGGTTCGGAGCACCATGGATTTTTCATCGGCCCCGACAGAGGCTTCGGTTTCTTTTTCGAGGAGCCTGAACATTTCCTGGACCGCTTTACGCGGCACGATGACGCTTTGTTTGAGTTCCAGTCCGGGAAAGGTGCTCATCGGCATTTCAAAATATGCCAGCCGGTGACCGTCGGTCGATACGAAGCGATACCTGTCCGGGCCCTCTTGATGCCACAAAAGACCGGGAGCCGTAAAGGTATCCTCTTCCATTGGAATGCTGTAGAATGTTTTCTGAAGCGCTCGTCTCAGCGTGGCAGCGTCGCAGTTAACAAGCGGAAGGTCCTGGTAGAAATTGATGTAAGGGAAGTCCTCCGCAGCTATGGTGGACAGCTCGAACCGTGAGCGCCCCGCTTTGACCATCAGCTTGTTATTGGGCAGGTCTTCCAGAAGTACCATGTTCTGGGGGATCTCGCGGACAATTTCCAGGAGCTTGCGCGCCGATACCGTTACCTTGCCCTCGACTTCGACCTGCGCATCTATTTTCGTCCAAAGATTGAGTTCGAGGTCCGTGGCGGAAAATTCGACGAGCCCATCGCTTGTCGCCTTGATCAGGCAGTTATTCAAAACGGGCATGCTGGATTTCTTATCGGTAATGCTCTGGGCTTTTTGGAGAACCTGAACGAGATTCCCCTTCTCCACCTGGAATTTCATGATACCCTCGATGTTGTTTTTATGTTTTGTTTTTCAGCTATGTAAGAGATCACAATCTTAGTAAGGGGTGCAGGAATTGTCAAAAAGTTTATCAACTTCTCGTTTTTATTTACAATACGATTTGACAATCTGTTCACGATTTTTCTGCCGATAGTGAAGGATCGGAGTGGATCGAAGTGTTTTCCACATTTTCTGAACAAGTTTTGAACATTATTTTTACGGTTTCTGACCGGGTTTTGAAGATTCCATATTCGGGTTTTTCCTGCTAGATTCGGCCTTCACGAAAAGAGCAGCCAAATGGGAGCGGATATGAGCGATTCGTGTTCCGGCAAGGATTCCACGGGCGATTTTGGGACCATCTGCCTCGAGGATTGCCTGAGGGCGAGGCGGGAAGGTGCTTTCGTCTCCCCATGCGGCACCGAGGGTGCCCGGTGGGAAGGATTCCCCGAGTGGCCCGAGCCGTTTCCTTACGATGCATTTGGATCGGAACCGGACGATCCCGCGAAATAGGTCAGAGAAGCCGTTGCGTTCCTGATTCTGCAAGCGGCAAATCTGGAGGTCTCTTCTGGATTTTTACCTTTCTGCATACAACTTCATCCTAAGGAATTTCGGCCTCGAAATTATCTCTTTTCTGTCTCGAAAATCCTTCAGCAATCCCGATTTCAAACGAGGCAGGCTGGGCTTCTACGATTCGTCGTCTTTTCCGGAACAATTCCCAAGAATCTGGTTTCACGCCGTGTCGGTCGGCGAAGTGACGGGAGCCGTACCCACGCTGCTCGCACTGAAAAGAAAACTCCCGAATGTCGGAATATTCCTTTCCGTCGGGACCTCGCAGGGGCTCAGTTTTGCTCGGGACCGACTTCCCTCGGACGTTCCCGTTTTTCCTTTTCCACTCGATTTTCCAAAATCCGTTTCAAGAGCGCTACGCACGTTACGTCCCAATCTTTTCGTCGATTTTGAAACCGAGTTCTGGCCGAACTTTTTTCGGGAACTCAAAAGTGAAAACATACCCGCCCTGCTTCTGAATGGGAGGATTTCGGAGTCGTCCGAACGTTTATACAGATATTTGTCCCCTCTTTTCCGTCCGGTTTTCGACCATTTCGATCACATGGCCATGCATTCGGCCGAGGACATGGAGCGGGCAATCCGGATAGGGGCTCGGCCTGAAAAAATCGAGGTGCTCGGGAGTTCCAAATACGACGGTCTAATCGACAGGGCCAAACCCGAGAGTGCACAGTCCTGGAAAAAACTGCTGCGTATAGGGGATGGGGTCCGGGTGATAGTCGGCGGGAGCCTGCGGGGTTCGGAATGTTTTTCGCTGATGCGTGTTTTCAAAGAGCTTCGAAGATCCCGGCCCGATATTGTTGCAGTCTTTGCTCCCAGGCATATGTACAACATACCGAGAATGTGCGGTTGGCTCGCAAAGGAAAACATCGGGTACGACCTGCTCACCTCAATCGAAAAGGGCGAAAAGAGAAGAACGGCCCCTGTTGTTTTGATAGACCGTATGGGAGCCCTTTTCGATGTCTATTCCGTTGGCGGTCTCATATTTTGCGGAGGGACTCTGGAGCCTGTCGGAGGGCATAATATTCTGGAGCCGGCCGCCTGGTCGAAAGCTGTTTTTTATGGTCCCTGCTTGAAAAAAGTCCTTCACGAACATAGAATTCTGCGCGCTTTCGATGCGAGTTTCCCTGTTCTGGACTCTGCCGATCTTCTTTCTCAGTGGGAAAAATGGGTAGATGATCCCGAAGGCCTTGCGAGGCATGGAGAAAGTGCCCGGAAAGCCCTGAGGTCCCTCAGGGGGGTCGTGGACAGGCAGGTCGATCTGATCGTGGAATCACTCTCGAAGAAAAGCTGATTGAGGAAAAATGCAAAAGATAGAAGAAATCCTGAACCAATTCAGAGAAGGCGGCAAGAGCATGCAGGAAGTGCTCGACTATCTCGAAAAATTGCCGTTTGAAGATCTCTGCTTTGCGAAGGTGGATCACCACAGATGCCTTCGGCGCGGTTTTGCCGAAGTGATATACGGGGAAGGAAAAACGGCGGAGCAGATCGCCGGTATTGCCGAATCCATGCTAAAATTCGGAAGTAACATCCTGGTTACGAGGGTGGATCCGAAAAAGGCCGAAACGGTAACAAATCGAATTCCGGATATGACTTACCATCCGGAAGCACGGGTGCTCACGGCAAGGGGAGGGCAGGGACCCGAACTTGGGCCGGAGGGAATAATCCATGTGATATGTGCCGGATCCTCCGATCTGCCGGTCGCGGAAGAGGCGGCAATTACGGCCGAGTTCATGGGAAACCGGGTTCGGCGGAATTATGATATAGGAATTGCGGGGCTGCATCGGCTTTTGAGCGTATGGGACGAACTGCGCAAAGGTTCGGTTCATATAGTTGTGGCCGGAATGGAAGGGGCCCTTCCCAGTGTGGTGGCCGGAATGGTCAGAGGACCCGTCATCGCGGTTCCGACCAGTGTCGGATACGGTGCAAGTTTCGGCGGAATTGCCGCTCTGCTCGGGATGCTCAACTCATGTTCTCCCGGAATTTCCGTAGTAAATATTGACAACGGCTTCGGAGCGGGGTATCTCGCCGGGATAATAAATCGCCAGTCCCGAAGTCATGGGGAATAGAGAATAATTGGCATCAGTTTAAAACCAATTTGAAAGGAATAGGGCGTGGCAAGAGAATACAGGCCGAACGCAAGAGAATCCGCAGTGATTTCGAGGCTGGACCATGCGAAAGAATCGCAGCGATATCACTCGATGAATCAGCTTCGTCACAACATCGACGAACTGGCGGATCGAATTTCAATGAAACTCATCGAGGAAAGGCTGATAGAGACCACGAGCAAGGCCGAACTCGAAGACCAGATCAACTTCGCTCTGCAGAAGATCCTCGATTCCGAAGAGTTCGAAATCCAATACCAGACGGCCAACCTGCGGACCCTCGTTCCCCGTCCGAATTTCGTGAGCCTTTTCGTCACGGCCTACATCGTCGAAAAGCTGATCGACCACAAGTGCATTGTGGACATTTTCGGTACGGACGAAGAAATCTACAGCAGTGTGAACAGGCAGGTAAGCAGGTTTATACCGATGGATTAGCTTTTTGGGCGAATTTCTTCAAATTATCACAATATAACGCAATACTTCTTCGTTGATTGAGTCCTACCAGCAGCGCTCACGTTTTCTCGCCTGAAAGCCGAACGGCTTCAGGCGGGCTTTTCCCAATAAACATAATTGGTTATATATTGACTACTGAACGTATTCCCGCTAAGAAACTAATCTTCCGCCTGATCGAGCGATCTTCCCCCCTTCCTCCAACTCCTCCCGTTAAGTTCGTGGGGAAAAGTGGTTTGGATCCTCTCCACAGGAGGAAATTGGGTCGAAAAAATAACATCCGATTTGACGCCGGTTTTTGATGATTAGATTAATGTCGCTCAAATCGGGTATATGTCCTTTGCGAGTGCAATAATTCCGAAATCGGAGAGATTTGAAAATGAATGGCGCCGAAGTGAAAGTTCCACCGAATTTTATCCGAAACATGATTTCCGAAGACGTGAAAAACGGGAAAAACGGCGGCAAGGTTCTTACTCGTTTTCCTCCCGAGCCGAACGGGTACCTGCATATCGGCCATGCAAAGTCGATCTGCCTGAACTTCGGTTTGGCAGCGGAATTTGGAGGGCTCTGCAATTTCAGGTTCGACGACACCAATCCGGGTAAAGAGGAAGTCGAATACGTCGATTCCATTATGAACGACGTTCGATGGCTCGGATTCGACTGGGAAGACCGTCTGTTCCATGCTTCCGATTATTTCGAACAGCTCTACGAATGGGCACTCGATCTGGTAAAAGCGGGTAAGGCGTACGTCGACAGCCTGACCGCGGACGAAATAAGGGAACACCGCGGGACCCTCACCGAACCCGGAAAAGAGAGCCCCTACAGAAACCGGTCCATTGAAGAAAACCTGGATTTGTTCCAGCGCATGCGTGCCGGTGAATTCGAAGACGGACAGCATGTGCTTCGCGCCAAAATCGATATGGCCTCTCCGAACATCAATCTTCGCGATCCCGTTATGTACAGGATTCGCAAGCTGCCGCACCACCGCACGGGCGACAAGTGGTGCATATACCCGATGTACGATTTTGCGCACGGGCAGTCGGATGCAATCGAAGGCATCACACACTCGATCTGTACGATGGAATATGAAGACCATCGGCCTCTTTATGACTGGTACCTGGACAACTTGAACGTTCCCTGCCATCCGCAGCAAATCGAGTTTGCCCGGCTGAACCTCAGCTACACCGTTATGAGCAAACGGAAACTGCTGCAGCTCGTCCAGGAAAGACACGTAGCGGGGTGGGATGACCCGAGGATGCCAACCCTGGCCGGCATAAGGCGGCGGGGATATACGCCGGAAGCGATCCGCAATTTCTGCGAACGGATCGGCGTGGGAAAACGGGAGAGCATGGTCGATCTCGCCCTGCTGGAGTACAGCGTGCGCGAGGATCTGAACCTGAAGGCACAGCGCGTGATGGCGGTGCTTCGGCCCATTAAGGTCGTCATCGACAACTACCCGGAAGACCAGGTCGAGTACCTCGATGCCGTAAACAATCCCGAGGATCCTTCGGCTGGAACCAGAAAAGTTCCCTTTTCGCGGGAACTCTATATCGAACGTGAAGACTTCATGGAAAATCCCCCGAAGCAGTTCTACCGCCTGGCTCCGGGTAGGGAAGTGCGGCTGCGTTATGCCTACTTCATCAAGTGCGTGGATGTCGTGAAAGACGCAAACGGCGAAGTTGTCGAACTCCGCTGTACATACGATCCCGCGACCCGGGGCGGAGATTCGCCGGACGGAAGAAAAGTGAAGGCGACGCTCCACTGGGTATCCGCACGTCATGCAATCGAAGCCGAGGTTCGCCTCTACGACAAACTCTTCCTGAAGGCCGATCCTTCCGACGATAAGGACGGGTCGAATTTCAGGGACCACATAAACCCCAATTCGCTGGAACTCATAGACTCGGCACGTCTGGAACCGAGTCTCGCGGAAGCAGTCCCGGGCAGCAGGTATCAGTTCGAACGACTGGGCTACTTCTGCGCGGACCTCGATTCCACGCCGCAGAAGCCGGTTTTCAACAGGACGGTCACCCTGCGCGATACCTGGGCCAAGGTGGCAAAAGCCGAAGGAATCCAGCAAAAAGCGGCAGCGCGTTGATCCGATTAATTCAGCATATCGGTTCCAAGTAACATCGATCCGGACTCAATAATATGTTATGGCGCGGTTTCCCGACCGCGCCATTTTTTTCTTCAATTTCCCCGAACCAAGCCGCAACTCCAAACTATCCGGCGTTGTCCGGTTGCAGCAAACCAATCGACGGGTATTTAACGACAGTGTGCCCCATCCATGTCATCCCGGCAGTGCATTTGAGCCGGGACCCAGCGGGACTGCCGGATGACAATAATCCGGTTATACGGAGTTTCGTTCAAGAAGGCTCCAAATAGCGTGGGGACCGGCGGCCCCCACACCCCCTGCGCCGCTCTGCGGCTTACTTGGCGCTTGCTGTGGCGCCCCGCAAAGGCACCGGGGCAGACACAGCAAGCGCCGAACGATCGGCCCAAAAGGGCCGAAATCTGGTGCAAGTGCCTGGTCGGGGGGTAACCTCTTCCCCTCGGCAGGGAATTAAATATCAACTTGAAAGCAACTATTGAACGAGAAAATACTTATATCGCCCATCAACTCCGTTTGATCCGCTAAATCAGTTCACAGTGCACTGCTCACCGTTCACTGATTTAGCCCCTTGCCCAATTCTCGTCTTCTCTGATAATCTCCCGGCGAAATCCATTCCGAATTTCCCAATCACGACAGGACTTAAATTGGATTCAGGCTTCCAAAGCATAAAATACTACCTGCTCCTTTCCCTGATCTGCCTTGCTTTCTACCTGCCGGGAATTACTTCACTTCCGCCGGTCGACAGGGATGAGGCGCGATTTGCCCAGGCAACGAGCCAGATGCTCGAAACAGGCGATTTCGTTCAGATCCGATTCCAGAACGAATCGCGCAACAAGAAACCGATTGCGATCTACTGGCTGCAGTCCGCGGCGGTAGCCCTTTCAGGGACCCTGAAATCGCGGCAGATCTGGCCCTACCGTATCCCTTCCGTCCTGGGGGGACTCCTTTCCGTCCTGCTCACGTTTGCGCTGGGCAAGCTACTGTTCGACAGGAGGACGGGCCTTCTCGGAGCCGCTTTTTGCGCGGGGACTTTTCTGCTCATTATCGAAGCTCACATGGCTACGACCGATGCCCTGCTTCTTGCGACAATCATGGCGTCGCAACTCGCACTGAGCAGATTCTACATGCGGGAAGATGGAGCAGAGTCGCCCGGGAAAGCTGTATTCCTGACATTCTGGATTGCCCAGGCAATCGGCATCCTGGTGAAAGGACCGATAACCCCTCTTATAAGCCTCCTGACGATTGCTTCGCTCGCCGCGGCCGACAGGGACCTGAAGTGGCTCAAGGGACTGCGGCCGCTTGTGGGACTCGGGATCGTTGCAATTATTGCATGCCCCTGGGCAATCGCGATAGCGGTCGCAACGAAGGGCGCTTTCTTTCAGCAGGCGATAGGCGGCGATTTACTCTCGAAGGTGGGATCGGGTCAGGAATCCCACGGCTTCCCGCCCGGGTGGTATCTTCTTCTCCTTCCGCTTACGCTCTGGCCCGCATCGCCTCTGGCAGGAGTTGCGCTCTACCGGGCCTGGAAATCGCGCAAACTGAAAGCCGTACGATTCTGCCTCGCATGGATCGTCCCGGCATGGATCCTCTTCGAACTGGTTCCGACCAAGCTCCCGCATTATGTTTTGCCCTTATATCCGCCCTTATGCCTCCTGGTTGCCGAGACGGTTCTCTCCGCGGCGGCCGGCAGGGCTTCGGAACTCGGATCGAAACTGGTGCGGCTTGGCTTTATTCTGTGCTTCCTCATCCCGGTCTGCCTGGGAGTGTGTGCGGTTGCCCTTCCTTACTTTTTGGACAACCGTTTTGAAATGCTCGCCCTGGTCCCCGTGGCAGCCGGGTTTGCCACGGCAGGGTTTGCGGTATTCTCTTATCTCAAGCAGCGATACCTTCGTGCGGCCGTGATTTCAATCGTCGGCACGTGGTTCCTGTTATTTCCCCTCTTCCAGTGGGTGCTGCCGGACGTGAATTCTGTGTGGCTCAGCCGAACGGTTGCGGATGCGGTGAAAGAAGGAACCGGGCGGACCGCCCCGGTTGCTTCCGTCGGTTATTATGAGCCCAGCCTGGTTTTCCTGCTCGGAACGCAGACCCAGTTGACCGGGCCGGCCGAGGCCGCATCTTTTCTCAAAAAGCACCCGGAAGGCATTGCACTGGTCGGCAGCAGGGAGGATGACGATTTCCGGAGGGAAACAGGGAATCTTGGCATCCCGGTAAAGCTGATGGGCAGCTTCCGGGGTTTCTGTTATTCCAAGGGAAAAAACATGGTGCTTCGGCTGTATGGAGTGAGTGAACAGTGACCCGTGAGCAGTGAACTGACAGGGCACTTCGGCGTGAGGAGTCTCGTTCATTCAGGGTGTCGCAAAGCAGGGCGGGGCGTAGGATGGGTGACAACCCATCGTTTTCAGGAACGCCCGGGAATGATTGGCCGGAGAGGCATAAGTCGGAGCCTGGAAACTCGGGAAAGTCGTCATGCGGAAATAGAAGTCGTATTCGACAGCCCCTGAGCTTCCCGGCGGCTGAGAGGGTAACGAGCCCCAAAAAGATGGGTTCCCGCTTCGCTCCCCCCCCATCCTCCTAAGAGAGACACGTCACAGACATAAGAGTGATGTGCCGCCAGCCCTTAAGTCGCCGACGGTATTTCCTGAAATTAATGCAAAAAAATCATCGGACCGGACCGTAGGGTGGGCACGGCTTTATCGTGCCCACCGGCTTTTAGGCATGATTCGGGAGGGATGGGCATGGAAATCCATAAGTCCAATATTCCAGTTCGATGAGCTGTTTGTTGCTGTTCGAGCATTTTCGTTTGGACCTTTTGCGCTCCGCGCCCGAATTCAAGAATCCGAGCTACCCTGAAGTACACCAAAATTCAGTCGGATTGGCCGGACGGTGGGCACGATGAAGCATTACCCCGCTCCGCTCCCCCACCCTACGCGACTCACCGTCCACTTGTTTTACATTCTACCATCAAAAAAGATTCCAGCCTCCGTCTCTCAATAGGGGTGTGGCGCCGAAGTGGGCGGATGGGTTCCCGCTCCCACCCATCCGTCTCACGTCCTTCTTTACGATTTGGCCCCTACCCGAGAAATCTTCCCCACTCCGCCGTCCACGGCTGATGTCGTCGCGACGTTCTGCAAGGCCTCCTCCAGGTGCCCTTCGGCCGAGGCAATTTCCTCCTCGAGTCTCTGAACGATATGCGGAGGGATTTCCTGCTTTGGATCTTCCAGAATGCTCCTGATCTTTTCGGCCCGTCGGAGCAGCTCCGCAATGTTCTTCCGCCATTTCGGCTCTCCGGCTGTCCGGAGGGCAGCATGTTCTACGGCTGTCGGGGTTATCCGGTCGCCTATTGATGGAACGTATGTCTCGAACCCGAATTTCTGCCTGACGATCCCCGCAAATTCCTCGCTTACGCTCTCTTCGCCGTGTATCACGTAAACGTGTGTCTTTCGGCTTTCGATATGTTCGAGCCAGTCGAGAAGCGAGTTCTGGTCCGCATGCGCAGAGAGGCCGCCGATCGTGAAGACCTTTGCCCGGACGAGCACCCTCTCCCCCAGGATCTTCACCATCTTGACCCCTTCAACGAGGCTTCTTCCCAGGCTCCCCGCAGCCTGGAACCCGACGATCACGAGCGAGCATCCGGGCCGCCACAGGTTGTGTTTGAGGTGGTGCCTGACCCTGCCGGCCGTGCACATGCCGTTTCCCGCAAGGACGATCGCGGGTCCCGGGTGTTCGTTTATCTGCATGGATTCCAGTGCAGATCGGCTCAGCACCAGCTGTTCGAAATCGAACGGATCGTTTCCGCCATCCAGGACCGCGCGGGTCTCGGCATCGTAGAAGTCTTTCATGTTGCGGAAAATGGTTGTAGCCGCGATCGCCAGCGGGCTGTCCACATAGACGGGCATGGAAGGAATAAGGTTTTCCCGGAAAAAGCTCCCCAGAAGGAGCAGAAGTTCCTGCGTCCGTTCGACGGCAAAGGCCGGGATGATGACCTTCTCACCATGGCTGTAGCTGAATTGAATTGCCTTGAGCAGCTCCTGCCTGCTGTCCGCGAGGGATTTGTGGTTGCGGGTGCCGTAGGTGGACTCGATAAAGAGGGTGTCCGCGTCCGCAAGGTACTCGGGATCTTCCAGGATCATCTGCCCTTTATGGCCGAGGTCGCCGGAAAAGACCGTTTTTCGCGAAGTTTCAGGTGCGCCTTCCCAGATTTCGAGAAACGATGAGCCGAGAATGTGTCCCGAATTGCGGAACCGCATCCTGAAATCCGGCTCGAATTCGATGATTTCATCCATCTTTACGGGTTCGAACAGGGGAATGCAAGCTTCGGCGTCTGCGAGGCTGTAGAGAGGCTGAGTGACCGGTTCTCCGCGCCTTTTGTTTTTTCGCGTCTGCCACTCCGCTTCCATTTCCTGGATGTGCGCGGAATCGAGAAGAAGTATTTTTGAGAGTTCCACCGTCGGCAGAGACGCGTAGATTTTGCCGTGGAACCCGTCCTTCACCAGTTTGGGAATGCGGCCCGTGTGATCGATGTGCGCATGGGTGAGGAACAGGGCCGAAATCTCGGCGGGATTGAACCCCCAGGAATTTCGGTTCAGGGCCTCCAGTTGACGGCTGCCCTGAAAAAGTCCGCAATCTACGATGTACTTGCGGCGGCCGTTGTCGATAAGGTAACAGGATCCGGTTACACAGCGGGCTGCGCCCAGGCAGGTAATCTGCATCGAATTATTCTCCTCCGTATGTGATGGAAGAATGATTATCCGGTCGAACAAAGTTTCGCGTTCTCTTCTAATCTGTCGGGATCGGCAATATATTTAGAGAGTTGAATATTATACAAACCAAATTCTTCTTGACAAATAATTAAAGAGAGTGGAAGCAGGGTAAGCCGAAAAACGGCTTATTTCCTCTATGCGGGAGTTGAAAGCGCGCATGAGTAATTCGAAGCTCCGTATTATCGTAACGGGCCTCGTCGGCCTTTATCCGGTCGGCGGTGTTGCCTGGGACTATCTCCAGTACGTGATCGGTTTTCTCAAGATGGGGCACGACGTCTACTATCACGAAGATACGTGGAGTTGGCCGTACCACCCTCTGGAAAGGACCTACACCCAGGACCCGACGTACTCGGTGGAGTACCTTCGGGATTTCTTCGCCAGGTACGCTCCCGGCCTCTCGGACAGATGGCATTACCTGCATCTTCACGAAACGAGCTACGGGATGAGCCGGGAGAAGTTCGACCGGGTGGCCGAAACCGCCGACATCTTCCTGAACGTGAGCGGTGCATGCATGATTCCCGAGAATCTCTCGGGCAAGTGCGTCAAAATATTTCTCGACACGGATCCCGGCTACAACCAGATCATGTTGAGCGAGAAGTTTTCGTGGTCTGAAAACGTCGAACGCTGGTGTGCGAGCGTGGCCGCGCACGACAGGCATTTCACCTACGCGGAAAACATCTACGGACCGGATTGTCTGGTTCCACGGCTCGATTTCAACTGGAAGACGACCAGGATGCCCGTTGCCGTCGATCTATGGGAGCATCTGGCAAACGTTCGCCCTTCGGGACCCTGGACCACGGTTATGACCTGGAACGCCTTCAAGGGAAAATTGATCTACAAGGGCGTTGAGTACGGCAGCAAAGGGGCCGAGTTCGAAAAACTGATGAACCTGCCCGCGGCCGTGAACATGCCGCTCAAGGTGGCGATCGGCGGCATAAATGCGCCGCTCGAAAGGCTTTCGGCAACCGGCTGGCAGGTGGCGGACGGTCCGGAGGCGACGGTCACTCCTGCCATGTACCAGGATTTCATTGCGACGTCCCGCGGTGAAATTTCGCCTGCGAAGCACGTCTATGTTGCTCTCAAAACCGGCTGGTTCAGCTGCCGCTCCGCCTGTTACCTGGCAGCCGGAAGGCCGGTTGTCGTCCAGGATACCGGGTTCACCTCGGTTATACCTGCCGGTAAAGGTATTCTGGCCTACAGCACGGCTGAGGAGGCCGCAAGCGGGCTTGCCGAAGCCGAGAAGAATTACGATCTTCACGCCGCGGCGGCCCTCGACATGGCGCGGGAATACTTCGAATGCGGCAGGGTGCTGCAAAAGCTCGTGGATGATACGTATTCGAGTTAGGCGGGGAGTCCTTATAAACGCGCGACAAGGTCATTGGGGCTGCCGCCCCCATCGGCGATAAAGTGAGGAGCATAAATGCCAAACGAAACAGCGAGCAAGGGAAAGGTCATCGTTTTCGGGATAATGTTCTGGTATCCCCTGGCGGGAGTGACATACCAGTTCCTGCACTACCTGATCGGCCTCCGGCGCCTCGGCTGGGACGTCTACTACGTCGAGGATTCCGGCAGGTGGGTCTACAATCCCGATAAGTTCGAATTCATGCCCGACGCTTCCACCAACATCGAGATGATTGCCCCGATACTCGAAAACTACGGCTTTTCGGGTCATTGGGCCTTTCGCGGCCACTATGAAGGCGGAAAATGCTACGGCATGAGCGAGGAAGCCCTTGAGCAGCTGTACAAAGACGCGGACGCCTTCCTCAACGTGACTGCGTCGCAGGAACTGCGTGAGGAGCACATGGCCATCCCTCGCAGGATTTACGTCGAATCGGATCCTTTCAGGGTGCAGGTGAAGGTCCTGGAAGGGGACCTGCCGACACTGAACGCCCTCTCCGCCCACGATATCCATTTTTCTTTCGGCGAAAACCTGGGACAGCCCGACTGCGACCTGCCGGTCGATTTAGTCTGCTGGCACCCAACCCGGCAGCCCGTTATCATGGACTTATGGGAAAACCCTTTTCCGCCGTCCAAGGATTCGGTGTTCTCAACGATCACGACCTGGAAGAACAAGGGCAAGGACCTCATCTTCCGCGGTGAGACCTGGTACTGGACAAAGGATATCGAATTTCGAAAGTTCATCGATCTGCCCCGGCGGCGTCCCGTCGGTTTTGAGCTGGCCGTGGAAGTGGACGACGAGACGCATAAGTTTCTGAACGAAAACGGCTGGAGGCTGGTGCACTCGCTGCCGATCTCGCGGGACATCGACCAGTATCGCAAGTACATACAAAGTTCCCACGGCGAATTCACGGTCACAAAAGACCAGGTCGTGCGTCCCAAAACAGGCTGGTTCAGCGACAGGAGCGCTTCGTATCTTTGTGCCGGGCGTCCGGTAATTACCCAGGAGACCGGCTTCAGCAAGTTTCTGCCAACGGGCAAGGGACTTTTCGGTTTTCTCACGATGGAGGAAATCCTGGCGGCGGTAGACATAATAGAAAGCGATTACGAAGGAAGCTGCCGGGCGGCGCGCGAAATCGCCCGGGAATACTTTGCCGCCGAAAAGGTGCTGGGAAGCCTCATGGCGAGGGCAGGGCTGGGGTAGGTGGACCCACCGGCCATAGAGTTGGTTCAACCATGTTGTCTCCCGGCATGTATTTGAGGCAGGCTCCTGCGGAGCCGCCGCATCCACGGATGCGATTTTGAACGAGGATGAATCTCTCTTCTTAAGTAGAAAGCCACCTGCAAGGAGAACGACAGCGGTGCAGGGAGGCGCAGAGGCTGCGATAGAGTTGCCCTGAGCAGCTCAGCACATACCGGATACTATCCGGCCTGCCGGG
>JAEZHY010000063.1 GCA_023416335.1 Pseudomonadota bacterium | reverse complement strand
TTTCCCGAACGGTGACGAATTCCATTTCTGTTTCCCGATGGCGGTTTGCACATGAGGAAATTAGTGGAACATACGATCAGGGATGCCTCGCGCGCGGACGTTTTCGTCCTGGTGGACATAATCAGGAACTCATTCAGGGATGTTGCGGACCGGTTCGGGCTTACAGAGAAGAACTGCCCCAAACATCCGTCCTGCTGCACAACGCATTGGATCGAAGCGGCGTTGCAGAAAGGGGTCCGGTATTTCCTGCTGGAGTACAAGGGTGCCCCGTGCGGCTGCGTTGCTCTGGAACTGGCTCAGCCTGAGGTCTGCTACCTGGAAAGGCTTGCCGTTTTGCCGGAACACAGGAGGCACGGCTTCGGGAAGGCGCTGGTCGACCATGCTCTTTCCGCTGCCGAAGCAGTCGGGGCTTACAGGGTCGAAATCGGAATTATTTCCGCCCAGAGTGAACTAAAGGAATGGTATCAGCATTTCGGCTTTGTCGAAACCGGACGGGCCGTTTTCAAGCATTTGCCTTTCGAGGTCATGTTCATGGCGAAAGGTCTCGACGTGGCCGGTTGAGAGTCGGTCAACACATACCCTTGCAGGCTTTGGCGCTTGTTAGGAAACTTCATTATTTCAGAACAGTAGAAGAATTAGAGGAATAGTTCTTCACCCCGGGCTAAACTGCGGTATAATGGGAATCCGATTTTGTATGCTCGGGTGATGCATTCCACTTCCGTGTTTTACAGGAGAGATTCATGCGCACGATCGATTTACGATCCGATACGGTTACTCGACCCACTCCAGCAATGCGACGCGCCATGGCGGAAGCTGAAGTCGGAGACGATGTCTTTGGAGAAGACCCGACCATCAACAAGCTCGAAGAAATCGCCGCGGAGCGTATGGGCAAAGAAGCCGCACTGTTTGTTCCAAGCGGCACGATGGCCAACCTGGTCAGCCTTCTGACGCATTGCGGACGCGGAGACGAAGTCATTCTGGGCGATCAGGCCCATATATACATGTTCGAAGCGGGCGGGCTCGCAGCCCTGGGAAGCATTCACCCCCGGCCCGTGCGCAATCAGCCGGACGGCACCCTTCTCGTGAACGACATCGAGGCGGTCATTCGCCCGGACGACGTGCACCATCCCAGGACCAAAATGGTACTCCTGGAGAACACACACAATCGGTGTAACGGCAGCCCCCTGTCCCCCGAATACATGCACAAGGTGCGGGAAATCGCCGATCGGCATGGACTTAAGATTCACGTGGACGGCGCGCGCATTTTCAACTCTGCGGTCGCTCAGGGTGTTGCGCCTCGGGAACTGGTCGCGGATGCCGATTCGGTTTCATTTTGCCTCAGCAAGGGTCTGGCAGCACCGGTGGGAAGCCTGATCTGCAGCACACGGGATTTCGTTAGGCAGGCGCGGCGCACACGCAAATCCGTAGGCGGCGGTTTGCGGCAGGCAGGCATCCTCGCGGCGGCCGGCATTGTAGCGCTCGACCAGATGGTCGACCGTCTGGCGGAAGATCATGCAAACGCCCGCGCGCTGGGAGAAGGACTCTCCGATGTGCCGGGACTTTCCATCAAGAAAGAATACATCAAGACGAATATCCTCTTCATCGGCGTGGAACGAGAGGATATGACCGGCAAGGACCTTTCCGCCAGGCTGAAAGAACACGGCATAAAGATCAATGCCTCCGCTCCGCGGCAACTTCGGGCCGTCACAAACTACCATGTGACATCCGAAGACATCGAATATGCAGTGCAGGCATTCAAGAAAGAAATGAGACGGTAAAAAAAGGCACCCCGCTATTCTCAAAGACAGGACTGAAAACATGAAAGCAATCTGTGCTCTTTTGATGTTGCTCCTGTTGGTGACGGCTTGCGCGACAAGCGATGGGGGTAGTAATTCCGATAAATCATCCTCTCCCGACGTCTCATATGGCGGAACTGTTCGAGTCAGGGGAAGTTCAAGCGGAGGCATCAACAAGTAACCGACTTGAAACGAATCCGGGGAGTAACCGATTCGGGCGGCGGATCATGTAATCCGAAAATCGGAGTACGCTGACAATCATCTGTGGATTCCGCGGAATCAATTGTATATAGTGGCGGTTGTGCCGCTAAACTTTCCATAAATCAGGCAGGAACAATGGCTTACGGGAACGGGAAGCAAATCGACCCGAGAATGCACTCGGCCGAGCACCTGATAAACCAGACGATGGTTCGCATGTTTAACTGCAACCGGGCCTTCAGCACGCACCTTGAAAAAAAGAAGTCCAAACTCGATTATCATTTCGATCGCCCAATGGTCCCCGCAGAAATCGAAGAACTCCAGAGCCGAGTAAACGAGGTCATAAAGGCCGATTTACCTGTGACCGAAGAATTCGTGACCCGGGATGAAGCGGCAAGGGATTTTAATCTCGAACGGCTGCCGGAAGACGCGGGCGAAAGAATACGAATAATCCGGGCGGGTGACTACGACGCCTGCCCGTGCATTGGGCCGCATGTGAAATCGACGGCCGAGATAGGCGAATTCCGGATCATCTCGACCAGTTTCGATGCGGGTGTATTGAGAATTAGATATAAGCTGGCGGGTTCTTAAGAAATTCAACCTTTCGCCTCTCATGCGGGGAGGCGGAAAGGTACCTGACTCATTTAAGATTTCAAAAGCGGAGTTCCCACCTTCAAGCGACAATGAGTTCCGGCTCTCAGGGGAATGAACAATTCGAGTACTCGCTTAATCTGTGAATATAGTATGGAAGGAACTGAATGCTCTACCTGTCCAAAGACGATCCTGAAATCGCAGCTCTTGTTGAAAAAGAAGAAACTCGAATAGAAAACACGCTGGACCTGATTGCCGCGGAGAGCCATTCCCCGAGATCGATCATGGAAGCCCTCGGGTCCGTATTCAATACCAAAACTATTGAAGGATATCCGGGCAAGCGCTTTCATGCCGGATGCGTTTACGCCGATGAAGTGGAAAGTCTCGCGATCTCCCGGGCAAAGAGCCTGTTTGGGGCCGAATACGCCAATGTCCAGCCCCATAGCGGCTCCTCGGCAAATCTGGCCGTATATTTTTCCGTCCTGAAAGTCGGAGACAAGATCCTTTCCATGAGCCTTCCGCATGGGGGACACCTTTCCCACGGCCATCGCGCGTCCATAACAAGCAAGTGTTTCGATTTTTCTCACTATACCGTGGATCCTTCGACGGAACTCATCAACTATAATGAAGTCCGTGAACTGGCCGAAAAGATAAGGCCCCGCATGATCGTTGCGGGAGCGAGTTCCTATCCCCGTTTGATCGATTACGAGAAAATGGCGCAAATCGCAAAAGACGTCTCCGCATATTTCTTCGCGGACATGGCTCACCTTGCGGGGCTCGTGGCGGGGAAGGTCATCCCGAGCCCGGTGCCGCATTGCGATTTTGTGTCTTTCACCTGTTACAAAACGATGCTCGGAGGCAGGGGCGGCGTGGTCCTGTGTCGCGAGGAATTCGGCCGGAAGCTCGACAGCGCGGTTTTTCCGGGCTGCCAGGGGACAAGTCCGGTAAATGTGCTCGCGGCAAAGGCGGTTATTTTTAAACTGGCCGGAACTCCGGATTTTGTTAATATCCAGAAACAAACATTGGAAAATGCGAAACTTCTTGCGGCGGAACTTGCAAAAAAAGGCTACAGGATAGTTTCGGGCGGCACCGACAACCACCAGGTGCTGGTCGATGTGGCATCCAGGGGATTTGACGGCGGGAACGCGGAGAAAATCCTGGAGTCCGTGGGAATTGTCGCCAACCGCAATGTAATTCCGCGGGATGCCGATACCCCCGGAAAAGTGAGCGGCATGAGGCTGGGCACTTCCGGCATGAGCGTCCGCGGGATGGGCGGACCGGAAATGGCCCAGGTAGCCAATCTGATCGATCGAGCCCTGACAGGTGCGGGAAACGAAGATGCTCTGCGGGAAATCGCGCGGCAGGTTGAGGGGCTTGCCCGAAAATTTCCGGTATATCCATAAGCTTTCATAGACAATCACTGACAACACCGCCGACAGGGCCGGGGAGAAGCGAGCGCCCCTGTCCTCCCGGCACAGGCAGGTTAACCATTGGCACCTTTGCCAATGATAATGGAGCCCTACCCTGAAAGGTCCGGCAATCGTCAATACCCCTGATGCCGTTCCTCGGGGCAATTACCCAAAACCAATCATCAAGGAGTCATTATGAAAAAGGCATTAGTATTGGCGTTTCTCGCGGTTTTTGCCCTGGCTGGAGTAGCCATGGCCGCCGACGATGTCGTGCGCATCGGCGTCTACCTGCCTCTTACGGGCGGAAATGCCTACGGCGGGCAGCTTGAACTCGAAGGCCTGCAGATGGCCAACAAAGAAGTGGGCACCGTTCTCGGCAAAAAGGTCGAACTGTTCGTAGTAGACAACAAGACCGATAAGGTGGAATCCGCCAACGCAGTTAAACGCCTCATCGACAAAGACAAAGTCGTTGCGATTGTCGGCACCTACGGGTCCTCCCTGGCGATGGCCGGCGGCGAAGTTGCCGAAAAGGCCGGAGTACCCCAGATAGGGACCTCCTGCACCAATCCTCTGGTAACCCAGGGCAAGAAATACATCTTCCGCGTATGCTTCATCGACCCCTTCCAGGGCGCGGGAGCGGCAACCTACGCATTCAAGACCCTCGGCCTGAAGAAAGCCGCCATCCTTGTTGACGTTGCCAACGATTATTCCGTCGGCCTGGCATCCTTCTTCACGAAGTCCTATACCAAGCTGGGCGGTGAAGTGGTTTCCAACCTGAACTACCAGTCCGGCGACCAGGATTTTACCGCTCAGTTGACCCAGATCATCAGCAAGAAGCCTGACGTCCTCTTCATTCCTTCCTACTTCGCTGAAGGCGCAATCATCATGAAGCAGGTAAAGGAACTGGGCGGAAACTTCAAGGTTATGGGCGGAGACGCCATGGACAACCCGAAGATCACGGAAATCGGCGGCGCCGCTGTTGAAGGCTTCGTCCACACGACCTTCCCGTACGATCCTTCTATGAAGGACATGAGCCCGATCGCAAAGCAGTTCACCGACAACTGGAAAAAGCTGCATCCGGACAAGGAACCCAACGTCAACGCAGCTCTGGGCTACGACGCCTACATGATTACGCTCGATGCCATCAAGAGAGCAGGCAAGGCCGAACCTGAGGCCATCACCAAGGCACTGGCCGAGACGAAGGGTTTCGCTGGAGTTACCGGTGCAACCACCATCAACGCGACTCATGACGCCGAAAAACCCGTGGGTCTGGTCCAGATTAAAGACGGCAAGAAGACTTATGTAGGTGAAATCACTCCGGAGCTGTAAAAAGCGCCGGCAGCCGTCCGAATAAGCTGATTTTGGACGATTTCGTTTGATAAGCCGGAGGTAGTTTCGCACACGCGGCATTACCTCCGGCCCTTAACGAGAGTCATGGAAGTAGTCGCGGTTTAACATTCTTTATGGAAAATCGATACGGCGAACGGCCGAAAGCGCTTTCGCCGGACATTTCGAACATCTCAAAACTACTCATAAAAACCGTTCACTTCAGCACCAGGGGGTACTTTCCCTCCCCAATCGGACGACCGTCAGAGAGGAACTCTTAAATGAATCTGGCAATGTTCGTTCAGCATCTCCTGAACGGCCTGACACTGGGCAGCCTCTACGCACTGATTGCTATCGGATATACGATGGTTTACGGAATCCTTCGGCTGATTAATTTCGCTCACAGCGAGATTTTCATGCTGGGAGCCTACTTCGTATTCTGGGGCATCGTTCTGGTCCATCTTCCCTGGCCCGTTGCCATGGTCGCCGCGGTTGTAGTTATCGCCCTGGTAGGCGTACTCGTAGACAGGATAGCCTACCGCCCCTTGCGGGACGCCCCCCGAATTTCAGCACTCATCAGCGCCATCGGCGTTTCCTTCTTCCTGCAGAATTTCGCCATCGTCGTATTTTCAGCCATCCCCAGAGAGGTCTACCGGCCTGCCTGGCTTGAAAATGTGATCGTGGTGGGAGACGTTCGCGTCCTTCCCCTCACCCTGTTTGTCCCGGTGCTTTCCTTCCTGCTCATGATGGGTCTGGTCTTTATCGTATATAAAACCAAACCGGGACTCGGGATGCGGGCAATATCGAAAGATATCGAAACCAGTTACGCCATGGGCGTACCGGTCAATCATATCATCGCCCTCACGTTCGGAATCGGCTCGGCGCTTGCAGCCGCATCCGGCATCATGTGGACCCTGCGCTATCCGCAGCTGCAGCCGATCATGGGGGTCATTCCGGGCTTCAAGGCCTTCATCGCCGCAGTCGTCGGCGGCATCGGTTCCATTCAGGGAGCGGTTATCGGAGGTGTCGGCCTGGGACTTATCGAGATCCTGGCCGTCGCATTCTTCCCCGACCTGGCCGGCTATCGCGACGCCCTGGCGTTTATACTGCTCATAGGCATTCTGCTGGTCAAACCAACCGGCCTGCTGGGTGAGAGACTGGAGGACAAGGTGTGATGGACCGCATGACTAAAGTATATCTCAATTTCGCCGGCGTAGCGGTTCTGGGCCTCTTTGTCTGGTGGGCGCAAAATTCCCTGGGCGGGTACTCCATTCAGATTCTCAACCTTATCGCAATCAATGCCATACTGGCTCTGAGTCTAAATCTAATCTACGGCTTCACCGGCATGTTCAGCCTGGGGCACGCCGGGTTCATGGCCATCGGCGCCTACGTTTGCTCCATCCTGATAATGACCCCGGCACAGAAGGAAATGCTCTTCATTTTGCAGCCTGCTTACCCGTGGGTGGAATCGGTCCATGCACCGTTTTTTGTCGCGGTAATCGCGGGAGGGCTGGTAGCCGCCCTTCTGGGCCTGATAGTCGGTATTCCCCTGCTGCGCCTCGGAGACGACTACCTGGGAATCGCCACCCTGGGTTTTGCCGAGATCATCCGGGTCCTCGCCAACAACATTCCACGCCTTACCAACGGCGCTCTCGGATTCAAGGGAATTCCGGACAACGCAAACCTCTGGTGGAACTTCGGATGGTTCGCCATCACTCTCTACTGCATTGTCCGCCTCATACGGAGCAATTTCGGCAACGCCCTCATGGCCATACGCGACGATGAAACCGCCGCTAAGGCTATGGGCATCAACGTTTTCCGGTACAAGGTCCTCTCTTTCGTAATCGGATCCTTTTTTGCGGGAATCGGCGGAGCGCTGCTTGCAAGCCTTCTTACTACGATCGACCCGAAGATGTTCCTGTTCACACTGACTTTCAACGTCCTCATGATCGTAGTGACCGGAGGCCTCGGTTCCCTTACGGGATCCGTTCTCGGATCCGTCGGAATCACGATCCTGATGGAATGGCTGCGGTTCGTGGAGTACCCGATCTCCATCGGCAGTTTCGAATTACAGGGAATACCGGGGATGCGAATGGTCGTCTTCTCCCTGGCGCTCATGCTCATCATACTCTTCCGCCGGGAAGGGCTCATGGGTATGCGCGAGTTCAGGTGGGAATGGCTTTTCGGACTGTTCGGAAAGCGAGGTAAGCTGAAATGGGCGAAGTGATACTGGAAGGCCGGGAACTCACGATTCAATTCGGAGGCCTGACGGCTGTGAGCAACTTCAATGCTTCCATACAAAAGGGAAGCATTGTAGGGCTGATAGGACCCAACGGGGCGGGCAAGACCACGTGCTTCAACATGATGTCGGGGTTCTATGTTCCCACGTCGGGGAAGGTCTTTTTCAACGGTACGGAAATCACCCACACGCCTCCCTATGAAGTCTGCCGCCTCGGTATGGCCAGAACTTTCCAGAATATCAGGCTTTTCGGAAACGGGACCGTCCTGCAGAACGTAATGGTCGGCTGCCACGTCCGGCAGCAGACGAGCTGGTGGCAGACCCTGCTCTATCTGCCTTCGAACCTGAAGGAAGAAAAACGGCTTGAAGAGAAGTCGATGGAACTGCTCAAGGTCGTGGCACTCGAGAAATTCGCGGACGAAAAGGCAAGAAGCCTCCCCTACGGCGCTCAGCGCCGCCTGGAGATCGCCAGAGCACTTGCGACCGAGCCCAACTTCCTTCTGCTCGACGAACCCGCGGCAGGAATGAACCCGAACGAAACAAACGAGTTGATGACCTTCATCCGCCGAATCCGGGACCAGTTCAAACTGACCATCCTGCTGATCGAGCACGATATGAAAGTGGTCATGGGAGTCTGCGAGCACATGTGGGTCCTGGACCACGGAGAGACGATCGCCGAGGGACCGCCCGAGAGTATAAAGCAAAACCCCAGGGTCATCGAAGCATACCTGGGAGAGGAGTACGTTGCGGATGCTTAATGTAAAAGACCTTCACGTTTACTACGACGGCATTCATGCCCTGAAGGGTATCTCCATCGAAGTTCCCCAAGGAAAGATAGTTACCCTGATCGGCGCCAACGGCGCGGGCAAAAGCAGCACTCTGAGGGCAATCTCCGGACTGATAAAGGGGATAAAAGGAAGTATCGAATACAACGGTGCCGAAATGGTCGGAAAGACGCCCGTCGATGTCGTCAGGGCCGGCATCATGATGTCCCCCGAGGGGCGAAAGATATTTCCGCACCTCTCGGTTCTGGACAATCTGAGGCTCGGCGCCTACAGCCGCGACAATAAGGCTGATATCGAAAAAGACATCCGGTGGGTCTACAAGCTCTTTCCGAGGCTCGAAGAACGCAGCACGCAGAAAGGCGGAACACTGTCGGGCGGCGAGCAGCAGATGCTGGCCCTTGCCCGCGCGCTCATGGGCGCTCCCGACCTGGTCCTGCTCGACGAACCCTCGCTGGGGCTCGCACCGCTGCTCGTAAAGGGTGTCTTCGACATCATCCGTACCATCAACGAGATGGGTAAAACCGTCCTGCTGGTCGAACAGAACGCGTTCGCGGCCCTGAAGATCGCAGACTATGCGTATGTTCTGGAAACAGGCTCGATCGTTCTGGAGGGCACCGGAAACGACATGATGAAAAACTCCCGCGTCCGCGAGGCCTACCTGGGCGGGTAGACGGCACCGAAGCAGATAGTTCTAATCAGATTATGATTTATATCAGCCGGTTCCCGGGCTTCGGCCCGCGGAGCCGGTTTTTCGTTTCAACTTCCGCACAACTTCAAGACAACAACAACCTGGAGCAGCAGAGCCGAAACCAAAAATGCAAAAACAAACGCCATAACCACGAAATTCACGAAAATCAAAAGAAAACAATACGATAAAACCGTAGGATGGGTGGGAGCGGAGCGGGAACTCATCGCTTTTTAATGAGCGATACGAGTGCGAAACGCACGAAAGTCCATTCAGTATGCGTCTCCCCTACAATGGTGGAATGCAGAAAAAAATGTAGACGGTGAGTGGCGTAGGGTGGGCACCAAGCTTCACCGTGCCCACCGTCTCGTGCTCGGAACCAAACCGTGGGTGGCACGGGCAACGTGGTTTTGGTTGCCCCGTGCCGCAGGCAAGAGGGACTGGTAATTCTACGCGAAGCCTCTTGTCCTCCGGACCCAGGCAACGTTAAAGCCTGTTGCCTGGACCACCCGCAAACCATCGTTTCCTGTGGGGGGCTCAAAGCGAGAGGGGTTGTTGCCCAAATGGAGATGAAGCTTCTTTAGCGGGTATTTTGCGACCGAGCCCCCCCCGACCCGTCATCCCGGCAGTGCTTTTAAGCCGGGCTCCAGGGTTTTAAGAGATTGAATTCACTATTAATCCGCTCCCAAAGGCCTGGATTCCGGTTTCCACCGGAATGACAAAATCGTACCCGCAATGGTCAAAACAACTTTCAAAGACTCTTCGGTCCGAAAGGAAAGCGGCGTTTTCCTGCCTGTCTGCTCGGGCCGGTATTTTGAATTCGGCTTTTCCACTTCCTTCCCTACCGCGTTCCCGCTTCCGCAGGCATCGACACCCTCACCGGAATTCAAGATTCAGAATTTTTTTTAACCTGAAGAACCCTGATAGACTTTGATAAAGCTTGAATAACCTTGAACGGAAGAGATTTGCAGCCCTGATAAACCTTGACGCAGGCCTTACACCGGTTTGACAAAGGCTGAAACGGGTTGAAAAAGCCTGACGCGCAGAAGGGATTTCCCGCACTTCGTCCGCATATTATGTCAAAGAACAACCGGGAAACAGAGATCTTTCCCGGGGCAAAAAGATTCGACCGTTGGATGCTCCGAGCGGGCCGGCAGGCTGTACTACTATTGGTCGTTTTCTTGTTTTTTGAACAAGATTTTTTATGCTGCCTGTCTTAACTCGTTTAATATCAAACTCTTAGGTACACTTTAAGCCGAGTAGAACTGAACGGACTTTCGTGTGTTTCGTACTCGTATCGCTCATCAAAAAAGCGATGGGTTGCGCTCCGAGACCGTGTCGTTGCCGACCGGGGTTGAGATGGTTTTCATCGACAAAACGACACAGTCTCTCTGCTCCACCCCTCCTGCGACATTATCTCATTGTTTTCTTTAGTAATTTTCGTGAATTTCGTGGTTAAGGGTTTTGCTTTTGCATTTTAATTGCGGCTGTGCTGCCCCAAGTATTTCCCGGCCGCCCATTCGTCCGCGTGGCCAAACCGGGCGGGAAGGCCGGGATCCTTACGCGGTGGCGCACATCGCGAAAGGCCTGAACATATGTTGCCCGGATTCGCCGCGCTTTCTCCCGGATTTTTCGACTGGAACCGTCCCGAACGCGGTGGAGACAAAGAACTTTTTCGGACGTGAATCGTTTACTGCCGCCCCCCCAGGGTCCTTTCGACCTCTTCGACAAGCTTTCGGGTTTCTTCCGGGCTCAGAGACGAAACCTTTTCATCCCCGGCGCCGTCCTTCCGGGCCTGGGTTACTCCCGAGAAAAGCCCAGGATGCGCGCCAGATTGATCTCCCCGATCCGGATCGTCCCCTCGGCCAGTCCGGTCGCCGCCGATGCCGTGATCCATCCGAGGAGGCCTTTGATGCTCTCTTCCGGCGGTTGCCCGACAAATCCGGCAGTGACCTGCGACAGGTTGCATCTCGACTCATAAAGCCTGCGCTCCCTGCGAACCGCCCGGTGATAGGAGGCAATCGCCTCATGGCTCAGGCTCATTCCGCATGCTTTGACCATTTCGGACGCCTCTTTCAAAGAGAGCGTCCCGGAGTCGAGCCCGTCCACGATTTCATCCTGCAGCTCTGCCGGAAGAGTCAGAAAACTGAACTTCGGCTTCTTTTCCGCTGAGAGAAGCAATTCGCGATGATTCATTTCCCTTACTCCCAGTTGTTGTCACGCGAAGACGCGAAGATGGAATACCGGAAGGGACATCCTCCGTTTCCCCGCTCCTATGCTTCACTTGCGCGAGCCATAACATACGGTTGTTTCAGGCAGGGAAAAAGTAGTTGGGCGTGATCGAATTAAAATCAGGAATGGGATTCATGCCTGGAGATTGGGTGAGGTGAGGATATAGGAGAG
>JAEZHY010000284.1 GCA_023416335.1 Pseudomonadota bacterium | reverse complement strand
GATGGGGGACAGAACCTCCAATCCCGTCATCCCGGCAGTGCTTTTGAGCCGGGATCCAGAGTTTTTAAGGTCTTGAATTCACAATTAATCCGCCCTGGAAGCCTGGATTCCGGAGTGAGCTTGTCCTGATCGAAGACAAGGGCCGGAATGACGAAGCCGGGCTTTGCAAGTCATTCGAGGCTGCCGCAATGATTTTGAGGTGTAGGATGGGTGACAACCCATCGCTTTTCGGAACGCCCCGGAATGATTGACCGCAGAGGCATAAGTCGGTGCTTGGAAACACGGGAAAGTCGCCATACGGAAAAAAGTCGTATTCGACAGTCCTTGGGCTTCCCGGCGGCTGAGAGCGGAACGAACCCTAAAAAACGATGGGTTCCCGCTCCGCTCCCACCCATCCTACGGCCCTGTTCCGGTTGGTGTCCGTCTCTCAATGGGGGGCGGTGCCGTAGGCTCTTAAGTCGCATACGGCCTATGCTATTGTTTTCTTTCGTAATTTTAGTGAATTTCGTGGTTCAAAGCTTTTGTCTTTAAGTATTTGGTCTCCCCGGTTCTACTCCGTCCCGGCTTCCTGTTCGTACACCTCCTCGATATTCAACGGGTTCAGCGGCTTGCACAGGATTTCCTGGACCCGAAGGTGTTTGAGGTGCTGTGTGGACGCCGCCTGCATGACCATTGCCGTGTCCGCTCCCCGCACCGTTCCTGCTATGGCTATCACTTTTTCTCCGCTTGCGACGAGCCCGGCGTCCGTAACCATGAGGACGATCTCGAAACAGACTTTCACCCCCTGGCTGAAACAGCGTAGCAGGTTGGCCATAAGAGTCGGCGCCTTGTTTTCATAAAGGCTGTCCGTGTGGAAAAGCATGGTGCCGTAATAGACTTCGTGGCCGGCATCCCTCAACTTGCGAGCCAGTTCGGGAGGAAAGGGATGCACTTTTCTGCGAAAATCGAATTGATGCGATACCACGACCAGCTTTACGCCTGTGTCCTGGAAAAACTCCAGGGCCTTCAATGCCGTGGCGCCTGTCGTGGAAGCTATGACAAGTTTTTTGATTCTCTTCGATCCGCTAAGTCTCTCCTTGACGAGTCGGAAGGTGGTGTCCGTATTCTCCGGCTTTCTGTTGTCGAAAAAGACAACCCTGCTTTCCATTCCTCCCTCCTTGTTGTGCGAAAGAGATGCTCCGAATTTGTCATCAACGGTCGTCAGAACATGGGAAGGTAGCGTTCGATTTCGTAAGTGTTGACCTGGATCCTGTACTTATCCCACTCGATTTTCTTGTTTTCGATGAACTTGTGGAAAATGTGATCCCCGAGAGTCTCGCGGACGAGTGTGCTCCTTTCGCACTCGCCTATGGCTTCGAACAGACTCCCCGGGAGGGACAGAATTCCGCGGTTTTCCCTTTCAGACTCGGACATATGGAAAATATCTTCTTCTATAGAGTCGGGAAGCGTGTATCGGTTCCGGATACCGCTCAGGCCCGCCGCAAGCATTACGGCAAAGGCGAGATAGGGATTACAGGCCGGGTCGGGCGAGCGGAGTTCGATACGTGTCGCCTTCTCTTTGCCGGGCTTGTACATCGGGACCCGTACCATGGTCGAACGGTTGCGGCGGGCCCAGGATATGTAAACCGGAGCTTCGTAGCCGGGTACCAGGCGTTTGTAGGAATTTACCCACTGGTTGTTCACAGCGGTAATTTCGCGGGCGTGGTGAAGGATTCCGGCAATATACCATTTCGCTTCCTGCGAGAGGTGAATGGGGTCCTGCGCGTCGAAGAAAAGGTTCTTGTCGCCTCTGAAAAGAGACTGATGCGTATGCATGCCGCTTCCGTTTTCACCGAAGAGCGGCTTGGGCATAAAAGTAGCGTAGACCCCGTTCTGGCGGGCTATTTCTCGCACCGCTATGCGGTATGTCTGGGTCTTGTCGGCCATGCGAAGGGCTTCGTCATACCTGAGATCGATTTCATGCTGGCTCGGGGCCACCTCGTGGTGGCTGTATTCCACCGCGATGCCCATCTGCTGCAGAGCGAATATCGTCTGGCGCCTGAGGTCGTTTCCCCGGTCGAGCGGGGTCACGTCAAAATAGCTGCCGCGGTCTATGATTTCGGGCGCGGCATCGGATTTGAAGTAGAAGTACTCAAGTTCCGGGCCCGTGTAGAAAGTGTAGCCCTGATCGCCGGCCTTCTTCAGAATGCGCTTGAGCACATAACGCGGGTCGCCGTCGTAAGGCGTTCCGTCCGGGTTGAGTATGTCGCAGAACATCCTTGCAGCGGGTTTTTCCTGGGGTCTCCAGGGCAGGAGCTGAAAAGTCGTGGGATCCGGGATGGCTACCATGTCGCTTTCTTCGATGCGCGCGAACCCTTCGATGGACGAACCGTCGAAACCCATCCCCTCGCTGAAGGCAAGAGAGAGTTCATCGGGGGTCACCGCGAAACTCTTGAGCTGTCCCAGGACGTCGGTGAACCAGAACTGGATAAAGGAGACTTCGTTTTCAGCTACTATTTTCAGAACGTCTTCGGGCGTTTGGCAGCAAATCATCGTATTCCTCCGGGTGGGGTGAAGCCGGGAACCGGTGGAGCTGAAATAGACCGGATTCCGGCGATAGTTTGTCTGATTTCAGAAGATAATCTTCAACGGCTTACCATGCCGCTACCTGGCCGTCGGCCCTGGGCTCGCTTCCTCCGGCGAGAACGCCGTTCCTGTCGCGCCGGATTATCTGTCCTCGGCCGAATTCGCGATCGCCCACGGCGCCGTACCTTACATCATGTCCCCTGCGCAGCAGGGCTTCAGCAACATGCGCGGGAAAATTCGCTTCGAGGTCCACGATTTTACCCTGCCTCCACCTGAAGCGCGGGGCATCGAGTGCCGCCTGCGGGTTGAGGTGAAAATCAACCGTATTGGAGATCACCATAACGTGGCCCTGCGGCTGGATGAAGCCGCCCATTACGCCGAAAGGTCCGACCGGTTCCCCGTCCTTTGTCAGAAAACCCGGGATGATCGTGTGATAGGGCTTCATACCGGGCTCCAGGCAGTTGTCGTGCGCCGGGTCCCACGAGAAGCAAAATCCCCTGTTGTGCAGCGCGATGCCGGTGCCCGGTACGACCATTCCTGACCCGAACCCTTCATAGTTGCTCTGAATATAGGAAACCATGTTCCCTTCGCCATCGGCCGTCGCAAGATAGACGGTCCCCCCGGCATGCGGCTTGCCCGGAACGGGATCGAGCGCCCGGTCCCCGATGAGTTTTCGTCTCTCGGCGGCATAGGATTCGGAAAGAAGGTCCTCCGGCCTGACCTTCATCCTGCGGATATCGGCGACGTATTTGAGTCCGTCGGCAAAAGCAAGTTTGACCGCTTCTATCTGTCGATGGAATGTCTCGGCGGAGTCTCTTTCATGGAACTCGAAGCCGTTCAGGATATTGAGTGCCATGAGGGCGACGATGCCGTGACCGTTTGGCGGGATTTCCCAGACATCGTACCCGTGATAGTTGATCTTGACGGGTTCGACCCATTCCGGCCTGAAAGAGGCCAGGTCGTCCGCGGTCAGGTAGCCTGAGTAGCGGCGGAAAAAGGCATCGATCCTTTCTGCCAGGGGACCGTAGTAGAAGGTCTCTGCATTTGTTTCTGCAATTGCTGAAAGCGAAGCGGCCTGGTCCGGCAGACGCCAGATTTCGCCGGCAAAGGGCGCGCGCCCTCGCGGTGCAAAGGTTTCGAACCAGTGACTGAACTCGTCTCCCTGCTGGGTGTTGTAGATCCTTAATGCCGCCTCCCAGCGGTCGGCGACAACGGGAGAAACCGGAAAGCCCCGCTCGGCATACTCTATAGCCGGACCCATGCTCACGGTCAGCGGGAGCCTGCCGAACCGCCGCGCAAGTTCAGCCCAGCCCGCGGGCGCTCCGGGTACGGTCACCGGGCAAACGCCGTATTCGGGCATATTTTGGTGGCCGGCATTTGCCAGGGCTTGAAGCGATATGCTCCGAGGGGCCGGGCCGCTGGAATTTATCCCGTGGAGTTTGCCCCCGGTCCAGACCAGAGCGAAGGCGTCGCCGCCGATGCCGTTGGAAGTCGGTTCGACAACCGTCAGGCACGTTGCCGTGGCGACCGCGGCATCGATTGCATTGCCGCCCTTTTTCAGGACCTCCAGGCCGGCCTGGGCCGCCAGCGGCTGGGACGTCGCGACCATTCCCCTTGCGGCGAATACCGTGCTGCGCCGGGACGGATACGGATAATAGAGCGGGTCGAAGTTCATGAACACCTCGATCTCTTTGTGTCTCGTTATGGTGCGGTCTCCTGACCGCACCATCTTCGCGTATATTGGAGCGGCACGGTCAGGAGACCGGCCGCAACACGGATTGCCAACCGTGCCGGTCCACAGAGAAGGTGGGCTGCGCTCCGCTTAGCCCACCCTACGGTTCGATACGGATTGCGTCCCGTCGTTCTCGATCTCTTTGTGTCAATCCATCCGGGTAGGGTGGGCACAGGCTTCATCGTGCCCATCGTTCGCCCATCGGGATATGGTCCTGATAATTCTTTATGTCAAACCCATCCACTTCCAGTAAGTGGCGGACAGAAGAAGGATCACGAGATATGCCGCTATCGTGATCGGAATGCCGGTTCGGATGAAATCCTTCACCTCAAAAGTGTCCGTCCCATATGCTACCATATTTTGAGGCGCATTGACCGGTAGAATGAAACCGAAGCTTACAACCCACTGGCAGATCATCGTCATGCCGACCACGTTGATTCCCGGTGTCTTGACGCTTTGAAGCGTTGAGATGACGATCGGGATCATGGCCGCAGCAAGGGCCGTGGCGCTCGCAAATCCAAGGTGGATGATGATCAGGAACATGGCCAGGACTGCGATGATGACGACGGAGCCAAGGTGTTCCAGGCCGAACGTCGCAACCACCATTTTGGCTATCCAGGATACCGCCTGGGTCGAGAGTAATGCGGAACCGAGGCTTATGCCGAGCCCGAAGAGCACAACCGTGCCCCAGGGAATATTTGCCTGGGCTTCTTTCCAGTTCATCACGCCAATACCAGGCAGAAGCATGATGCTGATTGCAGCGATGGTCGTCGACGCCGTATCGAAGGGGTGAATTTTGACTCCGAACACCGATCCCTCGGTGGACCAGAAAGCCAGCAGGATCACAGAGAGTATAAGGAGCCGTTTTTCTTCGGGCTTCATCGGACCCAGGTCTGCAAGAGCTTTTCGCACAACGGACGGCCCGTGGGTCACCTCGCTTTGTTCCGGCGGCATGACCTTGATGAGAACATAGTAGAGGACCACCGACATTATAGCGGCAAAAGGCGCCGCGCAGATGAACCAGTGCAGCCATGAAACGTCCACGCCAAGCTGGCTCTTTATGAATCCGACTGCGATCATGTTCTGGGCCGCCGCCGTTTTGATGCCGACGTTCCAGATGCTGTCCGCCTGTGCCGTGGCGATCATCATGACCGCTGCGAAGCGGCTTTTTTTATCGATCCCGAGGGCAATGATGATACCCATCACGATCGGCACGAGGCATGAGACCCGGGCGGTCGTGCTCGGCACGAAAAAGCTGAGGACAAAACCGACGATGATGACTCCCGCAACGATCCTGTTGGCGGTCGTGCCTATTTTCGAAAGAACGAAAAGGGCGATCCGTTTGTCCAATCCCGTTTTCATCATTGCCGCGGCAATGAACAGGGCGCCCGCCACCAGGGCGAAAGCCGTGTTGCTGAAGCCCCCCAGGGCCATCGTCAGCCCTTTGGAGGTACCCATCATGGCGATCTTCGTGTTGGTCGGATCGGGAGAAAGGCCGAGCAGAAAGGCCATGAGTGAGACTATGACGGCCGCGCTCACGGGATAAGTCATGGCCTCCGACATCCAGACGATTACGGAGAAGATCAGGACCGCGATCATGCGCCAGCCTGCCGTTGAAAGTCCCTGGGGTGCCGGTATCAGAATGAGTGCGAGCAGTACGAGGAAAGCGAAAATGAGTCCGAAGCGCTGAGCAAATGAGGGCGAAGAAGAGACTGCAGGCGACAGGGTGTTGCTGGGCATCTTGGCTCCTTTTCAGATGTGTGGACGCAGAACCTCGGGACAGTCAACACGACTTGTTGGGCCGGAGGTCCTCGGAATCCCCCTTTCTCTAAAAGTCCTTTTCAGGAAGGATGGCCTTAAAAGCAATAGTTCCAAAAGTATTAATCATGAATGATTACGACTATAGGAGGGTAAAGGGGAGAATTCAAACAAAAAGCACAAGTTTCTTAAAAGTTCCCTTTGTTAACGAAATGCTTTGTGAACCGACGGCACAGCACGGACGGGATACTATCCGGCCTGCCGGGGCGGGGTTCCCAAGGCGGACCTTGGGAACCAGCGGCGTATTTCCTTAAAGCAACAACATTGACGATAAAACCACCGCGACTATTTTTGCACAGGGAGCCGCGAAGGCGCGAAGAAAAGAAAAAGAGAAGTAAAGGAAGAGAGGGTATGACACAACCTCGTTGCGGTACGGTTCCCGACCATGCCGCCCCTCCTTGGCCGACGCAGCTCCGGAGCCGTCAATCATGAAGCCGGCGCGGTCGTGAAACCGCGCCTCAACCATAACGGATGAAAAACGGCGAATGGGAAAAAACAAAGGCTGCAGCAAAACCGATGCTCCAGCCTTTGAATTGGTTCCTCAAAATCGACTTGTTACCGTCCCATGCTGACCGCCGGGGTGATCAGTTCCTGGTTGTTGTAGGGATCCTTGAACTCAAATTCGGGACGGAATTTGAGTTTCTTCGTGCCGCGTTCGTTGAGGTATTTTGCCATTTCCAGGTTTATATCCGCGGGAACGGCCACTCCGGCCTGGGCAAGGACCTGCCGGAGCAGGGCTTCCGACTTGGCCGCCATCGCTATCGCGTCACCGCAGATCCGGCCTGCTTCGCTCGGGTTGTGGAACCCGATCGAGTTCTCGGCGCCCATGAAGATGACCCGATAGAACGCCTCGAGGTAAAGGTCCTTTGCCCTGTCGTATACGGCCTGATCTATCGTTTTTCCGTCCGCCTGCGCTTTATGCGCGATCTCAAAAAGCTTTGCAGTCACGGCAACTCCGTAGCCCGCGCGATTCATCATGGAAACCGTGCGGTCCTGAATCGCAAATACCTGGTTCGAGAGCCACTCCGGAGTCTCGGCGTGGCACTGCTGGCAGGCTTTCATATCCCCTTTGAGCGGGCTCATGACATTGTGATCGGAAATCTTATTCGCGCCCACCTTGATATAAGGCATATGACAGTCGGCGCATGCCGCTCCGGCTTTGGCATGTACGCTGTTCAGCGAAAAGAATTCGTACTCGGGGTGACGGATAAAAGCCACTTTGAACCCCGTCACGTTCTGCTTCCATTCTCCGTAGGACGGATCGCTTTTGAGTACCTTGATGATGTTCTCGATCGAGATGTTTCCTTCTTTGCTTCCCTGCCACGGGAAGAAAACGTCGACGGACTTCATGTCCTTGTCCTTGGGAATCACGTAAGTAACGTGGCACTGGGCGCAGACCAGACTGCGGGATTCCTGCCTTGTAAGCTGGTCCGGATTTTTGCCCATGTCCGAAAGAGCTTTCGTCAGGGTCCAGCGCGAGAGCTTCAGCCCCATCGTTTTGTTGTCGTGGCAATCGATGCAGCTTGCGCCCAGCGACTGAAATTCCTTGGGAATTTTGGCGTGAACATCGAGGTAGGGATCCGAGAAGTAATTGACTCCCATTTCCTTTCGCAGTTTCGGCGCAAGCGGGGTCTTGCACGTCAGGCACGCGCCTCCGGCTTTGACACGCGAAGGGTCGATTTCGAGCTGGTCGGTCACCATATAATGATGGCCGCGAGGTTCATTGTATTCGACTCCGAAGCCCCATCCGTTGAAGAGCAGCGGCATATACGGGAACTCGCTCAGCTTGTCGTAAATCACCTGGTCCGTGCTGTAGCTTTTTTTATACTTGCTCTTGCCCACCGGACGTGGATCCTTGGTCTTTGTCCAGGCGTCGTATTCCAGCGGATAGACTTTGCCCCAGTTGGCGGGATTCATGTCGCCGTCCTCGATTGAGCCCGTTTTCACCGGCTCGGTTTTCTGAGGGGCGCAGGATGCAATGATCAGAACGCACCCTGAAAACAGTAACCATACTAGAACACCAAAGAAGATATTTCTTCCCTTCATACCTCTTCCTCCGCTGGCCTGGATCGGGTTCAAAAAGTTCCGCTGGTCTTATGGGACAAGCGGCGATGGCAGTGTCGGCAGTTGCCGTCTTCATTTATTTTCGACACGGTCTCTTCGTGGCAGCGCCGGCAGTTTTCCTGGACTATCTCCGCGCCTTTCTGAGAGATCGTGATCGTTTCGGGTACATGTCCCGAGTAGAAGGCATAGACGTCCCACATTCCCGTCACGCCTTTCCATGCTACGTGCCTGCCGAAGTTATCATTGGGGAGATGGCAGTCGACGCACTTTATCCGCCGGTGCCCGGCGTTGTGGAACCAGTTCTCGTATTGAGACTCCATCACGTGGCAGCCCGCGCAGAACTCGGGGCTGCTCGATTTCGCATAGAGCCCCGGAGGTCCGAAGGAGAGAAAAGCTCCGATTCCGGCGGCAAATAGGACTACAAGGCCTCCAAGTGTGAGCAGAGACTTTTTCCTGGAAGGAACTCCCATCTGTTTTCCCCTTTTTCAGTGCTTTGATTGAGGGCCGGCGCCACTCAGTCCGGATTCACAAATATTACTTTCCTGAAGCTAACACAGAATTATGTTTCAAAGTTGTTAATGTTGTAACAACGGGGAGTTGGAGGTGTAACAGGGGCGCCATGGAAAGCTGCTACAGGGGAAAGGCAGGGGGTAGGTGGGTGCCCGGTTTTTTTGGGCGCCCACTCCGGCAATCCCGATTAGCGTCCATTTCTTCAATGCCTGATCCGACGGGGCGGACGGTGGGCACGATGGTGCTGTGCCCACCCTACTCGGCTCGCCGTCCAGCTTTTTGCAATGCTTTCGATGTCCTTTGGAGGTGCGACTGTGAATTGAAGTTTCATAAGGGCAAAAGCCGGCAATTTACAGGCGGCGGGTGGCCCGGGCAGCGTTTTCTTGCTGCCTGGGTCCGAAGGACATGAGGGGCAGACATGGGTTCTCCCCGAAGAACTGTAGGAGTGGAATCGATACTGTCGAGCCCTCTTGCCACCGGCACGGGCAACAAAGAGCCGTTGCCCCTGTCACCCATCTTTTGTTTCGGCTCTGCCGCTCCAGGGCCTTTATGGTGAATTCCCAATCAGGAACGATGCTTGGCGATTCTGAAGAAAAATGTGCTCCCGTTGCGCTGATCGCTTTCGGCCCAGATCGTGCCGCCGTGGCCCTGGATAATGCCTTTGCAGATTGCCAGGCCGAGTCCCGTGCCGCTTTTGTTCCTGCCCCGGGAAGGCAGGGTGTGGAATTTTTCGAAAATGACGGTCAGGCTCTCCTCCGAAATCCCGATCCCCTGGTCTTTAACAGCCACCTGCACGGAACCTTCGCTCTGTTCGACCGTCATGGTGATTTCAGTCCCCGGATCGGAGAACTTGATCGCATTTTCGACCAGGTTGACCAGCACCTGTTCGATCCTTTCCAGGTCAATTTCCGCAAAGATATCCCCCGGATAGTCGTAGTGAATGGATATCGACCTCTCCATGGCTGACGGCCCCGTAATTTCGACGACTTCCTGGACGAGGCCGGAGACGCTTTCCCGCCGGAACGACCATTCCACCTTGTTGGCTTCGATCTTTGTAAAATCAAAGAGGTCGGACACCAGGCTTATGAGCCGGGAGAGGTTCTTGTCGATGATATCGAGATAGCTCCTGCTTTCCGGGACCATGCCGGTCCGACTCAGGTAGTCTACCCCGCCCCGGAGTGCCGTCAGCGGCGAGCGCAGTTCGTGCGACATATTGGCGAGAAAATCGGACTTCAGCTTGTCGAGGCCCTTGAGCTCCCGGTTGGCCTGCGCGAGGTCGTGGGTTGCCTGGTTGATTTTTTCCTCCAGGTTTTCCCGGCTCTGGGAGAGTCCTTTGGCCATGCTGTTGAAAGCCTGCCCAAGTTGTTCCAGTTCGTCGCCGGTCTCCAGCCTGACCCGCGCTTCGAGGTCTCCCGCGCTGATCTTTTGAGTCATTTCCTTGAGTTCGCCAAGAGGCTTTATGACCATACGGCGGACGAGGATGAACAGGGTGAACGTCAGGAGCGAGATGAGCCCGATCCCCGAAGCCGCGAGCTTGAAGTAATCTCTCCGGAGGGAAGCCGTGACGTTGTCGATGGGCAGCATGACGCTGAGTCCGCCGCCGATGGCTCCCTTTGCAAATCCCTGGGACTTGTGACAATCGAGGCAGGTCTTGTCCACAAACAGCGGTACCATGTACTGGAAATACCGCACGCCGTTTTCGGTCTCTATCCTGTATGTTTCGCTCAGGCCCTCCCGGGCGAACCTTTGCAGCGCGGTTCTCTCAAAATTGTCGGGTCTGTTTTCGGGATTCATCGGATTGACCCCTGCAAGGCGAAACTTATAGAGGTCCTGGCTCAACGAGTACTGGGAGAGCTTCTTGGTAACCATGGACGGGGTGAATTTCTGGTAGGAGCCTCTGGGCGTTTCCATGCCGTCGTCATAGAAGCTCAGGGTATCCTTGGCCCCTTCACTCCCGCGCGCGACCATCACTCCGCCGCAGTCCGAAACCCACTGGCGGGTCAGGATGATCTGCCTGACAAGAACTCTCGCCTGGTTGACGATCTGTCCCATCGTTTGTTTCTCATGCTGGATTCCTGCCCCGATGAAAATCACGCCGAGGGTGGGCAGGATTATCAGTATTATGCTCAGGAGGAACTTTCGCTGGAGCGACGTTCGGTAGTTTCTCATTATTGTCCCGCAGTGACTTGTTATTCACGGTTTTCGAACGGTTGATGCCTTTCCGCTCTCGATAACCTGTTTTCACGGCGGAGTCAAAGTGATTGGGAATTGAGTTTCCAGTCGGCATGGACCGTCGTATATCCGTGCTTCATCGGTTGACCTCTTGCGCTTCGCGCCCGGAAATGGTTCCGGGCTACCCATCTTTACGTTACGTATTTGTTAAGGCACGGTCTCCCTTTTCCTTTGAATCGATTATACTTGTTCCATATTCGGGATAATGGCAATCTATCCCTTTAACACACACCTGGAAGAGTCGAGCCATGGCCGTACCGGATCAGAAATCTACCTTAATTCTCGTGATCGACGACGATAAGGATATCGTCCAGACCATAAAGGGAAATCTGGAACTGGACGGGTATGAAGTGCTCACGGCCTTCAACGGGCGGAGCGGGCTCGATGCTGCACGGGCGCATCGGCCCGGTCTCGTGATTCTCGACCTGAATCTTCCCGACATAGACGGAATGAAGGTCTGCCAGATTCTGCGCAGGGAATTCGAGTTCCCGATAATCATGCTCACCGCAAGGGACGGCGTGTCCGACCTGGTACTGGGCTTCGAGTACGGGGCGGACGACTACATGGTCAAGCCCTTCAATTCGCTGGAGCTTTCCGCCAGGATCAAAGCGGTGCTGAAAAGAGTCGAACGGAGCCAGGCAAAAACCTTTTTCGAGGTCAAGGACCTCTCGATCGACTTTAAATCCAGGAGGATCTTTGCCCGCGGCAAAGAAGTCAACCTCACAAAGACGGAGTTCGAACTGCTGGAGTTCTTCATCTCGCATGCGGATGAAGTCCTCAGCCGCGAGTTCATTCAAAACAGCATCTGGCGCGATTCCCAGCTCTACTCATACAGCCGCGCGGTCGATGTGCACGTGCAGAGGCTGCGGAAAAAAATCGAGCCCGATCTCGAAAATCCTCAATACATCGTCACAATTGCCGGCGTGGGATATAAGTTCAGAGCAGCAAGTAGTGAGTAAGGCAGTGAACGGTGAATAAGGCAATGAGCAGTGAACTGAAAAAGCTTCCGGTCTGCTCATGTCCCTCGCGGCGAAGAAGCGCTTTTTAGCTGTTTACAGTTCACTGCTCACTGTTCACTCCCAATCTAACCGCAGTGAACTGAGAAAAAAGTCGGCCGCTGGTTCTTTTGCCCGCCGAAGAAGCGCTTTATACTACTATCAGGCATTTTCTTGTTTTTTGAGCAAGATTTTCATGTTGCCGGTTCTGTAAGTCCTTTGACATCAACCTCTTAGGTGCACTTTGAGCCGAGGGGAACTGAACGGCACTTTCGTGTGTTTCGTACTCGTATCGCTCGCCCTAAAACGATGGGTTACGCTCCGAGACCGTGTCGTAACTGACCGGGTTTAGGCTGGTTTTCATCGCCAACACGACACAGTCTCTCCGCTTCACCCATCCTACGGCTTTATCCTTATCTCGTTGTTTTCTTTCGTGATTTTCGTGCCTTTCGTGGTTGCAAG
>JAEZHY010000203.1 GCA_023416335.1 Pseudomonadota bacterium | reverse complement strand
GATCATCTCTCCCGCGACCCTTCCAAGTATAGCGGCCCCGATATAAATTATGACAGGGAAGCGATCCATCAGCATGGAAAGCAGGCCGCTCGTGAAGATGATAAAGGGAATGGAAAGCCCCAATCCGAAGAAGAGCAGGAAGAAGTTGCCCTCCGATGCACCCGCAACGGCAAGCATGTTGTCGAGCGACATGGTCAAATCGGCAATGAGCATGATCTTCACCGCCTCGAAAAGTGTGGCCGCCTCCTTTTCCTCTCCGCTCGGGGCTCCTTCCACGAAAAGTTTCACCGCTATCCACAAAATAGTGATGCCCCCGGCAAGTTTTAGGAAGGGAATCTGCAGCAGGCGCGCAATGAAGAAGGTCAACCCCACCCGCAGGGCGATCGCCGCTGCCGCCCCAAAAATGAAACCTTTCTGCCTCTTGTCTGCCGGAAGAGATCTGACGGCCATTGCGATGAGTACCGCATTGTCTCCCGAAAGGGTAAAATTGATTACAATGATGCTGAGAAGAGCGTACAGGAAAGTCCAGTTGAACTGCACCGTCCCGAGATGTCCCAAATCCAATTCAATACTCCCTCGCCCGTTGGCAGCGCAGGTATTAATTTTCTTCGTGGATTCCTTGCGCACGAATTCGGATTTCTTTAATCAAGGTGCCTCCTTCAATATAAAACGTGTATAATATGATGTTGAATTGCCCATCCTTTGACCCGTTCGATCGGAGAGGATGCCCCTGAAAGGAGGGGAAAAATGGCCCAAAGCGGACGTTTTGGAAAGTACGGAGACTTGAAGAGAAAAGAACGGATCAGGTCTACCAGGGTTTCGCGTTCGGGGACGGCCAGAGAGAGGTTTACATCGGCAAGGGCGGCGCAGGAGAGCCGTCCCGGTAAAGGAACCAAAAAGAAGTAAAGGACTTTATGGAATCTGATAATTCCGACCAAAAGAAAAAGAAGGCAAACGTAATCATTCGGGAAATGGCAATAGACGATATTGCGACGGTTTTTCACCTTGGAGAAAAGCTTTTCACCGCCAGAAGTGTTCCGAATCTGTTCCGGACCTGGGATGAATACGAAGTTATCAACTTTTTTCAAAATGATTCAGAATACTGCCTGGTTGCAGAAACCGACGACGATGAGGAACTCATTGTCGGATTTGTGCTCGGCACGACCGTTACGAAGAGCCATTCGGCATGGAAATACGGCTACCTGGTCTGGCTTGGAGTCGATCCCGACTTCCATGAAGGCGGGGTGGCGTCGAAGCTTTTTAGCCGTTTCCAGGACCTGATGCTTGGCGACGGGGTGCGGATGATGATCGTCGATTCGGAAGCGGACAACCTTCCGGCCCTGGGCTTTTTCCGAAAAATGGGCTTCAACCATCCTCAGGAGCACATCTACCTCGCACTCAATCTCGATCCTCAGAGGCAGAAGAGAAATTGTCGGCGGAAATGCGAAAATGGGAACAATGGGTACAAGAGCGCTGAACAGTGACAATAACCGAATTTCATGGTGACGAGTGAACGGGGAACAAGTTTCCGAACCATCGGAAAACCTTCGCAACCTGTTGCGCGATCTCATCAATATCTACAGTCCCACCGGAAAAGAGCAGGAGATAATAGGTTTTCTGCAGAATTACCTGAAAAGCGCCGGGTTGCCGGTCAAGTTGCAGAAGATCGACGAGGGGAGGGCCAATCTCCTGGTAATTCCGCCCAAGACGGATATGACTGCCGTTCTGGTGGGGCATGTGGACACGGTGGCCGCTTACGAATTGGACCAGTTCGGCTGCCGCGAAGATGAGGACCTGATCGAAGGTCTGGGCGCCTCCGATATGAAAGGGGGCTGCGCGGCGCTCATCGAGGCGTATATTGCCGTCTGGAAAAAGAAAAAGCGGCGGATGCCGGTTGCCCTGGCCCTCGTTTCCGGGGAGGAAGAGGAAGGAGACGGGACCGGGAAACTGGTCCGGGAATATCATTTCCCGTGGGCGCTGATAGCGGAACCTACCGATATGCGCCCATGCTTCAGTCATTACGGGTATTTCGAGGTACAGATAACGACCTCCGGGAAGAGAATGCATGCATCTCTCGCAAACCCGGGGCAGAGCCCCGTTGAAACGATGCTTCGGCTGCTTCTCAGATTCTCGAAGTACTTTGCCGAGAGCAGGCCCGAGCTTGTCTATAACATAAGGGACCTTGCGAGTTCCCGTTCCGGTTTTGCCGTACCCGAGAGGTGCGACGTCTGGATAGACATCCACCTGCCTCCTTCGGCGCCGCTCGGCGAAATCATAATGGAACTGGAAGATCTGATTGCGAATGAAAAAAAGGAGAGCGCCGATTTCAACGGCTCGCTCTCCTTCATAAATGTGCACGCGGGGTATGAGTTGCCCGAGAAAGGGCTCTTGATCGAAAAGTTGAAAGGGGTCTATGCCGGGCAAAATCTACAATGGGAGCCACATGCCTTCCGAAGCCATTCGGATGCCAACCTGCTCTGGGCTTCCGGCATAAAGCCCATCATACTGGGGCCGGGCAGCCTCGAAAAAGCCCATTCACCCGATGAATCGGTTTCCTTTGCGCAGGTCTTGTCGGCCTTCGACGTATACTGCGATCTGCTGACTTCAATGAGTGAGTGAAACCGAGCGGGACTCGGGCGAATTCTCTCCCGCAATTTCGCTGTAGACGAAAATGCCTCCCGTAAAGCTGTCCCTGAATTCATTGCAAACCTCCAGGACAGTCTCCTCTATCTCAGGACAGTTTTCGATTTTGACATACAGGGTGTAGCCTTCGGCAAGGCAGTTGGGATCGGGATCGCGCCGGATGAGGAGAACAGGAGAATCTTCCCGGGAAAAAGGCCAGGTGAGAACTTTTCTGATAGTCCGCAATCCGCCCTTCCTGCCTTTCGATCTCACATAAGTGAGATCGGCACAATGCCGCACTTCTTCATCACCGGTGAAAGTGCTGAATTCGCCCCCGCCTTCGATGATCCTGAAAGGGACCCGCGGGCCGATCTTCTCGGCCAGCCTGGCGGAAAAGGGTTCGAGGGGATCGCATCTCGTCCATTGAGTAAACTTCACGGCTGTTTCATCCATTTGGCCACCTGTGAGTGAGCCGGCTTCCAGGCCGGCCTGAAGGGGTTAATCGATGCACAGGAAAGGGACCGACCAATTTGTCGCGGAGCCTTTGGGCGGCTGGAATCCGGTTATTCCGAGGGATGCGAACAATTCCGGCAGGGTTAATCCTTCGAGAAGAACGAGGCTGAGATTTACCTGGTCGCCTGAAGAGGCCTCACACAGTTTGCAGAGTCTTTCGAGGTGTTGCCGCAAGGGTTCGCTCCGCGTTTCGAGTCCGTCGCGGGCTTCACCGGCCGCTGCTGCCGTTATCAACTCCTGGAGGCCTTGCCGGTAGGATTCGAGCGATTCGGTTGTGCCGGGCGCTTCGATAAGGGATCGGAACTGCCTTAGTCCAAGTCCGTCCATTCGCGGGATCGATCCCAGCGGAAAGCGAACGGAAGAGAATTGTCTTCCGGAACGGTGGGACCCTGAGCGGACCAATTCCGATAGTTCGTCTACTATATCGCATTGAAATGCCGTGAACACCGGAAAGCTTTGAAGCTGTAAGGTTGCGAACAGGCGAAACCAACTTTTTATTCTGTAGGGGAGCATGAACGACATGCCCGCCCTGTCGGGCATGAGCGGCATGCTTATCCCGGCTTCCGCCGCCTCGAGCACTTCATCCTCATCGGAGATTCCGA
Organism: Pseudomonadota bacterium; assembly: GCA_023416335.1. Next base: position 676 of record JAEZHY010000203.1, on the reverse strand, counting down.
GAATTCCGCGGAAGTCCTTTTCGAGAGCGTTCAGTTGAGCATAACCGGCATCCAGTTCCAGTTCTTTTTCGTCGAGTTCTCGGGCGATTTCGAGAAAAACGGCAGATTGAAAGAGTTCCTTTTGAGCCGCATCCGGTTGTGCGGCACATTTCCCCCGGAGTTCCTCCTGGATGCCGTATCGCGTTTCCACGGTTTCCTGCAATGCCTGGCTCAGGAAAGCCAGAGTGCCGGCGCCGGCTCCATGAACTTCGGCAAAGTCCCGGTAGCCCTGAATGCAGGAGCTGACTCGGGAGAGGAGTTCTTTTTCGTCGCGGAATACGGGAGATCCGGAAAATCTGCCGCCTCCCCATTCCGGTATCGGAGCGGGAGTGAGAATTTCGAGAACGCTCAGGCGGGGAAGGAAGAAATAGAAATTCCGGTACGCCGCTTCGGGAAGAATCATATGTGGAAAAAGGAAAAACTCGGTTGAGTCGGTTGTTGACATCTTTTGTCTCTTCCTATGCTGTCTTTCTTTCGTGAATTTCGTCCCCGTATTTGCTCCCAGGGAAACGGCCCTGATGTCGGTTGCGTAAATCGTTGGAGCGTAACCTTCTTGAGGGCCCAGAGCGCTACCCCCTTTGAGAGACGGGTACCAACCGTAAAAGGGCCGTAGGATGGGTGGGAGCGGAGCGGGAAC
>JAEZHY010000202.1 GCA_023416335.1 Pseudomonadota bacterium | reverse complement strand
TGCTTCACTTGCGCGAGCCATAACATACGGTTGTTTCAGGCAGGGAAAAAGTAGTTGGGCGTGATCGAATTAAAATCAGGAATGGGATTCATGCCTGGAGATTGGGTGAGGTGAGGATATAGGAGAGCTCAACGTTGATTAGTTGAGTTTCCAATTTGCCGGAAGGCCATTCCATGATTGAGGCCACCGGGTAGGTTTCCGGCATGAACTCCACACCGAAACTCGGCTGATAAATAAAGTGTCCGATACAAAATTTTCTATGGGGAAGGCGTCGGTTGCTTTTTCGCGGCTATCTTTTTTGCCATGTCTATCAGTGTTTTTACCTGCTCACGAATGGATAATGCCTCTTCGTACTACTACCAGTCGTTTTCTTGTTTTTTGAGCAAGATCTTCTTGTTGCCGGTTCTGTAAATCGTTTGACATCAACCTCTTAGGCACACTTGGAGCCGAGGAGAACCGAACAGCACTTTCGTGTGTTTCGTACTCGTATCGCTCATCCCAAAACGATGGGTTGCGCTCCGGGACTGTGTCGTAACCGACCGGGGTTGGGTTGGTTTTCATCGACAACACGACACAGTCTCTCCGCTCCACCCATCCGACCTCATCCCATTGTTTTCTTTCGTTATTTTCGTACTACTACCAGTCATTTTCTTGTTTTTTGAACAAGATTTTTTATGCTGCCGGTCTTAACTCGTTTAATATCAAACTCTTAGGTACACTTTAGGCCGAGGAGAACCGAACAGCACTTTCGTGTGTTTCGTACTCGTATCGCTCATCCCAAAACGATGAGTTGCGCTCCGGGACTGTGTCGTAACCGACCGGGGTTGGGCTGGTTTTCATCGACTACACGACACAGTCTCTCCGCTCCACCCATCCAACCCCATCCCATTGTTTTCTTTCGTGATTTTCGTGCCTTTCGTGGTTATGAAGTCTTTGTCTTTGTACTTTGGTTGCGGCTCTGCTGCCCTAAGCAGCTTCATGGCGCGATTGTGCAGACCTTCATACTGGCGATGTAGTTCCTGAAAACGGTCGTGCAGGGGGTTTCAATTTGATTATGGACGTTCATGCACATTGCGCAATCGGTCTCCTTAGATTGCCGCAATTTATTCTTTCGTGGCCGTGGTCCATTGCAATCTCTTCCAAATCATTCTCCCGATTTTCCTGAAAAATGATCACCCCCTAATCCCAGGATACCTGGAAGACCTTATCAACCGTCCGGAACAGGGTTCAGTAATGTTCCCCACTTTCGCTCAGGGTATCTTCCCTACGGACTCGCTCGATAAAATCGGCTGCCTGGCGGGCGTAGAGGTCAAGTACTCGCAGGTCGCGCTCCGACGGAAGGTGGGGCTTGCGGAAATGCGTCGAAAGAATCCCCAGGAGCTTGCCGCTTCGGCTCATTAAAGGTGTAGACTGCACCGCCCTGAATCCGGCTGAGGCGGCGATGGCTCTATGCGGTTCAAACGCCTGGTCAATCTGCACATCCTCAATCAACACCCGCTCACCCCATTCGAGTGCCCTGCCGCAAACTGCTCCCTCACCAACACGCACCGCCTGGAAGTAGTCGAGAAAGTCCTTCCTGAATCCACGATGGGCTACAATCTCCAGAGAATTGTTCTGTGGGTTGAGCAGTTGAATGTTACCCATGTCCGCACCGAGCAGCGTGATGGCGGCACTGAGCACCTCTTCGAGCGCGGTGCGAAGATCGGTGCACCCAAGAAGCATGGTAACGAGCTCATGCAGACGGACCATTGCCTCCAACTCACCCGTAAGCTGGAGTTCACTCTTTCGCAGTGCCTCCTCGGTGCGTTTGCGCTCAGTGATGTCGATAACCAGCCCGGTGCTGCGTACCGGCCGGTCATTTTCATCGTATAAGATTCTGCCCGTGCCAAGCAGGTGGCGGATATCTCCGTCGGGGTGAATAATGCGGTATTCGCAGTAAAAATCGCGGTGCTCGTCGGCGGCCTGCCTGGTGTCGGTTTCGACCCTGGGGAGGTCCTCCGGATGAACGCGCTGGAGCCAACCTTCGGCGCTCCGGGCATCCTCCTCGGTTTTAAATCCCATGATGCGCTTACCGTTCTCGCTCCACAAAGTCTCGCCCGTGACCCAGTCCCAATCGCACCAGCCCGCCCTGGTTGCCTCCATGGCCATCGTCAGCTTGTGGTGCCACTGTAGCGCTTCCTCTGCCCGTTTGTGCTCGGTAATATTATGAAAAACGCTAACCGCCCCAACGACAGCCATGTCTGCGTCGTGCAGCGGGCTGACGTTAACCAAAATATCGATGCGGGAGTGGTTGGGCCGCTCGATCACCAACTCGCGGTTAATAATTGCCTCCCCCGTCTTCAGCACATGCGCCACCGGGGACTTGTTCGGGCGAAGCGGCCTTCCATGCTGGTACGCCCGCCACGCACCCCGCAGTGCCCAGCGGTGGTCGTGCGGGTTCGGCTCCCGCCCCCACAGCTCCACTGCCCGGCGGTTATAGAAGGAGAGGCGGCCGTCTGCGTCGCAGGCGTATACGCCGGCAGGCATGGTGTCGAGAACCTCGCGGATTTGCCGCTGGCTCTGACTACGCATCCGCGTCAACTCTAGTTGTGCTCCGACTCGAGCCACAAGTTCGCGGGCTGACAGGGGCTTGACCAGATAGTCGTCGGCTCCGGCCAGGAGTCCCTCGATGGCCGCTTCCTCGCCCGCTCGGGCTGTCACCAGGATGACCGGTATTGCCTTCAGGAACTCATCCTTGCGAATTTGCTGAAGCATGGCGAACCCATCGAGGTTGGGCATCAGGACATCGGAAATGATGAGATCGGGGCGGGTGCGGCGAGCACGCCTTAGCGCGTCTTTTCCGTCGATTGCGCTCTCTACCTGCCAGTGCTCCGAGAGCAGGCGGTAAAAATAGTTGCGCATGTCGGGGTTGTCATCCACAACCAGCACACGCGCTCCAACCGCCCTTGCCCGTAGCGCAGAAAGGCTGGTCGGATCAAACGGGCCATCCAGAATAGCGGCCCGGTGCGGCTTATCGGCTTCTGGATCTGCATTCCAGTGAATAGCTTCTTTGGCAAGCTCGGCGGCAAACGCCGCCTTGCCCTTCATGAGCGCTCGCTCCATCTGAGGTTCGACCCCCGGGCGCCGACCAGAGGGAATCCACACTGTGAACGCGGAGCCTTCGCCCACTTCACTCCTGACGCGAACCCGCCCTTGGTGTTGTCTCACCAACTCGTAGACGAGTGCCAGTCCGATACCGGCCCCCTCTTGTGTGCGCGCGCGCGTCCCCCGTACCCGATGAAACCGTTTGAACAGGTGGGGATGCTCAGATTTGGGGATGCCTACTCCGGTGTCGCGGACAGTGAGTTCCACATGCTGGGGCAGTGAGTTCAGCTCCACTACGATCTCACCTTCGAAGGTGAACTTGAGGGCGTTGGAGAGAAGGTTTGAGACGATCTTCTCCCACATCTCCCTATCTACCCAGACTGGCTCGGACAGATCGGAGCACTCTACCCGGAGCTGCAGCCCGGCACGCTCGACCGCGCTACGAAAGATGCTTGCGATGTCGGCCGTGAGTGCGGCCAGATCGGTCGCTTCAAAGTGAGCCTGCAACCGCCCGGCCTCAATCTGCGAGAAGTCCAGAAGCGTGTCAACGAGGTTCAGCAGCCGATGGGCATTGCGGGAAGCAAGCTCGATATCATCCATCAGTGGGGCTGGGAGCCTCTCACGCTGGTGAAGCAATTCCTCAATTGGGCCGAGCAGGAGAGTGAGCGGTGTGCGAAACTCGTGACTGACATTGGAGAAAAACTCGGTCTTGGCAAGGTCCAGCTTGGTCAACGTGTCAAACCGCTCCCGCTCCTTCTGCCGGATGCCGGCCTCCGCAAGACTTGCTCCTGCCTGCGTGGCGACAAGTTCGAGGAAGTCGCGGTACGTTGCATCGAACGGGAGGCGAGCACTGAGGCCGACGACCAGGACGCCTGTCGCTCGATCTTCGGCAACAGGACGCAACGGAAGGAGAAGCGCCGACACCGGGGCCTCGGGCCACGGGCCCGTGTGGAAGCCGTGGAAACGCATGTCAAGGTCATCCACCACGGACGATGTACCCTCCCCGATCACTTTAGCGAGCGGCCAGGCGGGATGCCTATCCCGCAGATCCACGCTGTGTGGAGCGGCGGGAGAACCTTTCTCCAGGCCCACGGTTGCAACAAGGTCGGCACGTAACGCTCTCTCGTCCAGCAGGTAAAAAAGTGCAAACGGCAGATCCTTGGGATTCTCCGCCAGCACTCGAGCTGCACGCTCGCAAGCCTGCTGCGCGGTTTCAACCCCGGTGCCTGTCATTGACAGTGCGCGAAGCAGGGAGAGGCGACGCTCGAAGAGCACCCGCGAGGTCGTCTCGGTCGACGTGTCGAGCACGCCTGCCACTTTGCCGCCCTCGTCGTAGATCGGGCTGCTGGAGTAGGTCAGGTAAGCCTCCTCTACGAAGCCGCGTCGGTTCACTTCGAACAGCACGTCATCCCCACGGAGCGGCTTGCCCGCACGCAGCACTTCCTCAATTTCGGCTGTACTTGAGACCCCCATTCTGACCCACACTGAACTGACAGGTAGACCGGCGCTGGAGGGGTGGAGAGGACCAAGGATTGGGATGAACGCATCGTTGTAGATCATGGTCAGCTCTTGCCCCCAGAGGACGGACATAGAGAAGCTGCAGGCAAGGACGGTGGTTACCATGGTTCGCAGGCTCTGCGGCCATGTCATTACCGGGCCGAGCGGTGTGGTTGACCAGTCGATGCCGCGAAGAACCTCGCGGGCCTCGCCGGGTCCGGCAAAGAGCATTTCTATCGCTTCGATTTCGGTGCGCGGGCTAGGAAATCTGCCACCGGACATGACGTCTACGATCACCGGGCCGATCTTGTGCAAGGGAAGGATGAGACTGGCAGCCCCGATCTCGATAGCCGCCAGAGGCATGGCCGGCTCTGCGGCCGTGTCCTCGCTCTGGACGAGGACGGTGCCCCCGGCCTGCTTGAGCGTTCGCGCTCCCATCGCGCCGTCCTTTCCCATACCGGTGAGAACGACCCCCATCGCTCGCGGCCCGAAGCTGTCGGCAAGCGACTCAAGAAGGAAGTTGAGTGGTTTGTCGCGCCATGACGCCCCGCTGGGGGTGAGGGAGCAGGTTCTATCCGGCAGCACCTCCAACTTAGTACTGGGTGGACAGACCTGCACCTGCCCGGACGTGATGGAAGCTCCGTCCTTGGCCCATACCACCGGGAGCCTCGAATGCCGGCCCAATATCTCAATGAGACTGCTGGTGTTCCCGCCCAAGTGCTGCACCACCAGCACCGCCGCCGGAAAACCGGGCGGAAGATGGCGCAGAATCCGATCAATGGCTTCCAACCCACCGGCCGAAGCAACCAGAGCGATCACGTCGAAAGGAGCGCGAGCGGCCTCCGGAAGGGAAGATTGCAAATGATTTTGGAGTTTCATGTCAGCCTCTCTCTGCGGGGGGCAGTAGCTACAGGAATGCTCTGCACGCAACGAAGCTCTTTCCTTATGAAAATTAGAACCGGCTGTGATATCGCCAGCCTCCATAAAGAGATTACCACGTCAGGATGTATCTTCCGGCATTGCATCGTTATGGGGTACATGCCGGCAACCCGCCCCCAGCAGTGAGGATGAATTTTCACAGGGAAGTCACCTGCTTGTAAAGCCCCCACGCAGAACGTTCTTTCATCGCCGATTATAATTATTATAACCCGAAAGAGGTCATCCATTAAACTCCGCAACGCCGGGATGGAAGTGCGCTTGTCGACCCCCCGGAAAATTTCGGGTGATTTATTCAGGCCGGAGTCATTCCGATGACCGTGTCCATTCATTCCAATATATTCATCATTACATCTTCCGGATCGAGTTGAAACGTGTGCATTGAGTGTGGAAGGCACTTCCTCTTAAATGCAGATGCCCCCGGATCGAATTATCCTGGGATAAGGGGGTGATCATTTTTCAGGAAAATCGGGAGAATGATTTGGAAGAGATTGCAATGGGCCACGGCCACGAAAGAATAAATTGCGGCAATCTAAGGAGACCGATTGCGTAATGTACATGAACGTCCTTAATCAAATTGAAACCACGCCCCTGAACCCGTAGCCGGCTACATGACGCGGCCGTAGATGCTGCCGCATGCTTTCACTCCGCCTGGCAAGAGTGTAATTTTGTCTTTGACTCATTTCAGATTCTTATTTATCAGGAATGGTCAGAGACATATCGTCGGTATCGACGATGAATACGGCGAGCAGTTTGGCGGGCTCTGTTTTGCTTGCATTGCGGCTAACCAGGTGATGCGATCCCGGCGTCTCATAGAAACTCTCGCCTGCGCTGTAGACACCTTCCGGCCCATCCCCAACCCTGCTCACAATCCGGCCCGAAACGACATAGGCATAGATGAAAGCCGACTTTGCATGACGGTGCGGAAGCGAGGCGCCGCCAGGTGGGTACAACACTTCCACTGCAACGAGTGACTTGCCCGGTATGTTCGGGATAAGATGTGAGAAGTTGGGTTTGACCGTGTCGCAAGGGCTGCCTGCGTTGGCTGCGCCGGCCAGCGCCATCGCGAGCGCTGCTAGCAGGGGTAAGAAAATGCGCTTGATTTTCATTTTACAATTCCTTGCTAATGTTGCGCTCCCCCAGGATCTTCGGTTGGCATATTGGCCTTTCATTTACTTCACTTGATCAGCTCAGGAGAAGCAATTTAATGAATTATACGCAGCACGAGTTTCCCACGATTGCCCCCTCTCAGTCCTCTTTCAAAGGCTTCTTGTGCCCTATCCAAGGGAAAAGTCGCAGCTATGATTGGACGCAGGGTGCCTGAATCAATCAACTCTGCTATTTTGATCAACTGATGCCGACTAGGTGTTACTATGAAGAAAACTGCACGAACTCCATGTTGGGCTGCTTTTTCTTGAGAAACGGGTCCCACCAGACTTATCAAAATACCACCTGGCCTCATTACGCTCCAAGAACGCTCCCGTGTCACTCCGCCAATCGTATCAATCACAACGTCGATATCGCTGGTCGCCTCCTCAAATTGCATTTTCTTATAATCGATCAGTTGGTCTGCTCCAAGTTGACGTAAAAGATCAAAATCCTTTTCAGATGCTGTTCCAATAACGTATGCACCACGCCATTTGGCAAGCTGTACCGCAAAAATGCCGACTCCACCAGCAGCACCATGGACCAGGACCCGCTGGTCGGGTTTAAGATCGGCGTGGTCGAAAAGAGCCTGCCAAGCTGTCAGGGCGGAGAGTGGAACAGCAGCAGTTTGCGTGTGGTCGAGGGTTTGAGGCTTTGGGGCAAGATCGGCGGCATGTACTGCAACATATTGTGCATCCGTGCCATCCCTGCAAAAAGAGGTGAGACCGTACACAGCTTCCCCGACCCGAACTTCTGCATCAGCATCGTCAGCGACAGCCTGCACCACTCCTGAGAGTTCATGCCCAGGTATGCTCGGTAGTCTATCAGCTCCGTCGCAGGTCTTGTATGTTTCGTCCCAGTTAAGCTCAGTCGGCGTAATTCCTGAAGCATATACACGTACAAGAGCGTCACCAGGTTGCAGAATCGGTCGTGGCGCCTCCTCATATCTCAACAAAGAAGGCCCGCCACGAGAGTGTATGCGGATGGCTTCGATTGTGCTCCTCCTTCATTGCTCTACTTTAAATATCTTTAATTATCAATAAGTTAGGAATTCTCAGGCTGTCTCTCAAGCTCGCACAGAGCGAGGAAGGGGGGTGCCGACGTCTTCTTCGGTCAGAGTGCCCTGGAGCTAGTAAATTAAACGGTTCAGTGAATGGCAAGTACGAGTCGGGCGCAAGCAGGTCCGACCGTGATACCTCTGTAAGAGCCTTTAGCGCTCTTTGAAGCGATTAGTACATCTCGCCGTTTTCGAAAACGTTTCCATCTATTCGACCCCGGATCGAATCCCGGGCGGCACATCGGGAATTGGGCATCGAAGTCGGCAGGCAAATGGACGATTCGAAGCCGGCAGGAGAGTTTTCTCTTCCCCTTTTCACTCAACCGGATTAAATACGCGTGAAATCGTAAGACCTTCGGGGTTCGGCCCGGAAGGCATTTGTCTCAATTTTTACACGAGAGAAGCTCTCCATGTTCAAAAAGGTATTTAAATACCTCCGGCCCTATCGCTTTCCGTTCCTGATCGCCCTGGCTCAGGTTTTTGTCATGAGCGGGTGCGAGCTACTGAAGCCGTGGCCTCTGAAGGTCATCATCGACAATGTCCTGAGCGGCAACCCCATGCCGTGGGGAATGGAAGGCCTTTTTCCAAAGGAAACCATCCTGTTTCTGGCAACGGCAAGCCTTGTCGTCGTTTATGTCGTTCTCGGCGCCATCACCCTTCTCAATAACTACACGACCATCAAAATCGGGCAGAAGATGGTCAATGATATGCGGCGTGACATCTATGGACACCTTCAGCGGCTTTCGCTGGCTTTTCACAGCCGCCGCCAGGTGGGCGATCTGATGTACCGCGTGACCGCCGACACTTACGCAATACAGAGCCTCACGATGAACGGCGTCTTCCCCATCGCGACGGCGCTCGCTCTTTTGATCGGAATGTTTGTCGTCATGGTAAAGATCGACTGGCAGCTCACTCTGCTTTCGCTCACCGTCTGCCCTGCCCTTTTCGTTTCGATTTCGATCATGAGCAAGCGGATTTCCACGGCGGCCATGCTTGCGCGCCAGCACGAAAGCGAAGTCTACTCCGTGGTGCAGCGGGCCATGTCCGCCATGCGCATCATCCAGGCATTCACGAAGGAAGAAGAAGAACACCGCAAGTTCATGGCGGCAAGCAACCTGAGCCTCGGGGCCAGCCTGCGGCTCTACACGCTCCAGACATTTTATTCCGGTATTGTGAATGTCGTAATGGCGATAGGGACGGCTTTCGTGGTCTGGGTCGGGGCACGGCACGTCATGTCCGGTCAGATCACCGTAGGTGAAATCATTATCTTCACCACCTATCTCGCCTCTCTTTACGGGCCGATCAATACGATCTGCCAGACCTGGGGACTGATCCAGGGAGCGAAGGTCGGCGTCGAGCGGGTATTCGAAATCCTGGACGTCGAACGCGACCTGAAAGACGGCTCGCAGGCCTTCCCGCCTTCCGGCACCAAAGGCGAAGTGGTCTGGGAGAATGTCGCTTTTCACTATGTCCCGGAGCAGCCTGTCCTTAAAGGCGTCAACCTGCATGTGAAACCTGGAGAGAAAATTGCGATAGTCGGACCGACGGGTGTCGGCAAATCCACTCTCGTAAGCCTGATTCCGCGTTTCTACGATCCGCGTGCCGGACGGGTGCTCGTCGATGGAAAGGACATTCGGGATTATCAGTTGAAGTCTCTTCGCGGCCAGATAGCCATGGTGCTGCAGCCGCCCCTGGTATTTCCCATTACCGTACGGGAAAACATCGCATACGGAAAACCGGACGCGAAACTGGAAGACGTAATCGCAGCGGCCAAACTGGCCAGGATACACGAATCGATAGAACGGCTTCCAGACAAGTACGAGACCGTCGTCGGCGAACAGGGAGCTACTCTGTCCGAGGGCGAAAGGCAGCGCATCACAATCGCGCGCGCCATCCTGAGGAATGCACCCATACTTATTCTCGACGAACCGACATCCTCCGTGGATGCCGAAACGGAAGCGCTCATTATGGAAGGCCTGGAACAGCTTACCGCCGGGCGTACCACTTTCATCATTGCCCACAGGCTCTCAACGGTGCGGAAGGCGGACCGCATAATCGTCCTGCGAAAGGGCGAGGTCATCGAGCAGGGATCGTTCGAAGAACTCATCAATGCGCACGGGGCCTTTGCTTCGCTCTACAACTCCCAGTTCGGCCTGGACGAACCGAAGAAGGCCTCATGAGGGATGCGGGACCCGCGGTAGGAAAAGGCTGAAACTTAAGAAAGATACGTCCTAATTAGAGTGGATTAATATAGAATTTTTTGTTATCGTACTTTAATTATCCCATTTGAATGTTAATAGATTAAAGTAAATGAGTTTCGGGACCGAAATCTTTATCCTGAGCGGACTGATTTCGGCGATTGCGGAAGTTTACGTGCGGCACAACCAGCAGAGAAGATCGTTGTGAGACTTTCCACCTCGTTTGCTCTGGTCCTGTTCCTTCTCTTGTCCGGTGTTGAGTTTTGCGGTGCACAGGACAGTCCGACCGATCAATACCTTCAGAAGGTTTCTCTTTTCGCCCCCGTGGCGCACAGAACGGCAAAGGAGGCAGTCGCATTCGGGAAGGGGATCTCGACAACTCCCGCTTCCGATTTCGACCCGTTCTCCTATATAGGCAACAAACCTCTCCTCGTCCCGCCCGGCATCAAGGTGATGGTTTTTTCTCCTCACCCCGACGATGAGGCAATTTCTTCATCGGGCCTGATTCAGCGCGTCATCGGAAATGAAGGCAAAGTCCAGATCGTTTTCTTTACGAACGGGGACGGCTACAAAGAAGCAATTCGCCTGATCGCCAAGAATGCGCGCATCTCCGCCAAAGACTTTATCGCATACGGGAAAAGGCGACAGGAAGAATCGGTCCAGGCCGCCTGCGAACTGGGGGTTCAGCCCGAGTCCGTCCTCTTCCTGGGTTTTCCGGATACCGGAATCGATGACCTCTGGGAATCATACTGGTCAAACATGAGGCCGTTCGTATCTCCCTTCACTCTATATGACAGGCCGTACAAGGGCTGTCTCAAACACTGGATCAAATATTCCGGCAGCGATCTCTGCAATGAAATAGAACGGATGATCGCCGAGTATTCACCGGACTGGATCGTTATTCCCGACCCGAGAGATTACCACCCGGACCATGCCACGGCAGGAGTCTTCGTCCTGGATGCGATCAACAATATGTACCAGGACGGCAGGCAGCCACCGGCACAAGTCCTCACCTATCTCGTTCATTTCAAGGATTATCCTCATGCAGGTGAATGGGCCAAAGAGGTGGCCATATCGGGTGTGGGAGGATGCCCGGTTTCCCGTCCGACCCTTTCTCAAACGGACTGGATGAGCCTGCCTCTCACCGCGGAGGAAATCGAAGGAAAGCGGCGGGCATTGCTGGCCCATGCTTCGCAGCTCCAGATGCTGAACGGATTTTTCAGAAACTTTCTCCTCCCCAGGGAGATTTTCGGCCGGTTGAATATTATGCAGATTCTTACCGTCCCTCAGGAATATGCCGCCTACTTCCACCATTCTCCGGAACCGGAAGAGCCTGAAAACGAGCATAAGGCCCAGTAGCCAAAAAAACTTCCACCACGAAAGTCTTGGGGCGGCAGAGCCGCACCAAAATGCAAAAACAAAACCCATAACCACGAAATACACGAAATACACGAAAAAAATAAAAAGAAAACAATGAGATAAGCCCGCAGGATGGGTGGGAGCGGAGCGGGAAC
>JAEZHY010000106.1 GCA_023416335.1 Pseudomonadota bacterium | reverse complement strand
GTCCAGCGGAGGCGGACCCTGTTCTACCGGATAAGGGCAAACGCGCCCACCGGGTCATCGGCGTGGTCAACGGCAGTCTCGATAGTTACCCCTTAGCTGCCTTCTTTTGAAGCTTCAAAAAAACTGAACAATGGTGAGGGCGGATTAACTTCCGTCCTCGCCGTTCCTTTTTGCCTTGGGTGTTCCTCAGGAGGATTTATGAAGCGGGAATGGATGAGGTATATGGCAGTAATTTCAGTTGCTTTGATGCAGCTTGGCCTCACGGGAGTTTCGCCGGTCCGGGCAGTCGATGAGATCGGTAAGTCCGAACCCCCGGCGCTTACATCGCTTGAGGATAAAATCAGTTATGCCATCGGGGTCGAGATGGGGCGAAACCTCATGCGTCAGAAAATTCAGGCGGACCCGGAGATCGTCGCCAGGGGAATCAAAAATGCGATGACGGGCGAAACACTCCAACTGACCAGTGAGGAACACTTGGCCGTCCTGAATCGGTTCGCCGGCGAGTTGAGGGCGAAACGGGGAGGCGAACGGGTTTTGGAAGGCCTGGACAACAAAAAGGAGGGAGAGGCGTTCCTGGCTGAGAACAAAACCAGGGATGGTGTGGTAACGCTGCCAAGCGGGCTCCAGTACAGGATTCTCAAACCCGGATCCGGGCCGCAGCCCGGTGCAAACGACATCGTGGAATGCAACTACCGCGGAAACCTGCCGGATGGGACCGTGTTTACAGACACAAGTGAAACGGGAGAGGCGGCGGTTTTCAAGGTCTCCGACAGCAATGTCATTCCGGGTTTGAGGGAAGCACTCAAACTCATGCCGGTAGGCTCCATCTGGCAGCTTTTCATTCCTTACACTCTCGCATACGGACAGCGCGGGTTCGGGCGCTATATCGGACCCTATGCAACCCTGGTGTTCGAACTGGAGTTGCTGAGCATCAAGTGAGTATCCCAGGGCGGCAGAGCCGCAACCAATAAAAGAAAGACTTTTTACCACGAAATGCACGAAAATCACGAAAGAAAACAATAGGATAAGGTCATAGGATGGGTGGAGCGGAGAGACTATGTCGTGTTGTCGATGAAAACAAGCCCAACCCCGGTCGGCTGCGACACAGTCTCGGAGCGCAACCCATCGCTTTTGGATGAGCCGCAGGTACGAAATTCACGAAAGTGCCGTTCGGTTCTCCTCGGCTTAAAGTGCACCTAAGAGGTTGATGTCAAACGATTCACGGAACCGGCAGCATAAAAATCTTTGTTCAAAAAACAAGAAAATGACGGATAGTAGTACGAAAATCACGAAAGAAAACAATGCAACAGCATCAATGGTGCCAGGACTGCGGTAGGGTGGGCACCGCATTATCGTGCCCACCATCCAGCCATTGCGAAGAATGCCCGCAACGATTCGTTTGCCTCATATGCTTGGCAGAAAAATACGAAATTCACGAAAGTGTCGTTCATTCTCCACAGCTTTTATGTATGCCTAAGATGCCGAAACTAAAAGGTTTTCAAAAACGCTGTCCCCTTTCGATCCGAGTATTCGTTTAACAGCTCCTCCGGATGTTGCAATTACCAAAACCTTTTCGGCGCGCATTGGAAGATACCGGTCAATCGAATCCAATTTGACCTGACATTTATCCCAGGGAGGTTTCCGGCATGAAATCCGCACTGGAATAAACTCATGTAGCTCCCGCGCGAGGAGACGCGCTCATTCCGAAAAAATTGTGAGCCGACAAACCCATGCTTTTGATTATCACAGAGGGGTTACCCCTTTCTACAAACCCTGCCCTGTTCCCGATAGAATGAACCAGGTGCAGCAACTGCGCTGGATTTCAAACTAAATGGTGGTGGGGGGGCAGGCTTCCGGAGTATAATTAATTTAAATCTACCATGTCTGAGATAGGGGAAACCGAAATGCATGACCGTGCCTTACCCTCTCGATTCGATGAGTTACGACGCCGGGCCGAAGAAATGCTCAACGAGCGGGGGACGGTTCAATCCGATGACATGGACATGCTGTCGCTCATTCATGAGTTGGAAGTTCATCAGGTAGAGTTACAAATCCAGAATGAAGAACTCCGGGCCGGCAAAATGGAGCTTGAGGCTTCCCGGAGTCAGTACGCCGCCCTCTTTGACCACGCTCCCGTGGGATATCTAAATCTGGACAGGAAAGCCCTTATCACGAAGTTCAACATCGAGGCGGGAAAGATACTGGGCACCACCGCCGACCGGTGGTTTGACAATCGATTCTATTCTCTTATCCATCCCGAAGACCAGGGAATATTCTGGTCTCTGATAAAGAACTTTTCAGATAGCCATAGACCGAACAGGACTTGTGAGGTTCGGATCTTAAGGAAAACTGAAACGGGCGCTTCAGTTGCCATCAGAATGGAAATTGCGGGTACGACCGGTCCCAACGGAAAGATCGATGGATGGCGAGTGGCCTTTGTCGATATTACCGGGCAAAGGGAGATGGAAGAGGAATTGAGGAGGGCGCGGGACGAGCTTGAACTTCGGGTAAGAGAGCGCACAACCGAACTTGCTGAAGCCAATTCAGCCTTGAGAGTCGAAGTCGAAGAGCGCAAGCGGACGCAGACGGAACTTCGGCTATACATGAAAAAACTCGAGGAGAGTAACCGGGAATTACAGGATTTCGCCTTTATAGCTTCCCATGACCTTCACGAGCCTCTAAGAAAAATCCTTACTTTTTCGGAAATGCTGATTAAAAGCAGTGAAAACGCCCTCAATGAAACCAATGCAGCCTACCTCGAACGAGTACAAAGCGCAGCCGCCAGGATGCGAGATCTTTTGGATGCCCTTTTGAAATATTCACGTGTGGGAATGCAAGCGGCATCTTACAGCGATTGCAACCTCACTGAGGCTGCACGGGATGCGGCCAGTGATCTTGAACTTCTGATCTATCGAACCAGGGGAAAAGTTGAAATTTCAGACTTGCCCGTAGTCCAGGCCGATACCGTACAGATCAGACAACTCTTCCAGAACCTGATAGAAAATGCGCTCAAATTCGGCAAAGACGAAATTCCGCCACTGGTCAAGGTTTATGCACTTCCCGGCGATAACAACAAATGCCGTATTGCGGTGGAGGATAACGGAATTGGCTTCGACCAGGAATTCGCCGAGAAAATCTTTTCCCCCTTTCAGCGACTGCATGGCCGAAGCAGCAAATATGAAGGCACAGGAATGGGGCTCGCCATATGCCGCAAGATTGTGGACAGGCACGGGGGAAGTATAGCCGCCAAGAGCATTCAGGGAAAAAGTTCCACATTCATCGTGAGCTTACCCTGCAGGCAAAAACCACAAAGCGAATAATCCGGAATTCGTTGCCGGGAGGTTATTGCGCGCCGGGCGCCTCGATTGACCTTTGTTCAAGACGACCTACCATATACTACTGAGAACTTCTTTCGAATAGCTTCGATCGTTGAACTCTTGGAGGAACTGCGCTTATGAGCAGGGAAGTCTCCGATCTTGTGAACGTATATCCAAACTTTGGGAGAGGCGACCCGCACGGTTGAACAATGTACGCTTTTTCAGAAAGTGACCGAAGCCGTTCGGTGCAAAGATGAAGTTAAAAGGCTAAAAAGCGTGGCTGACAGGCTGTTCGCTGAATTTCTAAGAAACCAACGTTAGAGCATCGAAAAATGATGCAGTAATTTCACTGTTTTGGGCAGCTTTATTCTTGGGGCTTTTCTCATTACCCTGCTGTTCCATGACATGGCTTTCGTTCGGAATATATTGAAATTTATTGTAATTGGGGGATTTCTCAGGAGGATACGTTGGAA
Source organism: Pseudomonadota bacterium (assembly GCA_023416335.1). Next base: position 3,880 of record JAEZHY010000106.1, on the reverse strand, counting down.
GCTGTCAAGCCGAATTTTGGCCACAGAGAAATAGATTGCGGTAATCTGAATAAGGCAGATTGTGTAGAATACCGGGAGCTTCTCGATCAATTTGACATTCTTCACGAGCATTTTCAGGAACTCAATGATCGATTTTCGGAACTCCACAATCAAGCCATGAATTTGCACAGGCAAGGCAAATTGCATTCGGAAGGTCGTGGTATACATGAAGAGGCCGGCAGGTTGCACGAGGAGGCGATTGTCGTTCATGAAAAGGCAAAAACAGTGCGAGGGTTAGCAGACGTAATACGCCGGCGGGGAACTAAAGAATCGCCGACAGAAGAGGGACCTCATTGATCTGCGTTTGGCTTAGAGACTTTCTTCTAAGAATCATTTGCCTTTATCATTAATTTCTTTCTGGAGTTCCTTCATTTCCTGCAAAATCGAATCTGCTTCCCGGCGAATCTCCTTTATTAAGTAGCGGGTGCTGTCAGCCATCTCGAATAATGCCTGCAATTGAGCCTCGTATTTATCGCATTCTTCCCGGTTTCCCGAAATTTTCGCCCTCTCGATTTCCCTATGTCCCCTTCTGATCGATCGGCAAATCGACTGAAAACTCTCATAAAGGGTTTGAGATTCCCTCCATAGCGCAACATAGGTCCTTTTCTAATTGCGTTAGAGATGCTTTCCTCTCCGTCCGAAGGAAGCTCTTCACTAATTTATCTTGCTTCAAAATCCATCCTGGGTCCCGCTGAAAGAAAAGCCGTGAGGTCTCTGCCTCTGCTAATTTTGTCCTGAGATCTCGGAATTTAACTGAAGGATAGGAATTGTTCTCAATTATAGCACGTTTATGAGCAGGACTGAAAAGTGTTCCACCAGAGACAGCCTGGAATCATTGGCCCGCGCTTCTTGACAGCAGCATCCCTCCTGCTCAGTTTTTGATTTAGAGAGGTGATTTTAATGTCAAAACACGACATCGTCGTAATAGGAGCTTCGGCGGGTGGAGTCATGGCGTTGCAGACTGTTCTTTCAGGTCTGCCGAAGGATTTGCCTGCTTCTGTCTTCGTAACCATCCATACGGCGTCTACTGCAGGAACTTTCCTTGACGAAGTTCTGGGGAAAGACTGCCCTCTCCCTGTGCGATTGGCGCTGGATAAGGAAAAAATTATACCTGGACGAGTTTATATAGCTCCGCCAAACCTTCACCTGACTATCAAGCGCGGATACATCAAAAACAGGTTCATGGCAAAGGAGAACGGATCAAGGCCTGCCATCGATCCCATGTTCAGGTCTGCCGCTCATTCTTACTCCAGGCGGGTAATCGGAGTACTTCTTACAGGCAATCTCGACGATGGTACGGCCGGATTGGGAGTGATCCAGGATGAAGGAGGCATCATCATTGTCCAGGACCCGAATGATGCGGTTTATCCTGATATGCCGATTTCAGCTATTCAGAGCCTGAAACCGGACCATGTCGTTCCATTGGGCAGGATAGCGCCCCTGCTTACTGCTCTCGTAGATGCCGATGTGACCGGGGAGGCGGCTACGGAAGAAACGGACATAAAGCAACTTGAACCGGTAATGACTTGTCCCGGCTGCGGAGGCGTCTTGCATCTTTTTGCAAATAATAAAGTTATTTGGTATCAGTGCCAGGTGGGTCATCGGTTTACCTCTGAGGCTATGATGCTGGAGCAGGATACAGTTGTAGAAGAATATTTCTGGCGCATGCTATCCATTTTGAAAGAAAAGGAGGAAGTGGCACGGACGATGGCTTCTGACGCACGCTCTACGCTCAGGCCATTAGTGAATCCGGAATATTTTGACAAACAGGCGCAAGCGTCGGCTGAAGCGCAGAAGCGCATACATGACATACTCGATGAACTCGGTCCTGTCTTGTTCCCGGGGACACCAAAGGATAATCCTGTTGTTGAGGACCAAACTTAAGCGTGCGGATGCACTGCGGATGCACTTTCGACCATATGCTCAGAAGATAATGCGGAAGCCTGAGCAGCTTAATTAAGCCCTTTACCGGATTCTTTTTCATCAGGTCGCCTTCTTATCTTGTCCAACCCTCCAGGGCAGCCCTTTGAACTCAAGACTCAAGAGCGTCGATCTCGATTTTTTTGCCAAATTTCAGATACTTCCTGGAAAAGGCATTTTGATCTTGTCGTTGGTTAATGCAAAATTATCCATATATTACTAAGAGAGTGCTTTCTTCAACAAACCTGAGAAAACCAACGGACAGGGTGAAATCATGGCTGAAAAAAAGAAACCCCGGCCGAAAACCGAAGAGCAGGATCAAGATCGGCAGAAGACTGTGGTGAAAGAGAAAAAGGCGGTCGGAGACGCGACTGAACCGGGACAGGCAGCAGCAGGACCTTTCGAGATTGGGGGTGTGCCTGCTCCTTCCAGGGAGGAAGAAATTTCGGCCGGTCGGGATGCACAAGATAATTCAAAGGCAGAAGGCTCAGCCGGCCATAAAGAACGTTTTCCGATTATCGGCGTAGGCGCTTCAGCCGGAGGGCTGGAAGCACTCGAAGAGTTCTTCGAAAAGGTGCCGACAAAAAGCGGGATGGCCTTTGTGGTGATCTCCCACACGGACCCCGCCCGCTCCAGCCTGCTTCCGGAGATTATCCAGCGTCGGTCGAAAATTCCGGTAGTGGAAGCGAATGAAGGGATGAAGGTTGAGCCGGACACGGTTTACTTTCCTCCGTCCAACCGCGATCTCGAATTGAAGGGGAATGCTTTTCAACTCAAGGAGCAGCACAGAGGCTCAACACCACGGGTGCCTATTGACACATTTTTTAAGTCCCTGGCGGCTGCCCGGGGCGAGCAGGCATGTTGTGTCATTCTTTCCGGTACCGGTACGGACGGCACGCAAGGTTTACGCGTCATTAAGGAAAGCGGGGGCGTTACGGTGGTGCAAAGCAGGGATTCCGCCAAATACGGCGGGATGCCTGAGAGCGCCATCGGGACGGGCCTTGCTGACTTTGTCCTTCATCCCTCGGTCATGCCCGAGCGAATTATCGAATGCTTCTCCGCAGGAGCCAGCCTCAAGAAACCCGAGCAGGCCGAAGGAGAAGAAGAACAGCTTGCCGTTACTTTATCGAAAATCATAACCACCATTAGTAACAGGATGGGGCACGATTTTTCAGCATATAAGAAGAGCACTCTCGTCAGACGCGTCCAGAGGCGGATGACTGTTACACGGGTGACCTCCATGCAAGGATATCTCAACTACCTCCATCATAATCCCCGCGAGATTGAACTGCTGTTCCAGGACCTGCTGATCGGTGTCACCAGTTTTTTTCGCGACCCCGAAGCATTTGATTTCCTCAAAAATGAAATACTGCCAAACCTGCTCACAAGCCGGCCCGAGCATGAGCCTTTTCGGGTATGGGCATCGGGGTGCGCCACCGGAGAAGAAATCTACTCGATTGTGATCCTTATAATGGAATGTCTTGATGAACTGGGCATCAGAAAAGAATTGCAGGTTTTCGGCACCGACCTCGACCGTTCAGCCATCGACAAGGCCCGTGAGGGGGTATACCTGGAAAACATCGCCGTCGACGTCTCGCCTGACAGGTTGAAACGTTTTTTCGAAAAGGAGAACAGCAATTTTCGGATTCGCAAGAATGTACGGGAGCCGATTGTTTTTGCCGTGCACAATATTTTGAAGGACCCGCCTTTTTCGAAACTCGATTTGATGGTTTGCCGCAATCTGTTGATATATCTTGAGCCCAAAGCACAGAAAAAAGTCCTGCCGCTTTTTCATTATTCGCTCAAACCAGGCGGGGTCCTCTTTTTGGGGACTTCCGAAACAGTTGGGGAATTTGGAGATTTATTTTCCCCCATCCACAAGAAATGGAGCCTTTATCGCAGGGTGGATGTAAGTCCAGCC
>JAEZHY010000105.1 GCA_023416335.1 Pseudomonadota bacterium | reverse complement strand
CCGGCCTGCCGGGGCGGGGTTCCCAAGGCGGACCTTGGGAACCAGCGGCGCATTAAAACTGTGATAACCCTACCTGGTATCGTTCTTCCGTAATCTTTCCTGCTACTTCCCGTGCCGGAATCGTTCGCTCAGCCTCTGGATGATGGCGTAAAAAGCCGGAACGAAAAGGACCATCAGCCCGGTAGCGGCGATCATCCCGCCGAACACGGCCGTGCCGAGGGCCTGGCGGCTTGCCGCGCCCGCACCCGAAGCGATTACGAGGGGTGCGACGCCGAAAATAAAGGTGCACGCGGTCATGATGATCGGCCGGAACCGCAGGCGGGACGCTTCCAGCACGGCTTCGGCGATTGGCTCGCCGGCTTCCCTGCGGGCCTTGGCGAACTCGACGATCAGGATGGCGGTCTTGCAGGCCATGCCGATAAGCAGCACCACTCCGATCTGCGTGTACATGTTCACGTCCAGCCCGCGAACCATGAGCGCTATGACCGTGCCCAGAAGCCCGAGCGGCACCACCAGGATGACGCTCAACGGGATGGACCAGCTCTCGTACTGGGCGCACAGCACCAGGTACACAAAAATGACGGCCAGGAGGAAGATGCCGAGCGCCTGGCCTCCCGCCGCTTTTTCCTGGAAGGACATGCCCGTCCATTCATACCCGACTGCGGAGGGCAGCTTCGCCGCCGCGACCTTTTCCATGAGGTCCAGCGCTTCCCCGGAACTGCGGCCCGGTGCGGCTTCGCCGTTTATCGACGCAGCTGGGTACATGTTATACCGGCTAAGGATCTGGGGTCCCTGGGTCTTCTTCACGTGCACCAGGGTCCCAAGGGGGACCATATCGCCGCGGGTCGAGCGGACCTCCAGCTGGCGAATATCGTCTACTTTCCTGCGAAAATCCGCATCGGCCTGGACGTTTACCTGGTAAGTGCGTCCGAACTTGTTGAAATCATTTACGTAAAAAGACCCGAGATAAGCCTGCAGCGTATCGAAGATACTCGAGACAGGAACATCCAGCGCTTTGGCCTGGGTGCGGTCGATGTCCGCAAAGAGTTGAGGCACGTTTGCCCGGAACATCGAGAAGACGTTTTTGAGCGCAGGCTGCCCGTTGGAGTCGATGACCATCTCCTGGGTGATTTGCTCGAGGGCCGACAGTCCCAGGTTGCCGCGATCCTGAAGCTGCATCTGGAACCCGCCCGCTTCGCCGAGCCCGATGATCGCGGGAGGCGGGAAGGCTACGACACTGGCTTCCTCGATCGACGCCGCGGTCCCCATGAGCTGTCCCAGCATGGCCATGAGGCCCAGGCCCTGTTTTTGGCGTTCTTCCCAGGGAGTGAAGATGATCCAGTACGCAGCCGCATTGGAGACCGTCGCTCCGTCCAGCAGGGAATAACCGGATACGTCGATCCAGCTTTCGACTCCCGGCATTTGGGAAAGCTGCCGGTTAACTTTATCCACCACGGCATTGGTGCGCGCCTTGGATGCGGCGTCCGGAAGCTGGATGCTAAGCATGGCGTAGCCCTGGTCTTCGTTCGGCAGGAAGCCCGTCGGTGTGGATACAAAGCCCCAGTACGCGGCGGCTGTCAGGATCAGGAAAAGAGGGATCATGAGGACCGCCCGCCTCACAATCACCCGCAACGTATACATATAGAGGCCCTGGCCCCTGTCGTAGGTCCAGTTGAAAGCCCGGAAAAAGAAGTTCTTGCGTTCGACGCTCGGACGAAGAACGATTGCACAAAGGGCCGGGCTCATGGTCAGGGCGTTCAGGGCGCTGAAAGCGGTTGCCGTGGCGATTGTCAGGGCAAACTGGCGATAGAGCAGGCCGCTTATGCCGCCGAGGAAGGCCGTCGGGAGGAATACCGCCATGAGTACCAGGGTGGTGGCGATGATCGGGCCGGTGACTTCCCCCATTGCTTTTATGGTCGCCTCCCTGGACGTCAGCCCCGATTCGTCGATATGCCGCGCGGCGTTCTCGACGACAACGATGGCATCGTCCACGACGATCCCGATTGCAAGAACAATTGCGAAAAGCGAAATCATATTGATCGTGATGCCCAGCGCGCCCATTACGGCGAAGGTGCCTATCAGCGATACGGGTATGGTAACGGCCGGGATGAGGGATGCCCGCCAGTCCTGGAGGAATATGTAAATCACGAGGAAAACGAGAAAGGATGCAATGAGCAGGGTCTCGATAACCTCTTTGATGGAGGTGCTGATGAAGCGGGTCGTATTGAAGGGCAGCGAATATTCGAGGCCCTTCGGGAAGGACTTGCTGAGTTCCTTCATCCTGGCTTCGACCCGCTCGGCCACTTTCAGGGCGTTTGACCCCGGCATTTGAAATACCGCAACGGCTGCTGCAGGTTTGCCTTTGTACTGGCTGTTTACGTCATAGGAATTCGAGCCCAGTTCGACCCGGGCTACGTCTTTTATCCTGGTCAGGCGGTTTCCTTCGCCGGACTTGAGGACGATGTCCTCGAATTCGCGGAGTTCTGAAAGGCGCCCTGCCGCGTTGATGACGTACTGAAAACTCTGGTCGTCCGGTACGGGGGATTGTCCGATCTGTCCGGCGGCGACCTGGACGTTCTGCTCCTGGATGGCGGTTACGACGTCGCTGGTGGTGAGCCCCCGCGCCTTGAGCTTGGCGGGGTCGAGCCAGATTCGCATACTGTAGTTGCCCGCGCCGAAAACCATGACGCTCCCGACGCCTTCGAGGCGGCTGAGTTCGTCTTTTACGTGCAGCGATCCGTAGTTGCTGAGGAAAAGCTCTCCCATGCGCTCATCGGAAGACGTCAGTGCAACGAAGAGGACGATGTTCGGCGACTGCTTCTGGGTCGTTACACCCAGGCGTTTCACTTCCTCCGGCAGGACCGGTTCCGCGGTGGAAACCCGGTTCTGGACGCGAACCGCCGCCATATCGAGGTCGGTGCCCGATGCAAAGGTGATCGTCAATTGGTACTGGCCGTTGCTGGAGCAGGTACTCGACATGTAGAGCATGCCCTCGACGCCGTTTACCTGTTCCTCTATCGGCTGGGCCACCGTATCGGACAGCACCCTTGCGCTCGCGCCCGGATAAGACGCCGCTACCACGACCGTCGGAGGCAAAATGTCGGGATACTGGGCTATCGGAAGCAGCTTAAAGGTGACCATGCCTGCGATCACAATGATTATGGATACGACGCTTGCGAAGATCGGGCGGTCGATGAAAAATCTGCTGAACATGCGGTAACCTCAATTGGCTTTTTGCGTGGGGGTTGCCTGTGCAAGCGGAGCTGCCGCCTCTTTGGGATTGACCTGGAGACCCGGCCTTGCCCGCTGAAGTCCCGTAACGATCAACCGGTCCTCGGGGGAAATTCCCGATTCGATGACGCGCAGGTCCCCAATGAGGGCACCGGATATAACCGCCCGGTATTCCACTATTTTCTGATCGTTCACGATCAGGAGAAAATCTCCTCGCTGATCCGATCCGACTGCGGAATCCGGTACGAGAAGCGCATTCTCCCGCGAACTGATGGGCACGCGAATCCGCGCGTAGAGTCCCGGCCAGAGGTGATGATCGGCGTTTGCAAAGACGCCGCGCACCTGGATGGTCCCCGTGGCGCGGTCGAGACGGTTGTCCATGTAATCCACACGGCCTTCGAAAGGATACCCGTCCTGCCCGGAGAGCCCGAGAAGGACCTGCATCTTTCCGCTTCGGGCGGTCGGCGATTCGTGCAGCTGTTTGTTCTGCTGGTATTTGAGCAGGTCTCGCTCGTTCACCGTAAAGTATGCGTAAACCGGGTCGTCGCCCACTATTGTTGCGAGCAGGGTCCGCTCGTTTGCACCCACCAGGTTTCCCACGTCCACCAGGTTGCGGCTGATCTTCCCGCTCAGGGGTGCATTTACCTTCGTGTAGCTCAGGTTCAACTCCGCGGTCTGGATTGCCGCCATGGCTGCCTGGACGTTTGCCTTCGCAACCTCGTAGTCCGCCCTGGCCTGGATGGCTTCCATTTCGCTCACGGCCCTGGCCTTGAAAGCGGAATCTTTCCTCTTCAACATGGCATCGGCATTTGCCAGTTCGGCCTGCCTCCGGGCCAGATCGGCCCTGGACTCATCGAGCTTGGCCTGGTACGGCTTCGGGTCTATTACGAAGAGCAGGTCCCCTTTCTTCACCCGAGCGCCGGAGGTGAAACAGATCTTTTCCAGGTAACCTTCCACACGGGCCCGGATATCTACGGATGCCGACGGCTCGACACATCCGGAAAAGTCGGCAAAGTCCGTTACGGATTTCTGGATGGGCTTGCTGACGGTCACGTCCATCGGTGGAGGCGGAACGAATTCGGCGGCGCGATTGCAGCCGGCCGGCAAAACGAGCATGGCCAGAACCGGAAGGACCCACAAGCAAGTGAATCGCGGTCGGCTAAGATTCTTAGACATGTTTCCCCCTGTTTTTTCTTGATGAACATTTCGTCTTTTGACGCATTGCGGCCAAGATCCCCATCCCGTCATCCCGTGTTTGAGTGCTTTTGAGCGGGACCAGAGTTCTTAAAGGCTCCGCTGGTTCCCAAGGTCCTCCTTGTGAACCCCGTCTCGGAAGACCGGATATTTTCAATTTTCGGTCAGGTACTCTGTCGCTGTCCCGGCGATTTCCTCGCCTGGCCTCTTGCGCTCACGCGCGCCCCGGATTCGAGAATCCGGGCCAACCAGGGTAAGTGTACTTTCCGATGGGTTTGGTGCAATGCGTTTCTTTGGCGTACGAAAAAATCAATATATTTGCTGCATATCGGGTGTGTTCAGGCTTGGCTTATACATTTACCGGGCCTCAGATGCAAACTCTTTGGCAATTTTGCTGTTCCCCGCCGGAGATTCCGGAACACTATTAAATCGGCATATGTGCCCGATTCGGAAAGCAGGTATGTGCGAAAATTTTGAGAATTGTTCCTTGACAACAACAATTTTTGAGCGCATCATCCGCGCCCGGTAAATCCCCTCTCTCTCAAGTCTCTATATTTCGATTGGAAGCAGGTCTCGGAAATGCAGCTCGGAGTAAAGGATGCGGCAGGTATCTTCGAAGTTTCGGAAAAAACGATCCATCTCTGGATAAAGGACAGGAACCTGCCTGCATACCAGATCGGCGACCAGTACAGATTCAATCGTTCGGAGCTTCTGGAATGGGCTACCGGGCGCAAGATCGATATCTCTCCCCATATAATGGATGCCCCCGTAGAAGGTGACTTTACGCCGCCCCGGCTCGATGAAGCGTTGAAGCTCGGCGGTGTATTCCACAAGGTAGGCGGCACGGACAAGTCTTCCGTTTTGCGTGCAGTGGTTGAAGCCATGCACCTGCCAGCGGAGGTGGACCGCGGCTATCTCCTGGATATGCTGCTGACTCGTGAGTCGCTGGGTTCGACAGCGATTGGGGACGGCATCGCGATACCTCATGTGCGGCATCCGATAGTGCTCCATGTCTCCCATCCCACGGTTCAGATCTGTTTCCTGGAGCATCCCATAGAATTCGGCGCGGCGGACGTCCGTCCGGTCGATACCCTGATCGTTCTGGCAAGCCCGACCGTGCGGGCCCATCAGCATGTACTCTCAAAGCTTGCGTTCGCTTTGAAGGACCCCCGCTTTAAAGCTGCTCTTACCCGGAAGAGTTCCTTCCAGGCCATTTGGGAGGAATCGGTCCGCATAGAAGCATCGGCCTCCGATACTCACTCGTAGCAAATCCAATACGATCGAAAGCAGCTCATGTTCCTAATCCTAATATCTGCAGGTCTCTTGTGTCTGTTCGGGCTCGTCTCGCTCCTGACACGTAATGATGCGCGTTGGTCCAATATCTTGGGCGCAGGCGGGGCGGTCCTCGGCTGTATCACAGGGTTCATCCCGGCGGCCGGCGTGCTCTGGACAGGGAAAGCCGAAGCGCTTCGATACGCGTGGAACGTGCCGTACGGGTCCTTTTCCGTTCAGATCGATTCGCTCTCGGCAATTTTCCTCTTGCCCATATTCCTGCTCTGCGGTCTTGCCGCGCTGTACGGAAGCTCATATATGGCAGCATCGGACGGGCGAAAGAGCCCGGGGGGCTTCTGGTTTTTCTACAATATCCTGTCGGCAAGCATGGCCATGGTGACGATTGCGGCAAACGGCCTGCTCTTCCTGATGGCCTGGGAGATCATGGCGTTATCCTCTTTCTTCCTGGTCACCTGGGAAGACGGGGAAGAAAGCGTGCGGCGGGCCGGATCCATTTACCTCATTGCAACCCATCTTGGTACCGCTTTCCTGCTGATCCTTTTCCTGCTCCTGGGCCACGCGGCGGGAACCGGATCGCTGGATTTCGACGGGTTCGTTTCCGCGCGGGCCCTTATGGCGCCGATGGCGGACGCAATCTTCCTCCTGGCTGTTATCGGCTTCGGCGCGAAGGCGGGCTTCATTCCTTTCCACGTCTGGCTTCCGGAAGCGCATCCGGCGGCCCCGAGCCACGTGTCTGCCGTCATGTCCGGCGTAATGATCAAAACGGGCATTTACGGGCTTGTGCGGACGATCAGTTTCATCGGGACCCCGGCCCCGTGGTGGGGATGGCTGCTTATCGGAATCGGCCTGGTCTCGGGAATTCTCGGAGTGCTTTTCGCGCTGGCGCAGCACGATCTCAAGCGGCTCCTTGCATATCACAGCGTTGAAAATATCGGCATCATCGCCCTGGGCCTCGGACTGGGTCTGCTGGGGTCGGCCTCGGGCATGCCCGCTCTTGCGGTCCTCGGGTTTGGCGGCGCGCTCCTCCACGTGATCAATCATTCGCTGTTCAAAGGGCTGCTGTTTCTCGGGGCGGGGTCCGTCCTGCATGCGGCCGGCACGCGCGAAATCGATGTGCTGGGGGGCCTGCTCAAGCGCATGCCCTGGACTGCGGCGACCTTCCTCGTAGGGGCGGTTGCCATCTGCGGCCTGCCGCCGCTGAACGGCTTCATCAGTGAGTTTCTCATATACATGGGGGCATTCCGGGCGGTGGGGCTTACCGGCGTTGCAGTTTGGGGGGCGGCGGTGATTATCGGCCTCGCGCTCATAGGAGGACTTGCCGCCGCATGCTTCACAAAGGCCTTCGGGGTCGTTTTTCTCGGGGAGCCGAGAAGCGCCGCAGCCGTGAAAGGGCACGAAGCAGGGTGGGCGATGCGCATCCCCATGATACTGGCGGCTGCCTGCTGCGTACTGATCGGGTTATTCGCCCCGCAGGTCGTGCGCGTGACGAGCCGGGCGGCCGGGATCGTCACAGGCATCAACCCGGCTGAACTTTATGCGCAAATCGATGCCGCAACCGGGCCGATGGCTTACGTCGTGCTAATTGCGGGCGTGTTTGCCCTGGCAATCGTTGTGCTCGGGCTTGCCCGCCGCATGCTCCTTGCCGACCGAACGGTAACGGAAAGCGGCACCTGGGACTGCGGATATGCCAGGCCGTCGGCGAGCATGCAGTATACGGCTTCATCTTTTGCCCAGCCCCTGACCGGTATGTTCGAGGCCTTTCTGCGGCCGAAAGTGCACCACACGAAACCTGCCGGGCTTTTTCCCGCCAATGCTTCGTTCCACTCCGCGACGGATGACCTTTTTCTCGAAAAGTTCTACCTCCCGGTCTTCCGGGCTTTCGAATGGTGCGCGATGAAGCTGCGCTTCCTGCAGGCGGGCCGGGTGCAGTTCTACATTCTGTATATCGGGCTAACGCTTTTTATTCTGCTGATCTGGAACCTGAGATAATCCTATGAATCCCAGTTCTTTGGTGCTCCCCGTCCTGGCGCTGGTCCTCGCCCCTCTACTGCCGGGAATTATCAACCGAACGAAGGCCAAATTTGCGGGACGCAAAGGTCAGCCGCTGCTGCAGCTCTACTTCGACCTGGCAAAGCTCCTGAAAAAGGGCGCGGTGTACAGCCGGACCACGAGCTGGATATTTCGGGCCGGACCCGTAGTCGGGTTGGCTTCCGCCGTGGCGGCCCTTTTCGTGCTGCCGCTGGGCGGTAATCCCGCTCCGTTGACTTTCCCGGGAGACGCGGTGCTCCTGGCCTACTTTCTCGGGGTGATGCGTTTTTTCACAGTGGCTGCAGCCCTGGATACGGGGTCGTCCTTTGAAGGAATGGGCGCGAGCAGGGAGGTGCAGTTTTCCGCGCTTGCGGAACCGACCCTTCTTCTTGGGCTGGCGGCAATATCCAGGGCCGGGGTCGTACTGCCGTCCGAGCCGGGTCTGCTCCTGTCGCTTTCCGAGATGTATGCGCGGTTGAATATTGCTGCCTGGGCTCACTCCGGACCGGCCCTTCTCATGGTCGCCGGTGCTCTTATGGTGGTGTTCCTGGCCGAAAACTCCCGGATCCCGGTGGACGATCCGAATACCCACCTCGAATTGACCATGATTCACGAAGTAATGGTGCTCGATCACAGCGGACCGGATTTTGCGATGATCCTGTACGGAGCATCCCTGAAGATGTGGATCATCGGAGCGCTCCTTGTGGGCGTCCTTATTCCGATGAGATCGGGAAGCTTGCTGCTGGACGGGGCTGTTCTTGTCCTGGGCCAGTTTCTCCTGGCCGTGGCGACCGGCGTGGTCGAATCCACGATGGCCAGGCTGCGTATGATGCGCGTCCCGCAGTTGCTTGTGGGAGCGGGCTTCCTCTCCACCCTGGCGCTCGCGCTCGTATTTTGGAGCTGATATGAATCTTTTGATCGATGCCGTCCTGGTGCTGCTCATCCTGACGAACCTGAGGCTCATCGCTTCGAGCCGAATCGCATCCTGCATTTATGTCGTGGCGCTCCAGGGGGTCCTGCTCGGAATTCTGCCTCTCCTGGCAGGAGCCGAGACCATCGCTTTTCGGGCTTTCGCCCTTTCGGGCATAACCATCGTGCTGAAGGGCGTTGTTTTTCCGTGGCTCCTGATCCGTGCCCTGCATTCGGCAAACATTCGCCGGGAGATGGAGCCCCTGGTCGGCTACACGACCTCGCTTCTGATCGGCGCGGCCCTGCTCGGCCTGGCAATGTGGCTCGGAGGCCGTCTGCCTCTGCCTATACCGGCCGGATCTCCCCTGGTTGTGCCCCTGGCCATGTTCAACATCATGATCGGGCTCTTTGCGATCGTGAGCCGCCGCAAGGCACTGACCCAGGTGCTGGGATACCTCGTTATGGAAAACGGCATATATGCCTTCGGGCTTGCCTTCGCTTCGAGCGAGCCCCTGCTGGTTGAACTCGGAATACTTTTAGACGCCTTTATGGCCGTGTTCGTCATGGGAATCACGATCTTCCACATCAGCCGGGAGTTCGATCACATGGATACGGACAGGCTGAGCGCCCTGAGGGATTGATCGCCATGATCCTGACATTGATTCTTTTGCCGATGCTGGCCGGCGCCGCCGCATTTTTTCTCCAGCGTGATTCTCTCCGCCGGGGCCTGCTGGTTTTGACCGCAATCCTCCATGCGGTGCTCGTCGGGTTCTCCTGGGTCGACCTTCCGGCCCCGGCCCTTGGCGGATGGCTGCTTCTGGATGCGCCGGGGCTGCTTTTTCTCAGCATAACCAGCGTGCTTTTCCTAGCCGCCGCCTTGTATGCGATCGGGTATCTGCGCAGGGAGAATTGGGGAAGCAGGCAGGATTTCGAAGAGGGGTTCCTTTTTACCAACGCTCGTGAAGCTGTCTTTACGGGATGTCTCCTCCTTTTTCTGTCCACAATGACCCTGGTCAGCGCCAGCCGTCATTTCGGCCTGCTCTGGGTCGGCGTGGAGGCGACAACTCTTGCCAGCGCTCCTCTGATCTATTTTCACCGGCATCGACGCTCGCTGGAAGCGACCTGGAAATACCTGCTGATCTGTTCGGTCGGAATCGCCCTGGCCCTGCTCGGCAACTTCTTCCTGGCTGTCGCATCGACGCTGGGCGCCGAGAGCCATGTCCCGATGCTCCTGGACGCCCTGATCGCGAAGGCGCCCACACTGCACGTTCCCTGGTTGAAGGCGGCCTTCCTGTTTTTTCTTGTCGGTTATGGAACCAAGCTGGGTCTTGCTCCCATGCACACCTGGCTCCCCGATGCCCACAGCGAAGCGCCGTCCCTGGTTTCCGCGCTTCTGTCCGGAGCATTGCTCAACTGCGCCTTTCTTGCGGTCCTGCGCATCCAGCAGGTCTGCGCGGCTGCGGGGCAGGGGGATTTTTGCCGGGAGCTTCTTCTGGGTTTCGGCTTCGTGTCGATGGCGGTTGCGGCGGTATTCATCCTGCGGCAGACCGATTTCAAGCGCATGCTGGCCTATTCCAGTATCGAGCACATGGGCATTCTCTCCCTGGCAATCGGCCTGGGGGGCGGGGCCACTTTCGGCGCAATGCTCCACGCGGTCAACCACTCGCTTACAAAAGGCATGCTCTTCCTGGTGGCGGGAAATATCCTCGCCGTCTACAAGACGAAATCCACCGAGGATGTGCGGGGAGTTTTGAAGGTCCTGCCGATATCCGGCGTGCTTTGGGTTGCCGGTTTTCTTTCCATAACGGGATCTCCTCCGTTTGGACCGTTTCTGAGCGAACTGATCATCCTGAAATCCGCCCTGGACCAGGGGCGGTTTGTCGTCGCGGGAGCGTATCTGCTTCTTTTGAGCATCATTTTCATCGGGATGGCTACAATCGTGCTGAGGATGTACCAGGGCAGGCCGGGAGCGCTGCCGGCGGGGGCGGGGACCGGGATCGACGGGAGAGGAAATGTTCACGCAACGGTCGAATCCCCCCTGGCTTTCCTGCCGCCCATGGCGCTCGGAGCGGCTGTGCTGGTGCTGGGAGTGTATTTTCCGCCAATGCTTCAAAGCCTGCTGGAGCATGCGGCGAGGGCGATTCAGTGAACAGTGGGTGGTGCCGTGAGCAGTGAAACAGTGAACAGCGAGCTGAAAAAACCTTCCGCAGGTCCGAAGCTCCGGGGTGTTGCTCGAACAGTCGCGGCGGTTTCAGATTGCGCAAAGGTGCGATTACGTCATTCCGGTGGAAAAACCGGAATCTAGCGCAGCCACCGCATCCCCGGATGCGGTTTGGGCATATGCATCAACCTAAACGAACCGAGTTGTTTCTAGCGCTGAAAGCGAAATAATTTCAGCCCGGGGTCAGCGGAGCGCCACCCCGGGAGATCGCGCGCGCCCCGCTAATGTTTACCCTGAAGGGGTTAGGTAGAAGGTTAATACCAGGAGTAGGTAAATGTCGGATCCGACATCCAGTATATTTTCAATGGGCAACGGCGAAGCTGCAGGGATAGCCAGGGTCTCCCGCATGAGGCGGGACGACTTCCTGGACTATGTAATCGCGGCAGTCAAGCACGGCCTGAGGATTTCCGCCCTTTTCGCTCAGCCCGTCGACAGCTGCCGTACCCGGCTCTGGGCCGTATTGTCCCATGACGCGCAATCCCTGGTCCTGCCTTTGTATACGGAACTGGACGGTGAGAGCTACCCCTCGCTTACCCCCGACTGTCCGCAGGCGCACTGGTTTGAGCGGGAGATCTGCGAGCAGTGGGCGATCAAGCCGGAGGGACATCCGTGGCTCAAAGGGATCCGGTTCCATGCGCCGTACCGGCAGGGGACCGCTCAGGCTGTACCGCCTGAAATCGGAGTTACCGACTTCTTCCGCGTCCACGGGGAAGAGGTGCACGAAGTGGCAGTCGGCCCGGTGCACGCCGGCATTATCGAACCCGGCCATTTTCGGTTCCAGTGCCATGGCGAAAACGTCTTTCACCTCGAAATCTCCCTGGGATACCAGCATCGGGGAGTCGAGCGCATGCTGCGGGGCGGCCCCGGACCGCGGACGATCCATTACATGGAGACCCTTGCGGGCGACACAACAGCGGGACATACTCTTGCATACTGCGGGGCCGTGGAAGCCCTGAGCGGGACGCACGCTCCCGCAAAGGCCCAGGTTCTGCGTGGAATAGCCCTGGAACTCGAACGCGTCGCCAATCACATCGGAGACCTCGGGGCATTTGCCGGCGACGTCGGGTATCTTCCAACTCTATCCTACTGCGGGCGAATCCGTGGTGACGTGCTCAATATGACCGCGCTCATCTGCGGAAACCGCTTCAGCCGTGGCCTGATTCGGCCAGGCGGCACCCGGTTCGACGTGGAGGACGGAATGCGGGACGAACTGCTGGAACGCCTCGATGCGGTGGAAAAGGATTTGACGGTTGCGGTCGAACTGCTCTGGAACACGTCTTCCGTCATGGCGAGGCTCGAAGGGACCGGGGCCGTCGGCAGGGAACTGTGCGACAGCCTGGGGCTCGTCGGCCCGGCCGCGCGCGCCTGCGGGGCCGACCGCGACATCCGCCGCGACATGCCGTTCGGCATATTTCAGTTCGCACAGATTCCGGTATCCACCTGCGATTCGGGGGACGTCTTTGCCCGTGGCTTCGTGCGGTGGCTTGAGATACAGAGGTCGATAGCTTTCATCCGCGAACAGTTGAAGAGCCTGCCCCATGGGGAAGTGCGCTCGGAGCTGCGTTCCCTTGCCCCGGACAGTATCGCGATTTCCATGACCGAAGGCTGGCGCGGGGAGATCTGCCATGTCGCCCTGACGGACGCCGAAGGGAAGTTTGCGGCGTACAAGGTGGTCGATCCCTCCTTCCACAACTGGTTCGGACTGGCCTGCGCCCTGCGGGAGCAGCAGATATCCGATTTTCCCCTGTGCAACAAGAGCTTCAATCTCTCGTATTGCGGACACGATCTCTAGAAGGTGCCTCATGCTTGATGTTTTTTGGGCAAGACTACAGCAAAAATACCGGACGATGACTTATCCGCAGGGACCGCCTCCGGCCCTGCCCGAACGCTTTGCAGGCCGTCCGACAATCGACGGCGAATTCTGCCCCGACGATTGCCGCAAATGCCTGGAGGT
Organism: Pseudomonadota bacterium; assembly: GCA_023416335.1. The sequence continues at coordinate 42,494 of JAEZHY010000105.1, read as the reverse complement.
CTGCCCGACCGGGGCTATTCAAAAAAAGTCCGAGATCTCGATCGATCTGGGCGGCTGCCTTTTCTGCCGGGAATGTGCCGATGCCTGCCCCAAAGGCGCGATCGAATTCGGCAGAGAATACAGCATGGCCGCCGCCCGCAAGGAAGATCTCATAGTCGGAGCTGCACCCCGGAAATACGGTTATGCACCCGAAGAGGCTATAAAGCGTCTTTTCGGAAGATCGCTCAAGCTGCGGCAGGTGAGCGCAGGCGGGTGCAACGCGTGTGAAGCCGATACGAACGTGCTCGGCACCATAGGGTGGGACTTGGGACGGTTCGGGATCCAATTCGTGGCCTCTCCCAGACATGCCGACGGGATCCTGGTTACCGGCCCGGTTCCGGAAAACATGCGGCTTGGGTTGCTCAAAACATACGAAGCTATACCGGCTCCCAAGCTGGTTATCGCCGTCGGGGCGTGCGCCATTTCGGGAGGCCCTTACAAAGATCATCACGAGGTCCACAACGGGGCGGACGACCTTATCCCCGTCGACCTTCACATTCCCGGCTGTCCACCTCATCCGCTGACAATCCTCGACGGCCTGCTGCGGCTGATCGGCCGGATTTCCTGACACGGAATACCCACTTTGCCGGTCCCCCGGGGGCACCACAGTATCCCGGTAATAGGGTATTCCGCATGCCAAAATACTCTCTCCAGCATATTGCGTAATAGAATCGATATGTAGGAGAAGAGTACATTCACTATTTCCCTACGAATAAGTCCGAACGATCACAGTTTATCGATGAAAGAGGGCTCACAGAACAATGCCGATAAAGCCCCTTGCCTCTTTGTTTCGTGCAACGTCTACTTTGTGGAAGGGCAGACCCATGCTTGATGAGGATAAAACAAAAGAGCAGTTGATCTCCGAGCTGAATGCCTTGCGCCTGAGCCTGAACGGCGAAAGTGGCTCGTGCCCGGTTGCGGGACTGGAAAATGGGGCAGGGATGACGGGACGCGAGGACCTTCGATTCAGCCGTGAGGACCTTGAATTCATAATCGAGGCTACCGGCCTGGGACTCTGGTGGCACGATCTGCCCAAAGGCGAACTGCATTGGAACTGGCGGGTGAAGGAGCATTTCTGGCTGGAGCCCGATGACACGATCGACAATGACCGCTTCTACAAGATCATCCATCCCGAAGACCGGGAGCCATGTCGGCAGGCGATAGCAGGTGCGATCGCAGGAGGGGGACTCTTCGATTTCACCTGCCGGACCATCTCCCCGGATGGCCGTCTGAAATGGATTACGGCCATAGGACAGGTCTGCTGTGAACAGGGCAGGCCAAAGCGGTTTCTCGGCCTCACCCAGGACATAACGGCCCAGAAAATACTGGAGGAGGAACTCCAGAAAAGCGAGCAGCGGTTCAGGGCGTTTATGGACAACAGTCCGACGACGGCCTGGATGAAGGACGAACATGGCCGATATCTCTATCTCAGCGCTTCGGCCGAAAAGAGCTTCGGAGTGCGCTCCAGATGGTACGGCAAGACCGATGCCGAACTTTTCCCCGAGGAACAGGCCCGCCGGTACAGCGAAAGCGATCGGACCGTGCTGGAGACGGGTCTGGATGCCGACGTGATCGAGGAGACCACCAAGCCGGACGGTACTCGATACACATGGTGGAAATTCAAGTTTCCGTTTCGGGATACCGCCGGGAACAGGTATGTCGGGGGGATCGGGCTCGATATAACCGAAAGCAAACTGATGGAGGAGGAACTTCGGCGCAGGGAAAATATCCTGACCACAATCCTGCGCGCAGCCCCAAGCGGCGTCGCTCTTGCCAGGAACAATACATTTGTGTGGATGAACGACCAGATGTCAAAGCTCACCGGTTATATGATCGAGGAACTAACGGGCAAGGGCATGGACATACTCTTCGACCCGGGAGGGGAATTCGACCGGATCGCCACAGGGGTTGCCGCCTCGGAGAGCGGCGAAGTAAAGATCTTCGAAACCAGGTGGAAACGCAAGGACGGCGGAGTAATCCCGATTTTGCTCAGTTCGGCGGCAGTCAATTCCGATCCCGGAGACGGTTACGTCTTTACGGCGACGGATGTATCGGAGAAGGGGAAGGCGACAGAGGGGGCAGCCGGGCAGGGATGATGCCGGGCCGGTGAGCCGGCCTGCCTGGGTTCCCAAGGCGGACCTTGGGAACCAGCGGAAATGTTTGACCCGGTGGATTGGTTGATGGGTTATCTCCCATTCGCTTTCCGCAGCCGGATCGACAACGGGGTTATTTCGACGAGTTCGTCTTCGCTGATGTATTCCATTGCCTGTTCCAGGCTGAACTGGCGCGGCGGGATGAGCCTCAGGGCTTCGTCTGCCCCGGACGCCCTCATATTGGTGAGCTTTTTTTCCTTGGTAATGTTGACCCAGATATCGTCCGCCCGCGAATTCTCCCCCACGATCATCCCCGTATAGGCCGGGTCTCCGGGATTGACGAAAATAGTGCCGCGGGGCTGCAGGTGAAATATTGCGAAGGCGACGGCTTTCCCATTGCGGTCGGAGACCAGGACGCCGTTCGGACGGGCGGTTATCTCGCCCGCGAAGGGCTTGTAGCCGAGCAGCTGTGTATTGAGAATTCCCGTTCCGCGCGTATCGGTCAGGAACTGGCTTCGAAATCCGATAAGTCCGCGGGAGGAGATTTCAAATTCCAGGCGCACACGCCCGAAGCCGTTGTTGACCATCTTGAGCATGCGTCCCCGGCGGGAACTCATCATTTCACCGACTATCCCAATATGCTTTTCCGGAATATCCACAATGGCGAGTTCCATAGGCTCGCAGAGTTCGCCGTTTATTTCACGGGTTATGACTTTCGGCCTCGAAATGGACATTTCAAAACCTTCCCGCCGCATGGTCTCCACCAGGACTGCCAATTGCAGTTCCCCCCGGGCGCTGACCCGGTAGGAATCCCGATTTTCGGCCTGCTCGACCCGGATGCTCACATTGTAGAGGAGTTCCTTGTCTAGGCGTTCCTTGATGTGGCGCGACGTGAGATACCGGCCTTCCTTTCCCGCCAGGGGCGAGGTGTTCACGGAGAAGACCATGGAGATCGTCGGTTCCTCAACGGTTATGACGGGCAGGGCCCTCGGATTTTCCGGGTCGCCCAGAGTGTCTCCGATGAATATATCTTCCACACCCGCAATTGCCGCGATATCGCCGGCGCCGGCCGTGTCCGTATCGACCCGGTTCAGTCCTTCATAGGTATAGACCTGGCTGAGCGAAGCCTTCTGCGAGGTCCCGTCCGCCTTCAGGAGCACGACTTCCCGGCCCTGCCGCAAGGTTCCATTCACGACTTTCCCGACCGCGATTCGTCCCACATAGTCGCTGTGGTTCAGGGTGGTCACCAGGAACTGGAGGGGAGCTTCCGGATCGTACGTTGGAGCAGGGATCGAGGCTACGATGGCTTCGAAAAGGGGAGTCAGGTCTTTTCCCTGCGCTTCCGGATCGGTCACGGCGATCCCCGCCTTCGCGTTCGTATAGAGCACCGGAAAATCGAGTTGCTCCTCCGTGGCGCCCAGATCGATGAAAAGATCGTAGACTTCGTCGAGGACCTCGCTGATACGCCTGTCGGGCCTGTCGATCTTATTGATGACCAGGATGGGAGGGAGGCCCTTGGCAAGCGCTTTCCCAAGCACGAAACGGGTCTGCGGGAGCGGACCTTCGGTTGCGTCCACAAGCAGCAGCACGCCTTCGACCATATTGAGCGTCCGTTCCACCTCTCCGCCAAAGTCGGCGTGGCCGGGAGTATCGACGATATTGATCTTTGCGTCCTTGTATACCACGGCCGTATTCTTGGCCATGATGGTGATTCCCTTTTCACGCTCCAGATCCAGGCTGTCCATCACCCTTTCGGCAACCTGTTCGTTGTCTCTGAAAATTCCGCTCTGCCACAGCATGGCATCCACAAGGGTCGTTTTACCGTGATCGACGTGGGCGATAATGGCCAAATTGCGAAGGTCGTTTCGAATATGCATGACAATCCTTTTCGGGACTTGGATTTTCTGTGTTGCCGGCTAAGCGGAGGGCACAGACGAAGAAGTAAGGGTTCCGATCGAAAACTTGGAATAGTCGCCGATGGGAGAAAAATAGTCAAGAAGCCGCTATTTGTATTCGGGACACCCCCGGATGAAGGTTGGTCAGCGTCACCTGACGCTCAAAATTCGCTAATCGACATACTCTCGGAAACTTGCAGGTGTCCGGCGAAATCCTTAATAGACCTTCCAGTCCCTTAACGCTTATCCGGCCGTTTTGTACCTGGCCGAGCCCGATGCCGTTTCTTTTGCCCTGGAGAACTGGGAGCCATGGAGACATATCCGCATAGCCGGACAACAATCGAAGATTATGCGCAATTCGTCGGAGCCGAAACTGTCGAGCGGATCATCACAAAGGCCAAAGCCCTCAGCACCTGCTGCGTGGCTCATGTTAACTCGACTCCGCTTGGAGGCGGAGTTGCGGAGCTGCTGAGTTCGCTCGTGCTGCTCATGAACAACATCGGCATCAGGACGGAGTGGCGGACCCTGCAGGGAACTGCGGATTTCTTTTCGATAACCAAGAAGATGCATAATGCGCTGCAGGGCGGAAGGATAAATCTCACCGAAAGAAAGAAGCAGATCTATGAAGATGTGGTTCGCGCGAATGCCATGAGAAATCGCATGGAAGACGATTTCGTGGTGATCCACGATCCTCAGCCTCTGCCGCTGATCGACCACTACCGGAGACACGGCCCCTGGGTCTGGAGATGCCACCTGGACCTGACCACGCCGGACAGGGCGGTCTGGGACTATCTGAAAACTTTCATCGAGAAGTACGATGCCGTCGTGTTCAGCACCAGGGAGTACATGCAGAACCTGAAAACCCCCATCGTTTTCATCATGCCGGCGATCGACCCGTTTTCAATCAAGAACAGGGAACTGAGCGAAGAAGAAATAGAGCAGAGGCTGAACTATTACAATATCCCCACAGACCTGCCCCTGGTGGCGCAGGTTTCCCGGTTCGACCTCTGGAAAGACCCGAAAGGCGTCATTGAAGCATTCAAGATAGCGAGAAAGGAAATCGACTGCACGCTGGTCCTGCTCGGAAACGTTGCCCAGGACGATCCCGAGGGGCCCCAGGTTTATGAGTCCCTACTGGATTTGCAGGAAGAACGCATCATTATTCTGAGCGTGCAGGACACGGCTCTGGTGAATGCTCTCCAGAGCCGGTCGGCGGTAATTTTGCAGAAATCAATCCGTGAGGGCTTCGGACTGACGGTTGCCGAAGCAATGTGGAAGGGGACCCCGGTTATCGGGGGGAACGCCGGAGGGATCCGCTGTCAAATCGAAGACGGTGTGAACGGCTTCCTGGTTTCCTCGGTGGAACAGGCTGCGGCACGGATGGTCGAGCTGCTCAAAAATGAAAAACTGAGACGTGAAATGGGAGAGCGCGCACGCGAAACCGTCAGGAAGAAATTCCTCATGTCCCGTTACGTCGAGGACTACCTGGATCTCCTCAATTCGTTTGAAACGATATACCGGCTGATATACAGGGCAAGTACGACGTATAGCATCGGTTGAGCTTTGTCTATATGACTCATACTCCCGGAAGTCGGTATCCCCTCCTTCGCAGCACCCTTTGTGGGCTGAAAAGTCTTTGCATGACTGGTAATGCAGTATTTTCTCATGGGGTTTTTTTGAAGACAAAATACCCAATTCAACTAATTTGATTTGATAAGTTAATGACTTAGTTTTGAGACTGCCTCTAAAACCCCTCCACTCTCCTTCATGTGGCCCCGGCCTCAGCCCATCCCGCCTTGCCTGAGACTGGGGCTTTCCTTTTTATTTGGCCGTTGCATGCAGTTTCTTAATGGAATTGTCGCCGCAACGTGTTTACAATACCGCGAACTCCAGTCAACTCAGACATCCGCAGTGTTCGGCGTAGTGCCTGCCTCCCGGGAGGCGGACGGAAAGGGCACGCTTTCCTGCCGAAGACTGCAAGCAAAGGGCGAATGTACGAGCCGTATATTTGCAGGTGTGCTGCTCCCTCGGCAGCGCACGTTTCATTATTTCAAAGGAAATCAAATGACCGAAGTCCCTTCGAAGATCCTGCTTATCGACGACGATCCTGACGACTATTTCCTGGTAAAGGACATGCTCTCGGACATCCTCACCGTGGAATGGATGCCCACCTACGAAAAGGGACTCGAGGCAGTATGTTCCGGCGGCTATGGAGCGTGTCTTCTCGATTATCGCCTGGGAGCACGTGACGGAGTCGAGTTGATCCGCGAAGCGACCCAGAGGGGCTGTGATACGGCGATCATCATACTGACCGGCCATGGTGATTACCGGATCGATATAGAAGCGATGAGGGCCGGAGCGGCCGACTACCTGCAGAAGGACTTGCTCAGCCGGGACCTTCTGGAGCGGTCGATTCGCTATTCGATCGAACGCAAGCGCACGGAGAAGGCCCTTCGGAAGGCTCGGGACGAACTGGAGATCCGTGTCCGGGAGAGAACGTTCGATCTGGAAGCGGCCAACCGCGCTCTGGCCGAAAGTGAACAACGGTACCGGATGCTCGTGGACAGCGCTCTCGATATCATCTACACGATTTCGACGAGCGGCAGGATTTTGGGAATCAATCCCGCTTTTGAAGCAGTGACGGGCTGGTCGGCCCGGGAGTGGGTCGGAAAGTCTTTTCGATCGCTCATACACCCCGACGATCTTGCCGAAGTTGTCGGTAAAGGCAACTTGCTCCTTGACGGGGAAATCCTTCCATCCGCGGAAGTGCGCATCCTGGCAAAATCCGGTGAGTACAGGGTCCTGGAGTGCCGGTCGACGCCTCTTAGAACCGGGAAAATGACGGCGGTGATCGGCACTGCGCGTGACATCACCATAAGAAAGCGGATGGAAGAGGCACTTCGCGCCGCCCACTCCCAACTGGAAATCCGCGTCGAGGAACGGACGGCCGAACTTGCAAGGGCCAATGAGTCCCTCAGGCTGGAAATCATCGAGCGCAAGAGGATCGAGGAGGCGCTCAGGCTGGATGAGATGCGCCTCGAGACACTCTGGGAATTGAGCCAGATGAGCGGCGGCTCGGAAGACGAAATAGCGCGCTTCGTACTGAACGAACTGGTGAATATCACTGGAAGCCGGTTCGGGTTCCTCGGCATCATGAAAGAGGCTGAAAAGCCTCTCGCAAATTACGCTTTCCCCGGGATCTTGACTGAGGAATGCGCGATTGTCGTCCATCAGGGCGAATTAGCCGCAAACGGAAGGAAACTCCTCGCCGAGGCCGCAAAGAACATCAGACCCGGTGTGATCAATGACTATCGTGCCTTGCACGGGTCAAAGGAATACCCGTCCGGCGCTGTCCCGCTGCAAAGAGTGATGCATGTTCCCATCCATGATGGGGCTCGGGTCGTTGCCGTTGCGGTCGTGGCGGACAAGGAAGTTGATTACGGCGAGTCCGATATAAAGCAGATGACCCTCCTTCTGGACGGCATGTGGAAGCTCATCCAGCGGCAGCGGGGTGAAAAGGCGCTGCGGGATGCGGAAAACCTTCTGCGCCTGATGGCCGATTCTCTCCCTGCCCAGATATCCTACATCGATACCGACCAACGCTACCGGTTCGTCAATCGCGGCTACCAGGTACGATATGGAATACCGCCGGAGAAGATGCTGGGGCTCAAAGTCGAAGAGGTGCTGAGCCCGGATACTTATGAAGCGGCACGCTCTCACATCGATAAGGCCCTGGCGGGTTCCCACAGCCAGTTTGAAATGGAGGCGGTCTACGTCGGAGAAAAGCACTACCTGTCCGTATCTTACATACCGAACTTCGACTGCCGGGGACAGGTTATAGGCATATTCGCCATGATACATGACTTTACGAGCAGAAAGCGCAGTGAGTTGGAAGCCCAGCATCGGCGCGACGAACTGGCACATGTCTCGCGCGTTGCCACTATGGGTGAACTTGCGTCGTCCCTGGCGCATGAGCTTGGGCAGCCTCTGACGGGTATTTTGAGCAACGCGCAGGCCGCATGTCGTTTCCTGGAGGGCGAAGACCAGGACCTGGAAGAGGTCAGGGCTGCCCTGGAGGACATCGTGGGCGACAGCGTCCGTGCCGGCGGTGTCATCAAAAGATTGCGCTCCATTTTGAAGAAAAAGGCCTTTGAACCGACCTCCATCGATGTAAACGCGCTCGTCACCGATACGCTGGATCTGCTTATGAGCGACGCTCTCAGGAAGAAGATCTCCGTGGAAGCAGATCTCTCCTCCGGCCTGCCGTCAATTGCCGGCGACCGGATCCAGCTGCAGCAGGTGCTCATCAACCTCATTCTGAACGGGTTCGATGCAATGACAAAGTCCGAGAATCCATCGCGGCGGATGGTAGTCCGGACCTCGTTCAGTGACGGGGACAGGATCGTGGTTGCCGTTCGCGATTCGGGACCCGGTGTGGACTCGGAAAATCTGACCTGTATCTTCGATCCCTTCTTTACCACCAAGTCCGAGGGAATGGGTATGGGACTTCCCATAAGCAGGTACATCATCGAAGCCCATGGCGGGACGCTCTGGGCGGAACGGAATGACGACTGCGGCATGAGCTTCTGCTTTTCGCTTTCGGCAGGGGAGTCGGTGAACCAGTGACAAATTCAGTGAACGGTGAAGCGAAACAGTGAACAGCGGGCAGTGAGCAGTGAACTGAAAAAAACGAGTTCGGCCGGGGTCACATGTGGCGCACGCACGCCGAACGTACACTCGATTCGCTGGTTCCAAGGTCCGGGCTGTTGCCCAAATCATCGCGGCAGCCCTGAATGGCTCGCAGAGCCGGACCCGTTATTCCGACCCTTCTCTTCGATCAGGACAAGTTCACATCGGAATCCAGGCCTTTGGGGCGGATTAATGCGGATTAATAGTGAATTCAAGTTTTTAAAAACCCTGGATCCCGGCTTAAAAGCACTGCCGGGATGACGGGTTGGGAAGCTTGGTCGCAAAATGCCCGCTAAAGAAGCTCATCTCCATTTGGGCAACAGGCCTTCCGCCTTGGGAACCCCGCCCGGAAGCCGATGAAGGAAAGACGCGTATCGCTTTCCGAATGATTATCCGAAAAGGCCGGAAATCCTCCTTTCGGAATGACAAATAGAACATGCAGCCGCAAAACGGCTGCTTTTTTATGCTCCTGAAATTTAACGATGCCCCTTCGGGCTTGGGAACCTGCCGATTACATGCTAGAATGATCAAAAAATTAGAAATCACGATAGGTTAAAATAACTGCGTCGCACGGGGTGTGGATTTTCTGCAACCCGTGGAAACCTGAAACCTTTTGGAGAGCTTCAAACTTTATGGCCACGGAACCGAATAAAATCATCTACTCCATGATCGGAGTCAGCAAGTTTCACAATAAGAAACCCATCATCAAAGATATCTATCTTTCCTACTTCTACGGCGCGAAGATCGGCGTAGTGGGTCTCAACGGGGCCGGAAAAAGTACCCTTCTGCGCATTCTTGCCGGTGTGGACAAGGACTTCAACGGCAAAACCGTTGTGGCCCCGGGCCACAGCATCGGATTCCTCGAGCAGGAACCGCAACTGGACGAAACGAAAACCGTTCGGGAGATCGTTGAAGAAGGCGTGCAGGGCGTCGTCGATCTGCTCAAAGAGTTCAACGAAATAAACGAGCGCTTTGCAGAGCCTATGTCCGACGACGAAATGGACAAGCTGATCCAGCGTCAGGGAGAAGTCCAGGAGAAGCTCGATTCGGTCAATGCCTGGGACCTGGATTCGCGTCTCGAAATGGCAATGGATGCGCTCAGATGCCCGCCGGGAGATACCTCGGTGAAAGTTCTCTCCGGAGGAGAAAGACGCCGTGTGGCCCTTTGCCGCCTGTTGCTGCAGGAGCCCGACATTCTGCTTCTCGACGAACCGACAAACCACCTCGATGCCGAAACGGTCGCCTGGCTCGAACACCACCTGCAGCGCTACGCGGGCACGGTCATAGCCGTTACCCACGACCGCTACTTCCTCGACAATGTGGCGGGGTGGATACTCGAACTCGACCGAGGCCAGGGCATCCCGTGGCAGGGGAACTACTCTTCATGGCTGGAGCAGAAAAGCACACGGCTGAAGCAGGAGGAGAAGAGCGAAACCCAACGGCAGAAGACCCTGGAGCGCGAACTCGAATGGATCAGGATGTCTCCGAAAGGGCGGCATGCAAAATCCAAGGCACGTATCAACGCGTATGAATCGCTGCTGAGAGAGGACCACGAAAAGCAGGCCCGTGATCTTGAAATCTATATCCCGCCCGGACCGAGGCTGGGGAATGTGGTCATCGAGGCGGACACTGTCGGCAAGTCCTTTGGAGAGAATATCCTGATTGACGGCATGTCCTTCACTCTGCCGCCAGGCGGCATCATCGGGGTAATCGGTCCCAACGGCGCTGGAAAAACCACCCTCTTCAAGATGATAGCAAGCCTCGAGAAACCCGATTCCGGGAGCATCAGACTCGGTGAAACCGTGAAGCTGGCTTACGTAGAACAGAGCCGCGAGACGCTCGATCCCGAAAAGAACATCTGGGAAGCAATCTCGGACGGTAAGGACACCATCGAGTTGGGGACGCGTTCGGTCAATTCGCGGGCTTACGTTGCGCGCTTCAATTTCTCCGGGACCGATCAGCAGAAGAAGGTCGGCCTGCTGTCCGGAGGCGAGCGCAACCGCGTGCACCTGGCCTGCATGCTGAAGGAAGGGGCAAATGTGATCCTGCTCGACGAGCCCACCAACGACCTGGACGTCAACACAATGCGGGCACTCGAAGAGGCGCTGGAAAACTTCGCCGGCTGCGCCGTCGTGATCAGCCACGATCGCTGGTTCCTCGACAGAATCGCGACGCACATTCTTGCCTTCGAGGGTGACAGCACGGTCGTCTGGTTCGACGGAAACTATTCGGAGTATGAGGCCGACAAAAAAGCACGCCTCGGCGAAGCCGCCGACCAGCCTCACAGGATCAAGTACCGGCAGCTGACACGGGCGTAGATGAGAGAGCAGTGAACTGAGAAAAGCTCAATAAACTGACGAAATGTGGGCAACGGCGTGAGAGGCCGTTGTCCACATCCCACCACAGATGCTCTAGCGACGCATCGAATAAAGATCCGGAAAATACCATCCTGCTGCATGCACCGGAAAGCCGAGTCTCACGTTCCCTTTGGGCGAATCCGAAACGAGCAGTTCTTCCTGAAGAAGTCGGCCCAGAAGGTTGCGGCCGGTCCTCTCCTTGAGCCCCGAGGCGGCAATAACTTCCCCGCGAGAAGCCTCTCCGTGAATAAGCACCTCCTGCAGCATTCCAACTGCTTCCCTTCTCAATTTCCTGCCCTCGACCGGCTCTGGAATCACGCCCGAGATGCGCATGTCGATATATTGCCCGATCCGGTTGAGAAGTTCTTCCAACCGGAGCAATCCCCCCATGTATTCCACCTGGTCGAGGCATATACTAAGAAAAAAACGGCAAAATCCGGCCAGAGCCTCATTTGAAAGATTGCCCCTTCCGTCCGTATCGTTTCTCCTCGGATTGTCCGCTTCGGCCAGGGCGGCCTTATATTCGAGATTCCCGCGGGCAAGCCCTCGACTTACCGACCACAGGCCGAAACCATGGACCGGAATCCTGAACAAATATGCCTCGGTAAACAAGCGGGTTACACGGCCATTACCGTCAAGAAAGGGGTGGATCCACATCAGCCGATGGTGAGCGGAGGCCACGGCAATGAGCCTGAATGCTCCGTGGTGCCTGGCGGGTGCATAGAACTCGGCAAATCTCCTTAAGAAGGCCGGCAAGGCTTCTGATTCTGGCGGGACGTGTCTCCCCACCGTTACTCTTACCCTGCGCAACTCACCCGGGACGAAACGGCTCTGCCTGCTCCCGGCAACGTCCTGGACAACTCTAAATTCCTCCGGCACTCTCGCATAAAATTCCCGGTGCAGATAACTCAGAAATTCCGGGCTTGTGATCTGCAGCTGCGGGTCCTTTTCGAGTCTGTCTTCCATTTCCCTCTGGACGGCAATATGCGCTGTGCTTTCCAATTGAAGATTGCGTTTGGCGGGCTCGGCATCGTAGTTGTTGCGCATTGCCCGCACAATGTCGTACGGATGGGTGTTGTGGCCTTCAATCAGGTTCGAGTAGTAGCTGTTGATGATTCTCAGGAAATCCCTCAAGGATCGAAGGGTGACGGGATGCTGGCTGCCTCCGAGGGATGCGGACTTTTGAATCACCTCCAAGGCAATATCATGCAGTTCCCCTGCCTGTTCCGGCAGAAGGGGTTCCATTTGATGGATCTGAGAAGGCATTTTCGACTGAATCCTTGCCGATATTTTTGCCGATCCTGTTAAGATGTAGGTGCCTGGAGTATCTAAAATATCATTGTTGATAAGCTTTGAAAAGCAATGAAATTTGCCGATCTTATCCGCCAAATCAACGCAGTAGTTGCAAATTGCGCACAGGCCCCAACCTCGTCATTCCGGCCCTTCTCTTCGATCAGGACAAGTTTACACATCCAGGCTTTGGGGCGAATTAGTCGTGAATTCAAGGTCTTAAAAACTCCCTTGTGAAACTTCCATAATGGTGTACGGTGAGCGGCCGTAGGGTGGGCACCCGAAAAACCCGGGTGCCCACCCTACGTGCCCTGCCGTTCTCCTTTCAAACAGCCCGCCTTTCAATAAATTGCCGATCTTGGTTCTGGATATAGATACAGCGGGCACGGTCAGGAAACCGTGCCCCAACAAAGTGAAAGAGATTGGTTCGTTGTTCAGCAGCCCAGAGCCCCCTGCAGCCAAGCCTTCAACTCTTCGGTGACGGCATAGACTCCCACTCCGGGTTTGCGGCCCGCCTCATATATGGCTCTCTGAATCAATTCTTCGGGGGCCGGAAATTTTGCAATTTCGTCCTCCTCCTGGGTGGTCCTCCGGATCAGGGTGACCTGGGGCGGTTTCTCCCAGTCGTAGATTACGAAATAGAGGGCCTCCTGGCCCACATAGCGCACGAAATCGTCCTTGCGGGTCCAGCCGGTCCCCCATTCCAGAAATGTTTCCACCGCCTTTTCCGGCGTCATATCCCAGTCGATCCGGTCAAGTATTTCCCTGTGTTTCTTCAGTTCTTCAAGTCCCCACATAAAGCCCCTTTCGATTTCCACGCCGCGTTCCCGGTTCAGACATGCTGTCCCGCGGCATGTCCCGATGCCCATGCCCAGTGAAGATTGTAGCCGCCGAGCTGCCCCGTCATGTCTATTACCTCGCCCAGGAAGAAGAGGCCGGGTACCTTCCGGGCTTCCATTGTCCTGGAGGAAAGCTCATCCGTATCGACCCCGCCGAGTGTGACTTCAGCCTTGTTGAACCCCTCCGTGCCGACCGGCTGGATGCGCCAGTCACGCAGGGCTGCGGCAAGCGATTCGAATTCGCGGTTCGAATAACGGTTGAGCGGTTTAGATGGAAAATAGAGATCGCACCAGGTTTTTGCAAAGCGCCCCGGCATATATCGGCCAAGAAATGTGGAGAGCAGGGTCTTCGTATGGCGGTTTTCGATTAGAACGCCTCGAATGTCGAGCTCGGGCAGAAGATCGACGGAAATACTCTCTCCCTGTTCCCAGGAGGAGGATACCTGGAGAATTGCCGGACCGCTCAGCCCTTTGTGGGTGAACAGAATCTTGTCGCGGAATCTTTCCCCTTTGCAGCTTACGGCGGCATCGAGGGATATACCCGTCAATGAGCTGAATATCCCGGTCTGCTCAGGGTTGAACTTTAGCGGAGTGAGGGCGGGTTTCAGTTTGGTGACTTGCAGCCCAAACTGCTTTGCGATGGAATATCCGAAGTTGGTTGCGCCGATATTGGGCAGCGACAGACCTCCGGTTGCGACAACCAGCGATTCGGAATGGAAAATGCCGCGGTTGGTGACAACCCGGAATTCCCTGTCTTTTTCAATCGCCGAGATATTGCACTCGAACACGATCCGAACGGAGGCCCTGTCGCACTCGGCGCCGAGCATGTCCGTTATTTCCCGGGAACTCTCGTTACAGAACAAACGGCCCATTTCGCGTTCTTGATAGCCGATCCCGTGCTCCTGCAGCATAGAGATGAAATCGGAGGGCGTAAAGCGGGCCAACGCGGACGTGGCGAACCGGGGATTACGAGAGAAGTAGTGCTCGATGCCGACATCTCTGTTCGTGAAATTGCACCGGCCTCCGCCCGAGACGAGGATCTTGCTGCCCAGCCGTCGTGTGTGCTCCAGGACCAGAACCGCGCGCCCCCGTTTTCCGGCTTCAATAGCGCACATGAGTCCCGATGCGCCCGCTCCGACCACTATTACGTCCACCCTCATTCTCTGAAATTCCTCCGGGTATTCCCCACTAAAGATAATGCCCGGCCCACCCGGGCTCCAATTTCGTAAAGCACGAATGCAGAAGGCATTCCGTAGCCGGTTCGACATACATCTTACGCCAACTCTTACTAAAGATTCTGCAGACTTTTGTCGATTCTTAACGGAAGACCATTGAGAGAACTGAATTACCTGCGGGTGCCGCAGAACTGAAGTAATGTGCACATGAGGTTGTCCGTTTTGAACTCTAAGGCGCTTTTTTCGTTTTTCATGCCGGGCGGCTTCCTGTGTATGGCTGTTGCGGTTCTCATGCATACGAGCCTGCCGGGGCCGTGGCTCCCGACGATAACTCTATTCTATCCTCTCGTCGTTGCGGCTGCAGGGCTACTGCTCGGCTGGCGTTTCAACCGGAGCAGGCTGATTTTTGCCCTCCTGGTGCTGGCGATGGCCGACCGGGCCTTGAACTGGCTTGTTCAGGGGGCATTGGAGCCCAATACCCCGGGCAGACTGATTTTCAACCTCACGGCCGTTCTGCTGCCCTTGAACCTTCTCTTCTTCTCGCTGATCCAGGAACGCGGAATCATAAACGGAAACGGCCTGCGGCGTCTTCTCTTCATACTGGCCCAGCCTCTCCTGACAGCCTTCGTCTTCTACGACAATTGGGCGGTCCTGAATGCCTGGATCGAGTACCCGATAATCAGACATTCGCTTGTATCCAGATACATCGTCGCGCTCCATCTGCCTCAGATCGCAGTCCTTGTGAATCTGTCCGTCCTGCTCCTGATTTGCATCCGCTACGCTACGAAAAGGGGAGCGGTCGAAAACGGATTCATCTGGGCGCTCGTGACTTGCTGGCCGGCCCTGATCGCCGGGCCCGGTCCGGTTTCCACCGTCTACTTCACAACCGCGGGACTTATCCTCGTTATTGCCGTCATAGAGGCCTCCTACGTCATGGCGTTTCGGGACGAACTCACCGGGTTGCCCGCCCGGCGCACCCTGAACGAGTTCCTCATGACCATGGGGAACAGATACGCGATCGCCATGCTGGACATCGATTTTTTCAAGAAATTTAACGACACGTACGGGCACGACGTGGGAGACCAGGTGCTGCGGATGGTCGCGTCGAAAATATCGGGTGTGAACGGGGGAGGGAAACCCTTTCGCTACGGGGGGGAAGAGTTCACGGTGGTTTTTCCCGGAAAGAGCAGAAATGAGGCTGTTCCCTACCTGGAAGAACTCAGGAACGTGATCCAGTCTTCGGGGTTTACGATTCGAAGCAAAAAGCGCCCGCGCAAAAAGCCCGACAAACCCGATTCCCGAAAGCAATCCCAGAAGAGGGTGGCGGTGACCATCAGTATAGGCGTGGCGGATCGAAACGGGCAGCAGACGACCGCCCAGGAAGTGGTGAAGGCAGCCGATAAAGCGCTCTACAGGGCAAAAAAAGCCGGACGAAACAGGGTATCGATTTAGTTCTTTGATTCAGATCGAACGAGGCGTGGGGTGATCGAGCCTGTTCCCCCCACGCCTCATGTTTTTGCGATGTGGAAAAGCCGTTCGGACTTTTCGGCATTTACAGTGGATTCCAATGGCACATGCCGCAGTCGAGTAAAGTGCCGGCCTGCAAATTCCTGGTCCTTCCGTTTGAGGAAAATGTCCTGTTTGTGCGCACTTTGGACAGGACGGTACCCTTTCCTCTGGAACCGTGACATGTACGACAGGCATTCCTGTTGCGGTCGGCGAGTCGGCGGTGGCCTTTGGCCCAGCTCTGTGCAACCGGGTGCATGCCATGAGGGCCGTTCAGGGAATCGGCCATCGTACCGGTATGGCAGACAGTGCATTCCATTATTACACCCGGATACCCCTGCAGCTGGATGGCCGCGATGTTGTCGTTTGCGACATCGGCTCCTGAGGCACCGACGACGGGCCATTCGGCATGGGTGCTGCCGTGGCATGTTTCACACGAGAGATTTGCGTGGGCTTCCCGGCTTGCTCGAAAGAGTATCTGCCGGCCGTCGGACGTCTGATTTTCGGCAAAACGTCGGTTGGTTGCAACGATCGGAGTGGCTGTCGGGTCGTTCGATCGATAGGCCCTTAACAGGCGAATTCCGTCCGAGGACTTGATCACGTTGGGGTCTGAGGTCAGGTTGTCCATCGCATCTCCAGTGTGGCAGGACTGGCATCCGGGCTCGCTCATCCATGGGATTCGTTTGCCGGCGGTCATGCCGGAGGGGAACGGAGACGATTCGGAAAATCCGAGCGAGAAGTCGTCTCCTACCTGCTTCATTCCGCCATGGCAGTCCTGGCATACCAGACCGCCGTTGAACATGGCCCCCCGAAGGCATTTCGTTTCCTTCCCGGGGTGGCAAAGATAGCAGGAGCTTTCGAGCGCCGTCTGGACGAGAGTGTTAACAATCGGCTTGCCCGTGGTGGAGTCAAACCGCTTCGGATCGTTTGGGGCCGGCATGTCAGGAAACAGGTTCAAGCCCGAATGGAAAGTGTGGACGGCCCTCGTATTTGTGTGGTGGATCCTCTGTGTCCTGCCGTTGGCATCGGCATCAGCCGGTCCCATCGGGCCGACCTGGGCGAGATCCAGGGCGGGGCTGTAATGGCAGGTCTGGCAGACTACGGGAGCAGCCGACTCGAGCTGTGTTCCGTTCCTGGCGTCGTGGAGCCTGACGATGTTCGTGGCCGCGGCCCATTCCTGTTTGACCCCGGCTGAAAAGACCGATGTGTCGTCAGCCGATGTGGCCACTGTAAATTGGGTGCCGGAGTAGGAAGAACCCAGGGCCTTACAGTTGGCGTCCGTGCCGGGAATGCACGCCGGGATCCCGGTTCCTCCATCTTTTGAGGAGGTGTGGCACTTATAGCAGGTTATTTCGGCCGCCACCGGAGTGACCGTGTCGATCGAAGCAATGACTGCGCCGGTCTTTCCGGTCAGACTGCCGGTTTTATCGACTGCCTGCACACGCATGACGGGAAAGGGGTTGTAGCGGCCGAAATCATCCACGGGAGACACGGGAATGCCCTCCGCTGCAAACCAGTTTACCGATTTCAGCGTGTATCCAAATGGAAACGAAATGAAGAAGGGATAGTCGGTATTGAAACGGTTGAACGCCTGCGGCGCGTTTGCCGCCCCGGGATTACCGATCCCGGGCATTTTCTGCTGGTCGGCGATCAGTTTTCCGTCACCGAGGTAAAGCCTTTCGATGTCCGGGACGGGAAGGCCCGTGTCGGGAGTGAGTGGGAAAGCCGATAGAATGCCGGGCGGATAGAGTGCGTTGTATCCGTCGAAGCCGAGGCAGTCTGTCGAGTTCAGGTTAGGGTCCCAGAAGTCGGTTTTATAGATCGGCGACAGGGCTGGTTTTGCAAGTATTGGATCGTTCGGATTGGACGAGGCGGAATAGAAGAGTTGTGTAGAAGTATCCTTCAAAATCTGAGGAGGATTGCCCTTTTTTATTACCTGGGCATGCATGCAGTTGAACAGGGGGAGCAGGCTCAGGACGCGGTGGTCCCGGACCTCGCAATGCATTCCGAGATCGTTGTTAGCCAGTACCTGGAAGTTCCCGCTGTTCGGCTTTGCCTGCTCGCGAACCGGGGCTGAAGGCAGGGTGCTCAGGTTCTGACTGGTAGAGTTGATGGATATGGTTGCCCCGACCTGACCCGTACAGGTGAGAATCAGCAGCCCGATCCCAAATAGGACAATCCTGTGCGACGGAAACCTCAAAGGCAAACGCATAGCGTCCTCCTGAAATTTTGTCCGAAACGATTCCAAGTTACAACATCGGGCGGCAAAAGAACTGGGGCGCAAATTGTAAATCGGGCGGGAGCATGTCCGTATTTCCGATTGCGGTACCGCCGGGCGGAACCGCCTCAACGCAATGAATCTCGGGGAGGAATGCAGTTCTGAAAGACGGGATCTACAGTGATCCAGAGCAATTGGAGCGGTTTTTTAAAGGATGATCGATAGCGAAAGCTGCGTAAAAAGTCGAAATTGCAGGAAGGGTGAGGCCCTCAGGTTGAGGTTTACAGGAGGCCAAGTCTGAGGGCGTGGAGAATTTTTATAAACAACAAGATTGTCGGAAAGGGAAGAAATGATACTGGATAGGGCAGGATTAGGCAAAAAACTGGGAATCGGGTTCGGCATGCTGCTCCTGATTTCGACTGCATTAGTATTCACGGGAATCTACCGCATCGGTTCCCTGTCGACCGAAATCGGTACGCTGGTAAAAGTGCGAATCCCCCAGTTGAGCACTCTGTATGAACTTATGAAGGATTATGACCTGCTGGCTCGTTCCCGGGCAAACCTGACACTGACTTCAGACCGGAAGATGGAGGAAAAGCAGAAGGCTAATTACGAATTGGGAAAGGCCGAGACCGGCAAAAAGCTGGCGGAGATGGAAAAGAGTCTCCATTCGGCCAAAGGCCGGGAGATGTTTGCGGAAATAAAGCAAAACCTGGCGAAGATATTGGAACTCTCCGACAAAGCCGTCGAACTCGGTCTTGCCGAAAAAGACAAGGAAGCTGCCGATCTCATAATGGAGAAAATCGTCGAGCCGCAGAGCAAGATGCTCGGTTTGTTCGACTCGTTTGCCCAGTACGAGATAGACCTTGCCGAGGAAGATGCGGTGAGGACTTCCGAGCAGGCGGAGCAGTCCAGGTTCCTTCTGATTGCATTGGGCGGTGCGGCCATTCTGCTCGGAACTTTTATCGCGGTCTTCCTCGGCCTGAACATAACGAGGCGCCTCAACCGGGTGATCGCGGGACTGAGCGATGGGGCCGACCAGGTGGCCTCGGCGTCCAGGCAGGTATCCTCCTCCAGCCAGGAACTGGCCGAAGGAAGCTCGGAGCAGGCGGCGTCGCTCGAAGAGACCTCCTCTTCTCTCGAAGAAATGGCTTCCATGACCGGCCAGAATGCCGAGAATGCGTCCCAGGCAAATCGGCTGATGACTGAAGCCGGCAAGGTTGTGGACAAAGCAGAAATCTCCATGGACAAGTTGACGGCTTCGATGGATGAGATTTCGAAGGCATCCGACGAAACACGAAAGATCGTAAAGAGCATCGATGAGATCGCATTCCAGACAAACCTGCTTGCGCTCAACGCGGCGGTTGAAGCGGCCCGTGCCGGAGAGGCCGGGGCCGGTTTTGCAGTCGTGGCCGATGAAGTCAGGAACCTGGCGCTGAGAGCGGCCGAGGCGGCAAAAACGACCGCGGACCTCATTGAGGGCACAGCAAAGAGGGTAAAGGACGGTTCCGATCTGGTCCGGACAACAAACGGCGATTTCAGGGAAGTTGCCTTAACTGTTGCCAAATCGGGAGAACTCGTAGGAGAAATCGCCGCGGCTTCAAACGAGCAGGCAAATGGAATCGATCAACTCAACAAGGCCGTATCCGAAATGGACCGGGTGGTCCAGCTCAATGCGGCAAATGCCGAAGAATCTGCTTCGGCATCCGAGGAGATGAGCGCCCAGGCCGAACAGTTGAGGGACTTCGTGGCGGACCTCATTGCGATCTGCCGAGGTGCCGGAAAACAGAATGGGGCAAAAGCCGCAGGGCAAACTGCCCGTTCCGCCGGACGAATGCAGTCCGGAACCCCTTCCAGGAAGGCACTGGTGAGCCGCACGAAAGGAGAGGGCGGCAAATCGGGCGCGGTCAATTCCGGAAAACTCATCGAGATGAATAAAGAAATTGAGGATTTTTAACGGCTTGTGAACATGACCTACGGCCCCCTGTCCGCCCCGGGGCCGGAAGCTCCAGATTCCCTCTTTTCCAATAGACGGTCGGTGGGCACGATAATGCCGGTGCCCACCCTACCGGCTCTTGTCCGCCGGTTCCCCGGGATTCGGGGGCTGTTGCCCAAATCATCGCAAGCCTCGCATGACTTGCAGAGCCCGGTGTCATCATTCCGGCCTTTCTCTTCGATCAGGACAAGCTCAACCGGAATCCAGGCTTCCAGGGCGGATTAATCGTGAATTCAAGACCTTAAAAACCTGGTTCCCGGCTCAAAAGCACTGCCGGGATGACGGGATTGGGGGCTCCGTCGCAAAATGCACGGGAACCAGGTCCGTCTTCATTGGGCAACAGCCCCCCCGGTCCGGGGACCCTGCCCCGGCAGGTCGAATCGGTCGAATGCTTTCGGGTAAATATCCCGTCGCTTTCCGGCACATCACTCGATTCGCTTTTCCGATTGTCCAGTTGCTGTACCCCTTGTGTGTCCGATTATTTGGTTGGCATGCCAAATGCGACATTAATTCTCGAAGACTAATTGATTACGTTTGATATTGCATTTTCATCCGCTCTGCCGGAAAGTAATCAATTTTCATCCGGGACGTAATACGGCGGTGCCCGCAATATCTTTGCAGGATTCTTTTAATGCATGTGAAAACTTCGCTCAAACTGCCGGGTTGTGTCATTCTCGGTCTAATGGGATTCGCCGCGAATTGGCATGAACTGGAGTTGTTCACCAATATAGACCTGTTGGCGGGATCTTTTTTGGTAATGCTCGCGATACTGGTCGGCGGCGGCGTGTATGCCGTTGTTGCGGGACTTATTGCGGCGAGTTGTACCTTCTTCCTGTGGAACCATCCCTGGTCGGTGGTCCTGTTCACGCTCGAGTCGCTGTTCGTCGCAGTCCTGTACGCGAAGCGCAGAGGGAACCTCGTCATATACGATATTGTGTTTTGGGTATGCCTGGGAATGCCTCTAGGTTATTTCTTCCAACATTACCTGCTCGGCATTCAGCCCGACACTTCAACGCTCATCATGCTGAAACAGGCCGTAAACGGAGTGTTCAATACCCTCATGGCGGTTTTGGCCTATGTGCTCGTGCGAATGTTCGGAAGAAATTCAACGGCAAGGCGGATGCCTTACTCGCAATTGCTTTTCGTCGTGATGGTGTCCCTAGTGGTTATTCCAGCCGCATTCTTTTTTCTGAAAGGTACCTGGGCTTATGCGGACAGGGAGCGGGCTGCCCTTGCATCCAAGGTCTCCTATACCTCAGAGATTGCGCGGAACAGCCTCGCCAATTGGATCAGCGAACACCACCAGAATGTTCAGACCCTGGCCGCAATAGTTGGCAATCCGGATGTGACGCCCGTTTCGGAAATGCAGCACTATATCGAAACGATCAAGGCTGCCGCTCCGGCCTACAAGAAATTGGGAGTGCTCGACAAAAATGCCGTTACCGTGGCCTATTATCCGCTAATGGATGAAAACGGCAGGTCGAACCTTGGAATCGACTTTTCCGACCGCGAATTCCTCTCGATACTGAAAGAAAAAAAGAAACCGTTTATTCCGGATATCCTTATGGGTAGGCTCGGTCACCCGGCCCCGGTGGCGGTCCTGCTCGCTCCCATCGTAATATCTGGAGAATACCAGGGTTTTTGTTCGGGAGTCGTCGATATTACACACTTCTATTTCATGCTCGAGAATCTTGCCGAAACGGATCGCATAAACCTCAGCCTGATTGACGGGAGTGGAAGGGTAATCGCCAGTACTATTCGGAATCTCAAGGTCATGGACCGCTTGCTCCGTCCCTTTGCCGGGAAGGATGGGATCGAGGCGAACGGGATCGTGCACTGGCTGCCCAACTCGAAACCCGGAGCAGGGACGATGACGCGATGGAAGGATTCGCTGTTCATCTCCGTCCTGCCGCTCAGCCCCGAATTCGGCTGGAAAGTTGTGGTGGAAGCGTCCTTTCAGCCCGTGATCGATAATGTGACCCGGACCGGCATCTTCTCGCTCGCCCTTCTGGGTATACTGATCCTGGTTACGGTTGCCCTGTCCCACATTTTCAGCAAAGGATTCGTTTCCACCATAGTGAAGTTGCAGGCATTGACAAGGTCTTTTCCTAAACGAATCGACAATGCAACTCCAATAGAGTGGCCCGAGAGCAAAATCAAGGAACTGGCTGCGCTGTCGAACAACTTCAGGGACATGGCGTCCGCATTGATTGCCGATGTGCGCGAGCGCAAGCGGGCAGAGGAAGAGAGGCAGAAACTGGAGGCCATGCTGCACCAGTCCCAGAAGATGGAGGCAATCGGGACCTTGGCCGGAGGGATTGCCCATGATTTCAATAATATCCTGGCCGCAATCATCGGATATACGGAGTTGAGCCTGGCAGGCCTGCCGGAACAGAGTCCGGTCAGGCGGAATCTCGACCAGGTTTTCAATGCGGCAATGCGTGCAAGAGACCTGGTCAAGCAGATCCTTGTCTTCAGCCGGATGAAGGCGGAAGACGATCGAAAGACTATCGAGATCGGTCCGGTTGTCAGGGAAGCGCTTCAGTTGCTCAGGGCCTCACTGCCCTCCACCATTGAAATTCGAACGAATATTGCCGATGGCGATGATGTCGTTCAGGCAGACCCTGCCAGAATCCATCAACTGGTGACAAATCTTTGCACGAACTCCTTCCATGCAATGGAAGAGTCCGGGGGGATTCTGGAGGTGAGCCTTGTTCCGGAGGAACTGGACGCGAAGGCCGTTACCCATCATCGGAATTTAAGACCCGGGCGGTATTTGAAACTGACGGTCGGCGATACCGGCCACGGGATACCCCCCGAAATTATGGAGCGCATTTTCGACCCTTATTTCACCACCAAGGGGCCGGGCAAGGGGAGCGGATTGGGACTCGCCGTGGTGCACGGAATCGTGCAAAGACTTCATGGCGCCGTCGAGGTTTTCAGTCGGCCGATGAAGGGTTCGACCTTTCATATCTATCTGCCGAGCATGGAGGAAAGAGCACCGCGAAAAAAAGATGCTGATACCGATGTTCCGCGCGGTACCGAGAAAATCCTGATCGTTGACGATGAGGAAGTTCTTGCCGAGGTCGGGCGAAAAATGCTTGAATGCCTCGGCTATGAGGTCGTCAGTAAGACGGACGGCATGGACGCCCTGGATCTCTTTTCGCGGAAACCGGATTATTTCGACCTCGTCATTACGGATTATACAATGCCGAATATAACGGGAGCGGTCCTGGCCCGTGAGATGATGCGAATCCGGCCGGGCCTGCCGGTAATTTTGTGCACCGGCTTCACCGACAGGATGACGTCGGAGAAGGCCGGGAAAATCGGGATCCGCGAGTTCCTGATGAAACCGCTGAATCAAAGTGAACTCGCCAGAGCGGTTCGGAGCGTGCTGGACTCGTGAGAACGGGTGGGAAGCGTTTTGCCGGCGGACCGTGCATCCGGCAAGGGAAGCCGGCTTCGAGGAAATTAATGGCGCATACTAAAAGAATCTTCCTGGTTGTGTTCATCCTCATTCTGAGCATCGCAAGCGATCAGATAACAAAAGAGATTGCCCGTTCCCACCTGCCTCGGACAAAAGTCTATTCCGTCGCAGGCGGAATGCTGAAGCTCGACTACACGGAGAACAAGGGTGCGGTATTCAGTTTTGAATGACTCCTGCCGGAAGCGTGGCGCGGGCGTACCGTCACGACAGGAGTTGCGGTGTTCCTGGGCCTGGTTATACTTGTCCTGCTGCTGAGCCCCGGATTGCGTCCTTTTTCCGTAATCGGCCTGTCGGCATTCTGCGGAGGGGCACTGAGTAATCTGATCGACAGGGTTACCGTCGGGGGAGTGGTGGACTTTCTCAACCTCGGCCTGATCGGCTTTCATCCATATATCTTCAATATCGCGGACGTGGCGATCGCTCTGGGTGCAGCGCTCGCACTGCTCTGCTTTCTCGCTCACCTGGTGAAGGCGGCCGTACACAGAGGATAGCGGCTAAAGCCGGGGGGATCCTTACAAAATGGCGGCATGCCGCCATTTCCATTATCGGCTTCCTCTTTGATGCAGGATTCCTGAATCCGGGCGTGTGAGCGCAAGATGAGCGCAACGGACTGTTTTTCGGCCCGTCCCCAGCCACCGTCCTCCGTCCGACTGCGGCTAAGCCGTACCGGCCATATCCCGTCCCTGATCGTCTATCCCGAGCTTTTCCAGGTATTCGAAATCGAGCCTGTTCTCGCTGGAACCCGTGCTGCTTTCATGCTCGATGGAGTTCGCGAGGTGCACGGCCGAGAGGGTGCTGAAACTCTTATTCGGGCACCTGGACGGGTAGTGGTGGTACGCAAGAGTCTCTACGATGGATTCGGAAAGTCCCCAGATGCCCATCAGGTAGGCTCCGACCTGTGCGTGCGTGGTGCCGAGGACCTTTTGCTCGGCTTCCCAGAGGGGGCACCGCAGGGACTTCTCCATTGCCGTTATCTCGAGGTATTGTTGCGGAAGCCTGTCCACCAGGATCAGTTTTCCAACGTCGTGGAGCAGGCCCGCCATGAAAGCCTCGTCTATCCTGTTCTGGCCCGAGTCCTTTTGAGTCGCTATGCCTCTGGCGATTATGCCCGTTGCAATACTGTGATTCCACAGCCTGGAAATAGGAAAGCCGGGCAAGCCGGACCTGTTGAACTGGGAAAAAATTTTCACGGAAAGAATGAGGGACTTGATCGTCTCGAGTCCCAGCAGGCGGACCGCCCTGACCGGGCTGTTGACATGAGAGGGAAGTCCGAAGAAGGGTGAGTTCACCAACTGGAGGATTTTTGCGGACATGCCCACGTCTTTGGAGATGATTTCCCCTACTTTGTTGAGTGAACCGTTCGGGGAGTTTGCCTCATTTATCACCTCCGTGTACAACGAAGGCAGGCTCGGCAGAGATTCGATTCCGGAGATCAGGTTTATCAGAGCTTCGTTTTCGAGCAGGCTGCGCATCGCACCGGCACGTGCCACGGCCATTTTCAGTTTTCCTGCCTCACACGGCTTGTGAAGGAACTGATGGGCGGGACCGGCGGTTTTCAGGATCATTTCCGCATCCGAATTCTCCGAGACGATTATGCGCACGATTTGGGGGTAGAGTTTCTCAACCCGGCGCAGCAATTCAGTGCCGTCCATTTCCGGCATTCGCATGTCGGTCACCAGGACGTGAAAGGGCTCCCTCTGGAGGTTTTCCAGAGCTTCGCGTCCACTGCCGACAAACGTCATTTCCCATTCATTGCGCATGCCTCGAAATCTCTTCTGAAGGCCTGCCAGCATCTTGGAGTCGTCGTCTACGAACATTATTCTAATTTTCATCTACTTTTTCCCGGGCCGAACGATCAATGGCAGTGATTCCCGAAATTCGGCCTCTCTCCTTTCCATTGTTTCGTGAGGGGAGTTGGGGGATGCTGCCTTTTCTACCAAAACCGCCAAAAGGGCATATCGCTCAATTCTTCAAATCCGCCGGTGACTTTCATATCCGAAATCGGAACCTTCCAGACGGCAACATGGTTGCGCATCTCTTCAGCCTGAAGATCGAGTTCTCGTGACTCTGCCGCGGATTGCTCCGCTTTGGCGGGGGCGAACGCTGAATCCAGTCCAACATTAAGCAAGTACCATGCCACTCCGGGGCGCGAACCTTACGGGGCCTCGATGGTTTTCAGAGTGTACCGGAGGGGGCGGTACGAACCGGCGGAAAATCACTCTGCCACACTGAATCGGCCCGAATGCGTCGTGAGAGAAGTGTTTTTTTGCGAATCGCGAAACGCGGACTTCTCTTCAATGCAGGAAATTCACTCTCTGCCCTGGTAATTCGAAATCCCCACGTTGCACGCGATGGTTCGGGGCAAATTACAATGCCGACTTGGAATTTCGGTTTTGGAATGGAAAAACAGGTAGGGGAAGGAAGAATACCCGCCGGGATCCTGGTGGAGTGCATGAATCCCTGGATCTGTCTATTGGAAAAATGGCGCCGGTCCAGCTTCCTAACTCTGGATTTTGTACTTTTCCGCATCGATTCCGTATTTGCGGATGAGTTCCCAGAATGCTCTGCGGTGCTTCTTCGCCGCCTGTGCAGCCCTTGAGATGTTTCCCTGGTGAGCCACGAGCAGCCTCTCTATGTAGCTCTTCTCGAACTGCTCGATATACTTTTCCTTTATCTCTTTGAAGGAAGCTCCGACCTCGATTTCCTCCTGTTGCTGCTGAATGGAGATATCGAAATCCTCTACGAGCCTGCCGGAACAGAAGATGACCGCGCGTTCCAGGATGCGCTCCAATTCGCGCACATTTCCGGGCCAGTCATGCAGCAGGAGTTTCTGAATGGCGTGAACCGAGAGGCCGTCCAGGGTTTTTGCCGTTTCGGACATATTTCTGGCAAGAAAATAGCGGGCAAGGAGGGGGATGTCCTCTTTTCTTTCCCGCAGCGGAGGAAGGCGCATGGAGAGAACGTTGAGGCGATGGTAGAGGTCCTGGCGCAATCTGCCGGATCTGAGCGTCTGCTGAGGTTCTATGTTCACGGCAGCAATGACCCTGACATCGGCGGGGAATTCCCTTACCGCTCCGAGCGGCTTGTACGTCTTATCCTGGAGAAAACGCAGCAGCTTCACCTGCACGAGGGGAGGGAGGCTGTCGATCTCATCGAGAAAAAGGGTCCCGCCTTCCGCTTCGCGGATCAGGCCGGGCTTCGATGGAACGGCACCGGTAAAAGCCCCCCTCATGTGTCCGAACAGTTCGTTTTCAGCAAGTTCGAACGGCAGTGCGCCGCAATTGACGGGTACGAACGGGTGTTCGGCTCTCGGACTGAGAGCGTGGACCATCTGGGCGCAGATTTCCTTCCCCGTGCCGGTTTCTCCCCATATCAGAACGCTTGAATTGTATTTTGCAACGATCGGGATCTTTCTCACTTCTTCGAGAAACACGGAACTCACACCGATGAGTTGCTTCGGTCGAAACATTCCCCCTGAGTAAAACGGAAGGATTCCAGATGGGTCCAGCCTGCCGGTGAGGTTTTCGATAAGTGCGATGGCGTCATGGATATTCAATTGGGTGGGGTTCATCAATATGGCGCCGGTTTGCAGGATGACCGCCGTAAAACTGGAGCGGTCGTTTCCTTCGATGAACGCAACGCCCGGAATCTTTTCCGCCTCCGGCCCGAGAGTCTCATAAACCGCACGGAACCTGTCCAGTTCCGACAGGGTGGCCGTCAGGATGAGAACGTCGGGCCCCAGTCCCAGCAGCAAATCCTTGGCGCGCTTATGCCCGGAAGGCTTCAGGAAGTCTATGTTCTCCTGAACGCAGCTCAGGCTCATCCCGGGGGCCGCCTGGAGAAGCTCCCGCAGCACCGCGTACATGACGCCTGTTGCACTCAGATCCAATAGCAAGATTCTTATCTGTTTCATAACCTTGTTCCTCGGTTGGCGGAATTCTGGAATTGTGCGCCGTGAAGCCTTTTCCCGGGTTCGACGGCAAAGCTATTGCGTATGGCTGCTCAGCTTCTCGCCGCGGCTGTGGTCCGGAATCATCGCGGGACTGAGGGAATTGCGCGGCTTTTCACTTTGTTTCGGACAAAGTCAGTCCCCCGGCCGGCTCCCAGCGGAATTCCGGCACAAGTGATGCATTTGTCCTTTGAGATGGATGTTTCTGCGCCAGTCAAGCATGGTGTCCCGGAAGGCTGAATCGATTCGCACTCCGGCGCTGTTTGTTTCTTCAGGTGACACAAAGTCTCTGCCTAATTGCAGAGCAACATCCGTGCCACAATCGGTTTTGACTATCCAGTGTTGCGGCATGATCGGCAACCGGGATGGAATCAGGCCTGAAGGCAAAACTTCCGCACCTCTTTCCCGACCCTTCGATGCCCTGTACTTTCCCGGCTGTGACACCATTGTCAACAGCTCCGTCCGGCCTCTCCTCCAAAATCGTTTGTCCGGCACAGAAAAAGGGGTTGGACAAAGTTGTCCTTCCCCTGTGACAAGATTATCTTTTAGGAAATTTCAGGTCGCGTCGACTCAATCCCACATCGGTCGCTTCCTTCCCTTCGCGGGTGAACTACCCAAAAGGGAACCGTATTGAAAGATAACAGCACATTCCTCCAGTTCCAGAGCGCCATACCGGGTTTGCACCGGTCGTAGGAATTCAGGAGTTGTTCGACGGGACTTCTGAAGCATTGCAGTATTGACAACGATGGTTACTCTTTGTGCCATCATATCCATGCAACCGTGCGTCACGCACATCACCATATTTCCATCCGCTTCATATCAGCATAGACGACCGGAATAGACCGGTTTTGGATTTCTTACTCATAATATCTACGAGGGCCCAACCAATGCTGGATGAGGAAAAAACGAAGGAGCAGTTGATTCTGGAACTGAAGGAACTGCGCCGGAGGATGTCAACGGGCGTGAAGAACGACTATGCAAAGGAATCTCCGGGATCCCCGGCAGGAGAAAAGCCGGAAGCCTTCGTCGCGGGACTTCGACTTTTTCACATCAGTCGTGAGGATCTTGAATTCATAATAGAGGCTACAGGCCTGGGGCTCTGGTGGTGCGACCTGCCCGACGGTGGCTTGTGCTGGAACGGACAGGTCAAAGAACATTTCTGGCTGACGCCTGAAGACAACATAGACATAGACCGCTTCTACGCCATTCTCCACGCCGAGGACCGCGAGCCGTGCCGCCAGTCAATCGGCAAGGCGATAGCCGAGAGGACCCTTTTCGATTTCACTTTCAGGACGGTATCTTCCGTCGGTCGCATCAAGTGGATTCAGGCCGTCGGGCAGGCCTGTTATGACGCCGACAGGCCTTTGCGCTTTCTTGGGATCACCCAGGATATAACTGCCCAGAAAATTCTGGAAGAAGAACTGCATCAGAGTGAGGAACGCTTCAGGGCTTTCATGGACAACAGCCCCACGACGGCGTGGATGAAAGACGAGCAGGGCCGCTATCTCTATCTCAGCGCTTCGGCCGAAAAGAGCTTCGGAGTCAGCCGCGAAGACTGGTACGGAAAGTCCGACATGGAACTCTTCCCCCCGGAGAAGGCCGGCCTCTTCAGCGAAAGCGACATGATGGTCCTCAGGACCGGACACGACGTCGATGTGGTCGAGGAAACTACGAACCCGGACGGGAGCAGGTACGCATGGTGGAAGTTCAAGTTCCCGTTCAAGGATACGGCAGGCAACAAATATGTCGGCGGAATCGGCCTCGATATTACTGAAAACAAGCTGATGGAAGAGGAACTCAGGCGACGGGAGAATATCCTGCTCACGGTCCTGCGTGCGGCCCCCAGCGGCATTGGGCTCACCAGAGACGGGAATTTCATATGGATGAACGAGCAGATGGCCAACCTGACCGGCTATCCGAGTGAGGAACTGGCCGGGAAGAGCCTGAGCCTGCTCAGCGCATCGGCAGGGGATTCCGAGAGTCTTAAAGCTGCTTTTCTGGAATTGTCGGGGGACGTCGGGGCAATCGAGACCCGCTGGAAGAAAAAGGACGGAACGGTAATCGATGTCCTTCTCAGCACGGCGGCGGTAAATGCATCCGACCCGGGAGAAGGGCACGTCTTCACCGCGACGAACATTTCGGGCACGAAGAAGGCAGACCAGGCAATGCAGCAGACGGTGTGAACGTTAGAAGTTCTGCAAAACGGCGAAGTTTCCGGGGAGGCGGTCCGGATATGAATCCGGCCACCCATCCGGAGGGGGCTGCCAATCGCAGAGAACATTATATCAAACCGCTGGCTCCCAAAAACCACTGGTTACCCACAAATCGCTGGTTCCCAAGGTCCGCTTGGGAACCCCCGTCCCGGAAGGCCGATGCCCTGCACAGCACAAGCGGGGCATCAATCCTTCCTAAACGCCCTTTCGAACGGGTTATTGAACCCGCCTCTTTTTTCCTGCTGAGGTTTCTTTTCCCTGCGCACGTTTGCCGGGCTTTGACGCTCGGTTTTCGGCTTTTCTCCCTTTGGGGCCGATCCCGATTTCATGGACAGAGAAATGCGTCCTCTTTCCTTGTCCACCTCCAAGACTCTTACCGCAACTTTCTGATGCACCCGGACAACCTGTTGCGGATCCCGGACAAAATTGTCCGATAACTCGCTCACGTGGACCAGACCGTCCCTGTGTACCCCGATATCTACAAAGGCACCGAACGCGGTGACATTTGTGACTATCCCGGGCAGCTTCATGCCGACCTCGAGGTCGGTTATCTTCTCTATTCCCGGTGCGAAAGAAAATGCTTCGAAAGTCTCCCTTGGGTCTCTGCCCGGTTTGGCGAGTTCCGATAAAATATCCAGCAAGGTCGGGAGTCCGGCCTCAGCGGTAACGTAGGCGGCGGGATCGATTTTCTGCCTGAGAGAGGCGTCGCGTATCAGCTCGGCAATGGAGCACCCCAGATCGCGGGCCATTTTCTCGACCACGTGATAGGATTCGGGATGAACCGCGCTCGAGTCCAGAGGGTTCTTGCCTCCGGAAATGCGGAGGAACCCCGCCGCCTGCTGGAACGCTTTTGGCCCCAGGCGTGGGACTTTTTTCAACTGATCTCTCGATGCGAAAGGGCCGTTTTCTTCGCGGAATGCCACGATGTTTTTTGCAAGCTGAGGTCCAAGCCCCGAGACATAGCCGAGCAACTGCGGGCTTGCCGAATTCACTTCGACTCCCACCGCGTTCACGCAGCTCATTACGATATCGTCGAGGCTCTTCTTGAGCTGCCCCTGGTCCACATCATGCTGGTACTGGCCGACGCCGATCGATTTGGGGTCGATTTTGACCAGTTCGGCGAGGGGATCCATCAGTCTCCGGCCGATAGAAACCGATCCGCGGACGGTAACGTCCTGATCGGGGAACTCCTGGCGGGCGGTCTCCGAGGCCGAGTAGATGGAGGCCCCACTTTCATCCACCATGATTACGCGAATGCTTTCCGGCAGTCCGAGGCCGCGAACAAATGCTTCGGTTTCTCTGCCGGCTGTCCCGTTTCCAATCGCTATGGCTTCGATGCCCTTCTCGGCAACGAGTGCCCGAACGCGTTCGGCTGCGTTCGCCTGGGACTGTGCCCCGGAATGCGGGTAGATTGCCTCGTGGTGGACGAGCTTGCCGTGCGGATCGAGGCAGACCAGCTTACACCCGGTGCGGAAGCCCGGATCCAGGGCCAATACTTTCTTGAAACCCAGAGGAGGGGCCATGAGCAGGTGCCGGAGGTTGTCGGCAAAGATCTGGATGGCTTCCCGGTCGGCGTTCTCCTTTGACTGCTGCTTCATTTCCGTTTCAAGGGAAGGGGCCAGCAGCCGCTTGTAGCTGTCCTGCGCTGCCGTCCCGACCTGCTGCGCGGCGGGGGAATCGTTTTTCACGAAAGAAGACTCTACCAGCAGAAGCGCCTGATCTTCCGGCGGGGCTATGTGGACGGTCAGGAACCCTTCCTTCTCACCGCGGCGCGCCGCGAGGATTCTGTGCGACGGCGCACCCTTAAGCGACTCTTCCTTGTCGAAATAATCCCGGAACTGGGCGCCTTCCGCTTCTTTGCCCGGCACGACCTTCGACCGGATGATTCCTTTCTGCACAAAGGTGTCGCGGAGCTTCGCGCGCATCTCGGCATTTTCGTTTATCCACTCGGCAATGATGTCGCGGGCGCCGGCGAGGGCTTCCTCCGCTGTAGGGACGCTCTTCACCTCATCAATGAAAGGTGCGGCTTCGGCAAAGGGATCGGTCCCCGGCTTTTGATCGAATAAAAGGAGCGCAAGCGGCTCGAGGCCGCGTTCCCGGGCGATCATGGCCCTCGTGCGGCGTTTGGGCCGGAATGGAAGGTAGATATCTTCGAGTATTGCCAACGTTTCCGCGCGAAGGATGCTCTCCCGAAGCTCGTCGGTCAGCTTGTCCTGTTCTTCAAGGGATTTCAAAACAGATGCCCGGCGTTTATCGAGTGCGTCGAGCTGCTCGAGCCGATCCCGGATGGTTGTTATTACAGTCTCATCCAGAGACCCGGTGGCTTCCTTCCGGTACCTGGCGATGAAGGGAACCGTCCCGCCTTCCTCCAAAAGCTGGGCCGCAGCTTCTACCTGGTGTTTTCCGAGACCGAGTTCCCGGGATATGGATTCGACATGTTGTTTGTTCATTATTCCCTCTCTATAGTGCAATTCCTGCCCATCCGGACGATCTCCCGACCCCGGAAGCTGTTTCAGGGGATGATATGGGTTATTATATCCGGGATACGAATTTGCCGGAGCAACCGCAATAGTCTTGATGCCGCTTTCGCGACAGGGTAAAAGCCGATTGGTTCAGAAAAGCAATTTAATGCCCCGGCACGGGATTTTCTCGTCCGTCTCAGCCCAACATTCCAAAAAAGGCGGGGCCGGGCAATCGACCGGTGCTCGTCGATCCCGGCGGACATTACCACGAAAGGTCAAAAGACGGCTCTAAATAATGGATTTGAGTACAGGGAGCAAATAGATAATCAGGCAAACGGAAGCACGGTCCTTACCTACCTGACCCGGAAGTACCGCCATTCTTCCAGAGCGAATTGGCAGGAACGGCTGGCGGGGGGAGAAATCTTCGTGGACGGCAGGCCGGCGGCCTGCGACGTTTTCCTGAAATCCGGGCAGTGGCTTGTGTGGCGCCGGCCACCCTGGAACGAGCCTGATGTCCCTCTCTTTTTCGAGGTACTCCATGAAGACCGGGAACTGCTTGCCGTAGCAAAACCCAGCGGACTTCCGACAGTTCCGGCCGGTGGATTTCTCGATCACACGCTGCTTGCACTCGTCAGGAAGGATTACCCGGAAGCCGTTCCGATCCATCGCCTGGGTCGAGGCACATCGGGCATTGTCCTTTTTGCGCGAACGGCCGCGGCAAGGTCGTTTCTTTGTGGGGCCGTCAGGCGTTGCGAAATGCGAAAGACATATCGGGCACTTGCCGAGGGGATCCCGAGTGAGGGGAACTTTGAAATAGAGGTACCGATCGGGCCGGTCCCTCATCCCAAGCTTGGGTCAGTACACGCAGCCAGCCCGGACGGAAGATTCGCGTTGAGCCGGGTTAATGTCCTGGCGCACAGGGACGGTAACTCGATACTGGAAGTGGAAATCGAAACGGGTAGGCCTCACCAGATCCGGATTCACCTTGCAGCGGCCGGGTACCCGCTGGTCGGCGATCCGCTTTACGCCGCGGGAGGAGGAATCCGCAATTTCGAGGCGCTTCCCGGAGACCTCGGATACCTGCTCCATGCCGAGGGCCTTTGCCTGTGCCATCCGGCAACGGGGGCTGAGTTTGCCGTTTCCTGCAGTCCGCCGCCGGGACTCAGGTTGGACGGGGAAGGGGCAGTAATGACACGCAGGCCCCATCGGCGTCATTCCGCCCCTTTCTCTTCGATCAGGACAAGTTCACATCGGAATCCAGGCTTTACGGTGGATTAATCGTGGATTCAAGACCCTAAGAAACCTGGATCCCGGCTCAAAAAGCACTGCCGGGATGACGGGTTGGGGAGCTAGGTTGCAAAATACCCGGGAAAAGGTTTATCTCCATTTGGGCAACAGCCCACGAAACCAGGAGACCAACTTGATCGTGCAATGGGCCGCCTTCAACGAACGCTGGCTGCGCTCGGAGCTTGGGAACCGGCGTGTGCAGAGGTGCGAACAATTTCTAAATGAACAGGAAAAACATAAATGGCATTGATCAGCCTGCGTGAAGTGTGTATCGGCTTTGGTGGGCCGCTGCTGCTCGATCGCGTCAATCTGAATATCGAGAACAGGGAAAGAGTCTGCCTCCTGGGAAGAAACGGGGCAGGGAAGACCTCTCTGATGCGTCTCCTGCACGGGGACCTTTCTCCGGACGACGGCGAGGTGGTCCGTCAGCAGGGAATGCGGGTCTCCTATCTTCCGCAGGAAGTCCCGGAAGGGATCTCGGGAACGGTATTCGACATTGTTTCCGGCGGGTTGGCCGACGCCCGTGAAGTGGACGAAGCGCGAAAGCAAAACCAGGTCGAGAAGACAATCTCGCGCATGGCACTGGAGGCCGGAGTTCAGTTCGACACCCTTTCCGCCGGGCTCAAGCGCAGGGTCCTGCTGGCGAAGGGGCTGGTGTCCGAACCCGATCTGCTGCTCCTGGACGAACCGACCAACCATCTAGATATCGACGCAATCAACTGGATGGAAGATTTCCTGCTGCATTTTGCCGGCACCCTGCTTTTCGTTACCCACGACCGTATGTTTCTGCAGAGGCTTGCGACCCGAACGGTCGAACTGGACCGCGGGCGCCTTATCGACTGGGCTTGCGATTACGACAGCTTTCAGAAGCGCAAGTTTGCCGCCCTTTCGACGGAGGCGGTCCATTGGGAGGAGTTCGACAAGAAGTTGGCCCGGGAGGAAACCTGGATTCGCCGGGGAATCAAGGCTCGGCGTACCCGGAACGAAGGCAGGGTAAGGGAACTCGAGAAGATGCGGGAAGAGAGGGCGGCCCGCCGGGAACTCATGGGCGCCGTGCGCATGAGCACGCAGGAAGCGGCACGCTCGGGAAAACTCGTGGTTGAGGCCCAGGAATTGAGCTACTCCTACGACGGCGAAGCACCCCTGATCCGCGATATTTCCACCATAATCATGCGCGGCGATAAAGTCGGAATCATAGGCCCGAACGGCTCCGGCAAAACAACTCTCCTTCGAATCCTGCTCGGGGAGTTGCAGCCCGTGGCCGGAAAACTCAGGCACGGCGTGAAACTGGAGGTAGCCTACTTCGACCAGCTTCGCGCCCAGCTGGATGAAGACAAATCGGTTATCGAAAACGTGGGCGAAGGCAACGATACGATCCTGTTCAACGGTCGCCCCCGGCATGTCATTGGATATTTGAACGATTTCCTGTTTTCCCCGGAGCGGGCCCGGTCCCCCGTCCGGATACTCTCGGGCGGAGAACGAAACCGGTTGCTCCTCGCCCGCCTTTTCACAAAACCGGCCAACGTGCTCGTGCTCGATGAGCCGACAAACGATCTGGACGTCGAGACCCTCGAGTTGCTGGAGGATCTGCTGCTCGACTACTCGGGGACCGTGCTCCTCGTGAGCCATGACCGTGCTTTTCTCAACAACGTGGTAACCAGCACCCTGGTGCTCGAAGGCGAGGGCAAAATCACCGAGTACGTCGGGGGCTACGATGACTGGCTAAGCCAGAGGAAACAGCCCGAAAAAACTTTGAAACCCGAAAAGGCGGGAAAATCGGAAAGGCAGCGCCCCCGCCGGGAAAATCGAAAGGGCCTCAGTTTCAAAGAACAGCGCGAACTCGAAGCCCTGCCCGAACGGATCGAGACCCTTGAAGCGGAGCAGAAAAGACTCTATGAACTCATGGCCGATCCGGCATTCTATCAGCAGGGGAGCAGCCCCGGGATAACCGATAACATGGCCCGTCTGAAAGCGCTGGAACAGGAATTGGAGGATTTATACCTGCGCTGGGAGGCCTTGGAGGCGGTGAACAGTGAGTAATGAACAATGAACTGAAAGGCACCGCTGGTTCCCAAGGTCCGGGGGCTGTTGCCCAAATCCCCGCGGTAGCTTCAGATTGCGTACCTGATACGATTTCGTCATTCCGGTGGAAACCGGAATCCAGGCCTTTGGGGGCGGATTAATAGTGAATTCAAGCTCTTAAAAACCCCTGGATCCCGGCTTAAAAGCACCGCCGGGATGACGGGTTGGGGGGCTTGGTCGCAAAATGCACGCTACAGAAGCTCATATCCATTTGGGCAACAGGCCCTCCGCCTTGGGGACCCCGGCCCGGCAGGTCTGATGTGTACGAATGCCCGGTGCAGATTTAAACTTCACTTTGCCGCTGGCCGCACCTGCTTGGTTTCCAACGCCCAATTTTTTATGTTTCGAATTCTTCACGAAATGTGCGTCGGCCGCTCTTTTCTTTTTCCAACTCCGCTGATTTGATTTATAAAACACAATGCCAAAAATCATCATATGATAGGATGAAATCACAGTGCAGCAGCTCACCCGGCAAAGAGTCCGCAGGACGGGGGATTGGTCTGCCGTGGTGTGTGGAAGAGAAATCACGGGTATTGAGGAGCTAATTGTTTCTTGCCTTTGGGGATTGGTTTACAACTGTCATTTTTTCCCATAAACTCCTGAAATACAGGGATGATTGGTTAAGAAATGACAACGAGCAGGAGTGACTGGTGAATAAGCGATGGGGTTTCCTGATTTTTATTCTGTTTCTCGTTTTCGCGACCGCAGCTCATGCCGATGTGAAGGAACCCGCCGGTCCTTCGGATGTCTTGATTGTTTCCGGAACGATCAGCAATACACATGGAAAAGGAATCAAAGACGCCGAGGTTAGTTTTTCGGTCAACGGCAAGAAGGTCGAATCCAGTTCGGAAGTCGCCACATCCCGGGCCGGGCAATTCAAGGCCGAGATCACTCTTCCACGCGACACTCTGCCCAATGCGCGGGTGGAACTCGAAGTGGATAAGCCCTGCTTCAAGAACTCCGGGCCCCTGGTGCTGGATAAAGTGGTGAAGGAGCAGAATGCACAGGATGGGAACGTATATTATCTGGCCCATAAGAACCTGAAACTGGAGCGGACCACCACTCCAGCCTTCTGGATCGCCACACTCGTGCTTATCGCCGTTTATGTGCTGATCGCCTTCGAATGGATGCATCGGACCCTGGCTGCGTTTCTCGGTGCCGCCCTCCTGCTCACGATCACCTATACCGCCGGCACATTCAATCACGACTACAGCATACTCAGTTACGAAGATGCCATCCATGCCATCGACATGAACGTAATCTTCCTGCTGATGGCGATGATGATCATCGTCGGGGTTCTTAAAAAGACCGGTGTTTTCCAGTGGATGGCCTATAAATCGTATCAAACGACAAGGGGCAACGTATTTGCTCTTGCCGCCACACTGATGTTCATTACTGCTGTCGTTTCGGCATTTCTCGACAACGTCACGACAATGCTCCTGATAATCCCCATTACCATCGAAATAGCTGTCACCCTCAAAATCGACCCGGTTGCGCTGCTGATCCCCGAGGCGTTTGCTTCGAACATCGGCGGGACCGCTACCCTGATCGGGGACCCTCCCAATATCATGATAGGGTCGTATGCCAAGCTCAGCTTTGTCGATTTTGTCCAAAATCTGACGTTAGTCAATGTGATCGCGCTTGCGGTGGCCATCGTCTATTTTATCTACTGGCACAAGAAGGATTACCTGAGCGCGAAGGTGGAAAATGTTCAGGAACTGATCGAGCGGCTGAGGGAAGAATACAAGATCACCAACAAGACTCTGCTCACGCAGGCCGCCGTTATCCTGGCGATTACCATCCTGATGTTTATCCTGCACGGGGCTCTGAAAATGGAACCCAGCATCGCCGCGCTGATCGGGGCGGCAATACTCATGACGATTAGCCGGATCGACATCGTAGAAATGCTTGAGCGTGAAATAGAGTGGCCCACCCTGATCTTCTTCATCATGCTTTTCATAGTGGTGGCCGCTGCCGAAGAGACCGGGCTCATTCAAATTATCGCCGACTGGGTCCGGGATGTTTCGAAGGGATCGCTGGTGATTGCCGTTCTCGTGATTCTTTGGGTCTCGGCTATCGCTTCCGCTTTCATCGATAATATTCCGTTTACGGCGACAATGCTGCCGATCGTGGCCTATCTTACCACCGCCATTCCGGGGGCACAGAACGGAATACTCTGGTGGTCGCTGGCGCTTGGCGCATGCCTGGGCGGAAACGGCACCATGATCGGAGCAAGCGCCAACGTGGTCACGGTCGGAATGGCCGAGCGGGCGGGATATAACATCTCCTTCATGCACTATATGAAGACGGCGTTTGTCCCGATGCTGATCAGTGTGGTGATCTGTTCGTTCTGGCTTCTGCTGGTTGAAATGTAGAAGTGCAGTGAACAGTGACGAGTGAGCAGTGAGCTGAAAGGCCGAGAAGAGCGCTTTAAATCAAGGGCGGCAGCCGTGTAGGGTGGGCACCCTCGTGTTTTGGGGGGCCCACCGTCCGGCCATCCCAATGGGGTCGTCTTTCGCGCGTGCCCGATACAGGAATATTTTCGAATGGGCGGGCGGTGGGCACGATGAAACCTGTGCCCGCCCTACCCGTCCTCAGATAATTTGAAAAACCGCCTCACCCGGCCAGCAGGCAAATCATATCCATGACGTTGGTCCGGGTAGGGCCTGTCTTGATCAGCAGGCCGAGCGGGTCGAAGAAGTTATAGGCATCGTTTCGAGCCAGGTAATCGAGGGCGTTCATTCCTTTTTCCCGTGCGCGGTCCAGGGTCGTTCCATCGGCAACGGCTCCCGCAGCGTCCGTCGGTCCGTCCGTTCCGTCGGTTCCCACACTCATTATGCATATCCGGTCAAGTCCCCGGAGGTCGAATGCAGCTGCGAGCACCAGTTCCTGGTTCCTGCCTCCCTTGCCCTTCCCGCGCAGCGTGACCGTAGGCTCACCGCCCATCAGGATACAGGCCGGTGGAGCCGCCGGCTGACCCGAAGCGAGCACTTCCTTCCCGATTGCGGTTACAACCCGCGCGACCTCACGGGCTTCACCCTGAACGCATGACGAGAGAATGACGGTGTTATACCCCAGGGACTCGGCTTCCCTTTTCGCCGCCAGCAGGGCGAACAGGTTGTTTCCGACGACCACGTTCCGGACGTTTTCGAACAGGGGATCTCCGGGTTTGGGGGTTTCGGGCTCAAGACCGGCCGCGCCTTTCTTCATGTGTTCCAGCACGGCTTTAGGGACCTTCCCGGTCAATCCGTAGCGTGCAAAAATCTCCAGGCAGTCGGCAAATGTCGAAAGGTCCGGGACTGTCGGCCCGGAAGCGATTACGTCGAGCCTGTCTCCGACGACG
The DNA here is from genome assembly GCA_023416335.1 of Pseudomonadota bacterium. The sequence goes on along the minus strand of JAEZHY010000105.1, from coordinate 3,574 downwards.
TCGGATAGCATGAGGGAAATGACGGTTGCCGGGTGGGCGGCTCTGGCAAGCGCTCCGCCTTTGGTCCGGGACAGGTGCTTTCGGATTGCGTTGATCTCGTCGATCGAGGCGCCGCATTCGAGAAGAAGCCTCGTGGCGGCCTGCTTGTCGCTGAACTGGAGTGAGGGGTGAAGCGAGGGGAGAAGGGCGCTTCCACCTCCCGAAAACGCGAACAGGACGAGGTCGTCCGCCGTGCACATTTCAAGCTGCCGGAGCATAAGGTCCGCCGAGTTCAGGCCCGCATCGTCCGGAACCGGATGGGCCGCCTCCATCACACGGGTTTTTTGCAGCGGGAGCCCGTGGCCGTACTTGACTGTTATCCAGCCGCCCGCGGCGCGATCGCCCAGGATATCCTCCAACGCTTTAGCCATTGGGGCGGTCCCTTTTCCCGCTCCGAAAATGAGAATGCGCTTGAACGCATCGAGGTCGTACGTCCCGCCGTCCACGATCAGTTTATTGCCGCGGCGCTCCACGTGCTTTCGCACGGCCTCCTCGGGATCTACCGCCTGAAGCCCTGCATGAAGTATCCGCTCCAGAACCTTTCTTCGGGATTCGTCCATAGCGCGTCCTTATCTGAATTTGTTTTTGAGGTAAGGAGCCAGTCCCCATATTTTACCGTACCCGGTCCTTCACGGGGCTTCTCTTTTTCTTAGCTCACTGTTCACAGTTTACCGCTCACTGCTTTTCCTGCGGCGCACTGGGGAATGACGTACGGACCTTCGGGAATCACGGCGATTGGCCCGCTGCCGGAGCGCGCTACTATTTCCCGGATGAAATCGATCGCCGGTATGCCGTTCGTCGAACAGGAGACTCCCGTAATGAGCCTGTCTTCCACGGAGAGCCCTTCCGAGAAGAGATGAACATTTCCGATTCGCATCGGTTTGAGCTGCATTTCGGTCTGCCATTCGTCGATCGCGGCCCTGGATTTGCCGAGAAGCGACTCGAGAAAGCCCTCCGTTCCCAGCTCGACAAGCTTCTTCTGTGCCTCGACGTACTCGGCTGAGCCCATCCCTTCCGAACATTCCGAAAATATGATGATATCCCCTCCGTCTTCGAGCAGCCCCATCGCACCGACCATACCTTTTACGGTCTGGTAATAGGTCTTGTCGAGAGGGTATCCGCCGCCGCTCGTGACCACGGTCCGGTACTTTCTCCCCGCTGAAATTTCGGCGTAACGGCGGATATAGTTCACCGCGTCGAGGTGGCTTGCCTCGATTTCCCCGAAGTTGACGTAAGAGAGCCTTCGCAGGTCGTCTATCACGGTGTTTACCGCGAACACCTTTCCGAGCATGTGGACGATTTCGAGCTGTTCCTGGTGCAGCGGGTTGCTCTCCAGGACGCAGTTCGCGGCATTGGCGTGCTCCATGAACCTCGCGCTGTGGAAGGTGGTGATTGTGTCTTTATGTGCGATCCCGGGTGCGATCACTTTCCTGCCCCCGGAGTATCCCGCCATGAAATGGGGTTCCACCAGGCCCGTTGCGATCTTGATGTCGGCTTCGACAAAGCGTCGGTCGAGTTTGACCGGGGTCCCCCCCGAGGTGTTGCCCAGAAACACGTGATCCTGGTCGTTTCGCGCAAAATGGTTGACGACCTTGACGGTATCGAGCACCCAGTCGTTTCCGATCAGTTCCCGCAGTTCATCCCCTTCATTGGGTCTGTGGAGGCCCGTCGCAACCAGCACGGTGATGGCATCGGGTTCGATTCCCGCCCTCAGCAGTTCGTAGATGAGAGGAGGGAGGACGATCGAATTTGGTACCGGCCGGGTTATGTCGCAGATAAGGATGCACGCGGTGCGATAGCCCGCAGCTTCTTCGGTGAGCGTGCGCGACGAGACGGGACCGGCAAGTGCCTTGAAAACCGATCCGGCCGGATCGGGCAGAACGGGCATGGCAGCCTTTTCTATGACGTTCAACTCCCAGTCCTCGGGGAAGTCGATGAGCAGTCCCTTTCTGCCGTAGTTCAATTTGATCTGCATTCGTAACTCCAATAACGAGCCGGGCAGAGGGCTGCTTCGGCCTCATCCTGTCAGGCTAAAGAAGATTGCCCTTTTCGAGCAGGTCCTGCAATTTCGGGAGGTTTCCGCCAGCGTCGTAGGGCAGGTCGAAAAGCTGCCCTTCCGCGGATATTTCGGGCTGCAGGGATTGCCGGAGCGCACTCGAAACCGCAAGCAGCTCGAGTTCCTTGGTGTTTGAAATCCAGGCAACGCGTACACGATCCGGCGTCCAGAGCCCTATCGTGTTGAAGGCTGCTTCCATTGCGTCTTTGTCCGACGCGAAAGCGAGGGGAATGCGCCCTTTTTCCGGTGCCACAGCGGTCACGCAGTTCGTGGCGGTTGCCGTGAAGTCGATTTTCTCGACCGCTCTTCGGGTCGTATAATCCGCGAGCCCGATGCCCGTTGCGTTGCCGTCGGTAGCTTCGGAGAGGTCACGAACCACGATGCGGGTGATTCTGGGAGTCTCGCATTCCTTTTCGTAGACGTTCATAATGCGGCCGACCACCTTTGTATCGAAGCCGGCTCCTGAAATCTCTTTCCCGATTTCGTCCACGAGCAGGATATCCAGGTCTTCAAAAGGAAGCTTCGGCTTGTAGATCTTCGATTCCTCAAGAAGCTGCGGCTCTCTGGTGAAGACGTCCTCGGGACGGATTGCCTCGACTCTGCGAAGGCAGTTGAAATGGTCCTCGAGGAGCGCGACCCCGCCCAGGACTTTCAAATTCCGGAACAGTGCGGCCGCTATACTGTGAATGGCCTTGATATAGGTGATGTTGACGGCCAACTGGTGCATGGTTTCCGCGCCGAGCCTCCTGCCGAGCCCTACCACCGCCATTTTGAGAATTCCGGATTCCGTGTCCCCAATGTATTCGGTGTGTTCCTTGATACGGTTCACTATGAGGACATGGTCCGCCTCGACTGCCGCCCTGTCCGCATAGACCGGGACGGAATCGAGTATGCGGTCGATTTCGACCATTTCCAGTTCGCCATGGATCGGGACTCCCATACTCGATTCCGTAATGCCAAGGTGCCGCAGGACTTCAACCTGGCCCTCGGCTGTCCCCTTACCATGACTTCCCATCGCAGGGTAAAGGAAAGGCTCCCCGCCGCGCTCTCTCACGGCAGCAATGCAGGTCCGCAGTACTTCCTTCATCGATTCGATACCGCGGCTCCCGGCCGTAATCAGTACCCGGTCGCCTTTCTTTATGGGTGCGAGCAGTTCCGACCGTATAAGTTCCGATCTGACCAGTTTGGCGGGATCGGGAGCGTTGCTTCTTTCGAACTTCTGCCGAATGAAACCGAACCTGGGATACTCCATGTGAGTCTGAGCTCCTCCAAATACATGGGATGGTACTCTTATAAAATTTCAGCAGAGTAAACGGTGAGCCGCGTAGGGTGGGCACGTCACCATCCAATACTGTTGCTTTAATGACCCCATCCCGGTAGGCCAAGTATTTTGGACAGCTCGTACCGGATACTATCCGGCCTGCCGGGGCGGGGTTCCCAAGGCGGACCTTGGGAACCAGCGGCGTATTTCCTTAAAGC